>JANXOE010000263.1 GCA_025353745.1 Hymenobacter sp.
GCCGCGCGCGGCCTCGTCAGCACCGACTCGCGCCAGCCCCAGCCGGGCACGGTGTTTTTTGCCCTGAACGGCCCCAGCTTCCGGGGCGCCGACTTTGCCGCCGGGGCCCTGGCCCAAGGCGCCCGCCTGGCCGTGGTGGACGACGCCGCGCTGGCCGCCGCCGACGCCCGCTATTTCTTCACCCCCGACCCGCTGGGGGCCCTGCAAGCGCTGGCGGCCCACCACCGGCAGCAGTTTGCCGGGCCGGTGCTGGCCATCTCCGGCTCGAACGGCAAAACCACCACCAAGGAGCTGCTCACGGCCGTGCTGGCCAAAAGGTTCCGCGTGCTGGCCACCTTCGGCAACCTCAACAACCACATCGGCGTGCCGCTGACTTTATTGCGGTTGCGGCTCGACGAGCACGACTTCGCCGTGGTGGAGATGGGGGCCAACCACCGGGGCGAAATCGCGGCCTACTGCCAGTGGGCGGCCCCCACCCACGGCCTGCTCACCAACATCGGCAAGGCCCACCTCGAAGGCTTCGGCGGGGCCGAGGGCGTGGCCCTGGGCAAGGGAGAATTATTTGATTACCTGCGTGATAACGACGGCCTGGCGTTCGTCAACACCCTCGACGCGCAGGTGGCGGCCCGCGCCGCCGGGGTGGCCCGCCGCCGCACCTACCCCGCCCCGGCCGACGACTTCCCCGCCACCCTGCTCGCCGCCAACCCCGCCGTGGCGCTGCGCCTGGGCCCCGCCGGCCCCGACGTGGCCGTTCGCCTCACCGGCGGCTACAACTTCCCCAACCTGGCCGCCGCGGCCGCCGTGGGCCGGTTTTTCGGGGTGCCGCTGGACGACGTGGCCGCCGCCCTGGCCGCCTACAACCCCCAAAACAACCGCTCGCAGCTGGTGCGCACCGCCCGCGGCAACGAGCTGGTGCTCGACGCCTACAACGCCAACCCCAGCAGCATGGCCGCCGCCTTGCGCAGCTTTGCCGAGCGGCCAGCAGCCGGGCTGGGCAAGCTGGTCATCCTCGGCGACATGTTCGAGCTGGGCCCCGACGCCGCCGCCGAGCACCGCGCCCTGGGCGAGCTGCTGGCCGGCCTGCCCCTGCCCGCCGTGCTGCTGGTGGGCCCCGAAATGGCCCGCGCCCGCGCCGCGCTGGGCCCCGGGGCCCGCCACTTCGCCACCAAGGCCGAAGCCGCCGCGTGGCTGGCCGCCCAGCAGCTCACCGGCCGGCAGGTGCTGGTGAAGGGCAGCCGCGGCATGGCCCTGGAAACGCTCGTGGAGCTGCTGTAACCGACCATCAGTGACCAGGGCCCCGGCCCCGCCGACGGCGGGCAACCGGCCAAGCACGCCCTGCTGACGGCGCTCAGAACGGGCTGTCGAAATCGGCCAGCGTGGGCAGGAGGGCGTCTTTGGGCGAGATGACGGGGGCGTCCACGCCCCAATCGATGCCCAGGGCCGGGTCGTTCCAGCACAAGCCGCCTTCGGCCGCCGGGGCGTAATAATCCGAGCATTTGTAGAGGAAGAGCGTGTCTTCTTCCAGCGCCACGAAGCCGTGGGCAAAGCCCACGGGCACGTAAAAGATGTTGCCCAGCGCGGCGCTCAGCTCCACGGCCAGGTGCTGGCCGTAGGTGGGCGAGCCGCGGCGGAGGTCCACCACCACGTCGAGGGCCCGGCCCTGGGCCACGCGCACCAGCTTGGCCTGGGCGTGGGGCGGCCGCTGGAAGTGCAGGCCCCGCAGCACCCCCGGCTGCGACTTGCTCTGGTTGTCCTGCACCCAGTCGAGGCCGGCGGGCAGGCCGTTGTCCTGCATCAGGCGGGCGCTGAAGGTTTCGTAAAAGACGCCGCGCGGGTCGCCGAACAGGCGCGGAATGAATTCGACCGGACCGGCCAGGGCATAGGATTTCACTTGCATAGAAGGGCAAAATTAAGAGGGCGAAGCGGGCCGCCGGGTTACTTTTTTTCGATGGCGGCCACCGCTTGCAGGTACTGGGCAAATACGAGCTGCTCGTCGAACCTCGTTTCGGCCAGGCGGCGGCCTGCCCGGCCCATCTGCTCCAGCTCGGCGGCGGGCAGGTGCAGCATTCGCAGCATTTTGGCGGCCAGGTCGGGGCCCGAGCGCACCTGGCAGAGGTAGCCGCTTTGGCCGTCGAGCACGGTGTCGCGGCAGCCGGGCACATCGGTGGTCACCAGGGGCTTGCCGCAGGCGGCGGCTTCGAGCAGGGTTTTGGGCGTGCCTTCGCGGTAGCTGGGCAGCACCACGCAGTCGGCGCGGTGCAGGTGGGCAGCCACGTCGTCGGAGCGGCCCAGGTACTCGATGTCACCGGCCGCCAGCCACCCCTCGAACGTGGCGCGGGGCACGCCCACGCCGCCGGCCTCGTCGAGGGCCCCGAGCAGCTGCACCCGCGTGCCGGGCACGGCCTGGCGCACAAGCCGGGCGGCTTCAAAATATTCCTCGATGCCCTTTTCGTAGAGCACGCGCGCCACCATCAGGAACACAAACGGCGCGTTGCGCCCGAACGCGGCGGCCGGCCGGAACCGCGCCGTGTCCACGCCCGAGCCGGGGAGCAGGCCGGCGATGGCGGCCCGCACCAGCCCGCGCTGCACGAAGAGCCGGCGGTCGTCGGCGTTCTGAAAAAACACCTGGCGCGGGTAGCGGAACGCCACCCGGTACAGGCCCAGGGCCACCCGGCTCACGAGGTTGGGGACGAGGAACACCGTGCCCAACCCGCTGACGTTGTTGATGCTGGGCACGCCCGCCAGCCGCGCGGCCAGCGTGCCGTAGATGTTGGGCTTGATGGTGTAGTGCAGCACCACGTCGGGCTTTTCGCGGCGGTAAATCTTATAAAAGCGGCGGGTGAGCTGGGCGTCTTTGGCGGGGTTGGTGCCCTTGTTTTCCATCCGGACGGGCACGTAGCGGCAGCCCAGCTCGGTTTCGAGGCGCGCGGAGTAGTCGTCGGGCGGGGCGATGGCCAGCACTTCGTGGCCGGCGGCTTGCAGGGCCCGGACGAGGCCGGCGCGGAAATTCCAAATGTTCCAGCTGGTGTTGATGACGAGGGCGACGCGCATTCGGGACAATCTGTGGGCGGGCAAGGGAGCGGGCACCGGCGGCGGGCCGCGGCGCCCGGGGCTCCCTTGCTCAATATTGGGCAAAGGTCGGGACAACTGCGCGGCCGCGCCGACCTTTGCAGGCGTAATCTTTGTTATCGAAGCATGACGCGTCGTTTGTTGTTGTTTGTATGCGCGTTCGGGCCCGCCGGGTTGCGGGCCGCGCCGCCGGTGCCGCCGGGCAAAATTATTTTCCAGCAAAACTGCGTGCGCTGCCACGGCCCCGACGGCCGCCTGGGCCGCAACGGGGCCCACGACCTCACCAAAAGCAACCTCAACGACTTTGGGCGCAGCTACCTCGTCACCAATGGCTTGGGCAAGATGCCGGCTTTCAAAACCAAGCTCACCGCCGCCCAGGTAGCGGCGGTGGTGGCGTACACGCTCACGCTGAAATAGGGCCCCGGCGGCGCCCCACAACCGATTACCGGAAACCGACGTTTCTTCCTTAACATGGCCAACAAACCCAATTCGAACAGCCGGAGCACCGGCAGCACCCGCAGCTACAGCACCGATTCTACCCAGGCCCACGCCTCGGCCGGCACCGGCAAAAGCCGCATCCACGCCACGGCCCTGGAGCGCGAAACCGCCGTGCTGGTGAGCGTGCCCCCGCGCCGCCAAAACGAATCCCAAACCGCCGAATACCTCGACGAGCTGGCCTTTCTGGTGGAAACGGCCGGGGCCACCGCCACCCAGCGCTTCGTGCAGCGCCTCGAAAAACCCGACATCCGCACCTACGTGGGCGAGGGCAAGCTGGCCGAAATCAAGGCCTACGTGAAGCACGAGGGCTCGAGCATGGTGGTGTTCGACGACGACCTCTCGCCGTCGCAGCTGCGCAACCTGGAGGCCGAGCTGCTGGTGAAAATCGTGGACCGCTCGCTGCTGATCCTCGACATTTTTGCCCTGCGCGCCAAGTCGGCCACCGCCCGCACGCAGGTCGAGCTGGCCCAGTACCAGTACCTGCTGCCCCGCCTCACCGGCCTCTGGACGCACTTGGACAAGCAGCGCGGCGGCGTGGGCATGAAGGGCCCCGGCGAGACGGAAATCGAAACCGACCGCCGCATCGTGCGCGACCGGATTGCTTTCCTCAAAGAGAAGCTCGAAACCCTTGACAAGCAGGCCCACACCCAGCGCAAGGCCCGCGGCGGCACCGTGCGCGTGGCCCTGGTGGGCTACACCAACGTGGGCAAAAGCACGCTGATGAACGTGCTCGGCAAGGCCGAGGTGTTCGCCGAAAACAAGCTCTTTGCCACCGTCGACGCCACCACGCGCAAGGTGGTGCTCGACGCGACGCCCTTCCTGCTCTCCGACACGGTGGGCTTCATCCGCAAGCTGCCCACCAAGCTCATCGAGAGCTTCAAAAGCACGCTGGATGAGATCCGCGAAGCCGACTTGCTGCTGCACGTGGTGGACATTTCGCACCCCGGTTTCGAGGAGCAAATCCAGGTGGTGAACGACACGCTGATCGAAATCGGGGCCGCCGACAAGCCGCTGCTGCTCGTGTTCAACAAAATCGACCAGTACCGGCCCGACGAAATCCCGGCCGACGACTTCGCCGCCGAAGCCGCCGCGGCGGAGCGCGAAACCAACGCCCGCCCGCCCCTGGCCCAGCTCCAAGCCACCTACATGGCCAAGCTGCACGACCCGGTGGTGTTCGTGTCAGCCCAAACCAAGGAAAACCTCGACGAGCTGCGCCAGCTGCTGGGCCAGCGCGTGGCGGC
>JANXOE010000275.1 GCA_025353745.1 Hymenobacter sp.
GCCCAAATCGCCGTTGCCGTCCTGATACGAAATGCGGAGGACCAGCGAGTCGCGTATGCCTTGGCTGCCGGCCAGCCGCTGCTGCAAGGCGATAGTCGCGTCGCCAATGGAGGGCGTGTCCGGATAGTCGGGCGGGTTGAGGCAGCTGCTGACGGCCCCGCCCACAATCAGCAACAGCCCGGCCAGGCGTAGCGAGTAAAATAGAGTGCGCATAAGTAGAAATAAATACGAGAGCCAAACCAGCGGGCCCGGTCGCCGGGCCCGCCCGGAAAGGGCCCGAATGTACGTTTTTCGCAACGAAGCCGGCCCGGTTTTGTTGTGCCCTGCTAACCCCTTCGCCCGCCAATGAGTTTCCGCGCCGAGTTCCTGCGCCAGCTGCCCGCCGTGTCCGACGCCACGTTTGAGGCGGCGGCCCTGGCCCTGTTCCGCCACCAGGCCGCGCACTGCCCGCCCTACGCCGCCTACCTGCACCGGCTGGGCCGCGCCCCGGGGGCCGTGCAGCGCCTGGCCGACATCCCTTTTCTGCCCATCGAGTTTTTCAAAACCCACGACGTGCGCACCGAGCCCGCCGCCTGGGCCCCCCAAGAAGAATTCCTGAGCAGCGGCACCACCCGCCAAAACCGCAGCCGCCACCAGCTCCGCGACCCCGCGTTGTACCGTGCCAACGCGGCCCGCATTTTCGAGCGGTACTACGGGGCCCTCCCGGGCTGGACGTTCTTGGCCCTGCTGCCTTCTTATTTGGAGCAGGGGCAGTCGTCGCTGGTGGCGATGGTCGACGACTTCGCCCGGCGCTCGGGGCAAAGCCAGCCGGCGTTTTTCCTGCACGACCACGGGGCCCTGCGCCGGGCCCTGGCCGCCGCCCGGGCCGACCCCGCGCGCCGCGTGCTGCTCCTCGGCGTGAGCTACGCCCTGCTCGACCTGGCCGCCGAAGCCGGGCCGGCGCCGGAGCTGCAAGGCCTCACCGTGCTCGAAACCGGCGGCATGAAGGGGCGCCGCCGGGAGATGATCCGTGAGGAGCTGCACCAGGAATTGCAGCGGGCGTTCGGGCCCGCCGGCGTCCACTCCGAGTACGGCATGACGGAGCTGCTCAGCCAGGCGTATTCGCTCGGCGACGGGCGCTTCCACAGCCCGCCGCCGCTGCGCGTGCTGCTGCGCGACCCCGCCGACCCGTTCGACGTGGCCGAGCGCCGCCACGACGGGGCCCTCAACGTTATCGATCTGGCCAACATCGACTCGTGTGCTTTCATCGAAACCAAAGATTTAGCCCGGCAGCACGCCGACGGCTCGTTTGAAGTGCTGGGCCGGATGGATAATTCCGACGTGCGCGGCTGCAACCAGCTCGTGGCGTAGCGGGGCCGGGCGGCCGGCTTTTCGCCGGCTGCCCGGTAATCGTTGAATCGGTTGAACGGGCTCCCGGGGCCCTTGAACCGGCGCAACGATTAGCGGGCAGCCGGCGAAAAGCCGGCCGCCCGCCCCGTTGCCGCCGCCCCGCTACGCCCAGGGCCCCGGCCGTTAGCGTTGGCACCGGTTTCGCCGTACCTTCGTTGTCTGAAAAATAGCCCTCTGTGAAGAATATCCGCAACTTTTGCATCATTGCCCACATCGACCACGGCAAGAGCACGCTGGCTGACCGCCTGCTAGAATTCACGAGCACGGTGGCCAAGCGCGACATGCAGGCCCAGCTGCTCGACAACATGGACCTGGAGCGCGAGCGGGGCATCACCATCAAGAGCCACGCCATCCAGATGCAGTTTCCCTACAAAGGGGAGATTTACACGCTGAACCTGATCGACACGCCCGGCCACGTCGATTTTAGCTACGAAGTGAGCCGCAGCATCGCCGCCTGCGAAGGGGCCCTGCTGATCGTGGACGCTTCGCAAGGTATTGAGGCCCAAACGATTTCCAACCTGTACCTTGCCATCGGGGCCGACTTGGAAATCATTCCCGTCCTCAACAAAATCGATTTGCCCCACGCCATGCCGGAGGAGGTAACCGACGAAATCGTGGACCTGATCGGCTGCAAGCCGGAAGACATCATCCACGCCTCGGGCAAGGCTGGCATTGGCATCGAAGCCATCCTCAACGCCATCGTGGAGCGCGTGCCGGCCCCCAAAGGCGACCCGGAAGCGCCCTTGCAGGCCCTGATTTTCGACTCGGTGTTCAACTCGTACCGGGGCATCGAGGTGCTGTTCCGCATCAAAAACGGCACGATGCGCAAGGGCGACAAGCTGCGCTTTATGGCGACGGGCAAGGAGTACGGGGCCGACGAAATCGGCATCCTGGGCCTGAACCAGGAGCCGCGCCAGGAAATGCGCGCCGGCAACGTGGGCTACCTCATCTCGGGCATCAAGGAAGCCCGCGAGGTGAAGGTGGGCGACACCATCACCCACGTGCACAACCCCACGCCGGAGGCCATCCAGGGCTTCGCCGACGTGAAGCCGATGGTGTTCGCCGGCATCTACCCGGTCGACACCACCGAGTACGAGGAGCTGCGCTCGAGCATGGAAAAGCTCCAGCTCAACGACGCCTCGCTGGTGTGGGAGCCCGAAACGTCGGTGGCGCTGGGCTTCGGCTTCCGCTGCGGCTTTTTGGGAATGCTGCACATGGAAATCGTGCAGGAACGCCTGGAGCGCGAATTCAACATGACGGTCATCACCACCGTGCCGAGCGTGCAGTTCCACGCCATCGGCACGAAAGACCAGCTGCTGACCATCAACGCCCCGAGCGAGATGCCGGAGCCGAACCTGATTAAAACCATTGAGGAGCCGTACATCAAGGCGCAGATTATCACCGCTTCGGAGTACGTGGGGGCCATCATCACGCTGTGCATGGACAAGCGCGGCATCATCAAAGGCCAGTCTTATTTGACGTCGGAGCGGGTGGAAATGAGCTTCGAGCTGCCGCTCTCGGAAATCGTGTTCGACTTTTTCGACAAGCTCAAGTCCATCAGCCGCGGCTACGCCTCGCTCGACTACGAGCTGATCGGCTTCCGCGAGTCGGACATGGTGAAGCTGGACGTGATGCTGAACGGCGAAAAAGTCGACGCCCTCTCGGCCATCGTGCACCGCTCGAAAAGCTACGACTGGGGCCGTCGCCTCTGCGAAAAGTTGCGCGAGCTGCTGCCCCGCCAGATGTTCGACATCGCCATCCAGGCCAGCATCGGCCAGAAAATCATCGCCCGCGAAACCATCAAGGCCCTGCGCAAAAACGTAATTGCCAAGTGCTACGGCGGCGACATCAGCCGCAAGCGCAAGCTGCTCGAAAAGCAGAAGGAGGGCAAGAAACGGATGCGCACCGTGGGCTCGGTGGAGATTCCGCAGGAAGCCTTCCTGGCGGTGTTGAAGATTGATTGA
>JANXOE010000298.1 GCA_025353745.1 Hymenobacter sp.
CAGGCGAAGCGCGCGGGCGGCGTTTCGGGCCGGAAGCCGGCGGCCAGCGCCACGGCCTGGCCCCGGGCGTTGTCGTCGAAGCAGCGGATGAGCAAGCGCCGGGCCCGCACCGCGTCGAACCCGAACCGGCAGACGGCCCCCAGCGCCTCGCGGGCATAGCCCTGCCCCTCGGCTTCCTGCGCCAAATAGTAGCCGATTTCGGCCTGGCCCCCGGCCTGGGGCATCAGGCAGATGTCGCCGAGGTAGGCCCCGGTGGTGCCGTGCCAGATGCCCAGCACGTAGAAGCGCCCGCTTTCCCAGTCGGCGGCGAAGGCGGCCAGGGCGGCGGGGGCCCCGGTGGCGGCGGCCACGGCCTGCAAGCGGTCGGGAAAGGAGGCGTGCAGGCGGTCGCGGTCGCGGTGCAGCAGCTCGAAAAAAACGGCGGCGTCGGCCGGCTCGTAGGGGCGCAGCAGCAGGCGGGCGGTAAGGAGCGGGGTACGCGGCAGCGGCATGGCGGAATGTACGGGCCCCGGGGCCGGCGTGGTTTCGGTGAAACGCCAAACCGGCGGCAACATAGCCGGTGCCACCGCAGGCGAGGGCCCCCGCCGCTGCGCCCGGGGCCAGCCTTCCAGCCTTCAGGCATTGAGCGTCCGTCCCCAAAACAAACGGCCATCGTTCAGCGATTGAGACGCGAAGGGTCGCGTCTCTACGGCCGTTTCGCGAACGCTGAACGGCCATCGTTCAGCGATTGAGACGCGAAGGGTCGCGTCTCTACAGGTTGAATGCCCGTGAACGGTGGTAGAGACGCAACCCTTCGCGTCTCAATCGTTGCAATCGCCGCCAGCAATCAAAGCCGTTCAGCGTTCGGGAAACTGCTCCAACGCGGTTTTACCATCGGTAGGCGGTATTCGGCGGGGGTGAGGTTCCCCGGTTCGTACGCGCAATGAAAACGCATTCGCGCTATTGCCCGGCGTACTGCCGGGGGCTGCCCAGCGCGTGCTGGGTGCGCATCACGTTCACCTGGCGGGCGGCTTCGTTGAAGAATTCGAGGCGGCGGATGAGCATTTCCTTGGTCAGCACGCGGCCTTCGGGGGTGTGCATCAGGGCCCGCTTGTCGGCCAGGATGCGTTCGATGGACGCCAGGGCGGGGCCCTCGTGCTGCATGAACTGCTGCTGAAACTCGGCCAGCCGCGCCACGCCCTCGCTGCCGAGGCGGAAGTGCTCGCCGGCCCCCTGGTTCAGCACCTCGCACAGCACGTACACCTCGAGGGGCAGGCTGGTGGCGAGGGCCGTGGAGCGCAGGTCGAGCCCGGCGGCCAGGGCGTCGAGGATGATGCGCACGTTGCGCTCAAATTGCTGGTAGTAGGCTTGGGCTTCCATATTTTTAGCGGGAAAAAAGAACGCCATGCTGAGCGCAGCCGAAGCGTGGCGTGCTAAAGTGCTACAATAACTCTTTAATAATCTGCTCCACCGTCACGCCCTCGGCCTCGGCTTTGAAGTTGCGCACCAAGCGGTGGCGCAGGATGGGCAGGGCCACGGCGCGCACGTCCTCGATGTCGGGCGAGTACTTGCCGCTGAGCAGGGCGTTGCACTTGGCCGCCACCACCAGGTACTGCGAGGCCCGGGGCCCGGCGCCCCACTCCAGCAATTGCTGGGCGCGGGGCGCGGCCCGCTCGCCGGCGGGGCGGGTTTTGTGCACCAGGCCCACGGCGTATTCCACCACGTTGTCGGCCACGGGCACGCGGCGCACCAGGGCCTGGTACGCCTGGATTTCGGCGGCCGTGAGCACTTTGTTCACGGTGGGCTGGTGGTCGGAGGTCGTGTTTTTTACGATGCTCAGCTCCTCGGCGTAGCTGGGGTAGCCGAGTTGCACGTTGAACATGAAGCGGTCGAGCTGGGCCTCGGGCAGCGGGTAGGTGCCTTCCTGCTCGATGGGGTTTTGGGTGGCCAGCACGAAGAACGGGCGCGCCAGCGGGTAGCGCTGCCCGGCCACGGTCACGGCGTATTCCTGCATGCTTTCGAGCAGGGCGGCCTGGGTTTTGGGCGGCGTGCGGTTGATTTCGTCGGCCAGCACGAGGTTGGCGAAGATGGGGCCCTTCACGAACTGAAACTCGCGCTGCTGGGTCAGCGTCTCCGAGCCCACGATGTCGCTGGGCATCAGGTCGGGCGTGAACTGAATGCGGTTGAACGACAGGTCCAGGGCGTCGGCAATGGTTTGGATGAGCAGGGTTTTGGCCAGGCCCGGCACGCCCACCAGCAGGCAGTGGCCCTGGGCAAACACGGCCGTGAGCACCAGCCGCACCACCTCGTCCTGGCCCACGATGACCTTGCCGATTTCGCGGCGCAGCGCCTGGTAATGGGCCGCGAGGGCGTCGGCGGCGTCTTTGTCGTTGATCATGCTACGGAAGGGAGCGGCGGAAATTTTGAAACGCGGAGCAGGGGAGGGCCCTCGTGCCGCGCGGCGTGAGGGCCCGGAGCCAACACGGGAAAGGCAAATTTTGATGACCGGCTTGCAGGGGCCGGGCCGCTACATTTTTACCAGCTCGACGCGGCGGTTTTTGGCCTTGCCCGTTTCCGTCGTGTTCTCGGCCAAGGGCTTGGTTTGGCCGAAACCGGCCGCTTGCAGGCGGCTGGCCGCGATGCCGGCCTGCGCAAGCGACGCTACCACCGCTTGGGCGCGGGCTTCGCTCAGCTGCTGGTTGTGGGCGGGGGTGCTGGTGTTGTCGGTGTGCCCCTGCACGGCCAGGCGCAGGTTGGGGCTGTCGGCGAGCAGTTTCTGCACTTCGGCCAGCGTGGGCTGGGCGTCGGGGCGCAGGGTGGCTTTATCCGTGTCGAAATTGAGGTAGAGGGCTACGTGCCCATCCGCTTCCAGGGTTTTTTTTAAGTCGGCGGCGGGCATCACGGTAGTTAGTGTGGGCATCACGGCTTTTTCGACCACATCAATCCCGTAATCACCTTCTGACTGACTGTTCAGCTGCACCCATATTTCTTTGTCTTTCTGGCGGATGAGGTAGGTATCGCTGGCATTATTCATATCGGTGCCGAATCCTTCGTGCTTGTAAAACTCGTCATTTCCGATTTTATCGACCGCTTCCTTCGGAATGATGCCCGTCCAGACCTTCACGGCCCCCAGCTCTTTGAGCAGGTTTTCGTAGTTGCGATCAATTGCCAGCTCAGACAACTTTTTAGGGTTTTCACCCGACCGGTCCGCATCAAATAAGCGGCGCGATACTTTGCCTTCGATGGCCAGCAGGGTTTTTCCGTCGTACACGTAGGCCCGCTCGAAATCAAACTCTTTACTGTTGTTGGTGTTGAGGCTGGTGCCTTTCAACCCGGCGATGTACGGAAACCGGCCCAGCTTGGCCGTCGAAACGGGTACCGTGCTGACGTCAAAGGCTGCTGGCGCAGCGCCCGCGGCTGGCGGGGTTTCGCTGGGGGCCGTTGCAGCGGCCCCCGGCGTGGCAGCAGTGGCCGTGGTGGGCTGGCCGGCTTGCCCGGCCACTTGGTCTTTGCGACCGCAGGCGCCGAGGCCGGCGGCCAAGGCCAAGCCAGAGAGGAGAAGACGAGGCGTTTGGTGCATGAGCGGGTGAGAGAAGGGTTTGTGGCCGTAAAGGAAGAAAGACATTGCTTTATATAGGAGGTTCGGGACAAAGAAACAACTTTTCCGGGTCGAGAACCCCAAAATAAACTGCTCGGCTGCCGGGGCCGGGGTAGTCGGGGCCACGCACTTGGGGAAGCCGGCCGCTGTTTTGGGGAGTTTCTTTCGATGCTGCTGCGCCTAGCCAAAGGAGTAGGGGCCCTCTGTGAGCAACTTCTTGTTGGCCTGGGCCAGCGCCTGTTTCTCCTGTTGCAACTGGTCGTGTTTTCCTTGCACATCCCTCGAAAAAGGGCCCCTAGCGCGTGTTGCGCCCTGTTGGTGTGCCCGGCGGGCACACTACTGCACGTAATGACGACGAAGTGGAGCGGCTGCAAGTTGCTGCTGAGCCGCGCATAGCCGCGGGCCAAGCGGCGAAACCGGCTCGGCCAGGCAAAGCTCCGTTCGACGACCCGGCCCCGGGGCAGGAGCAGCGCAGCCACTGGCAGCCGGGGCGGCCCGGGCAAGGCAAGGCGTTGGACAGGGCCCGCAACGGGTGCCGCCCCTGGGGCGCGTCTTCCCGAAGCAGGGCCGGATACAAGGCCGCAAAAGGCCATTCGTCGTCCTTCACAGCACTCGGGTAGCCGCGCGTCGCACTCATGCCCCTGATCTACGAACCAGTATGACAGGCCCTAGAGCTCTACGTCGAGCACCTTGCACTGCGCATACTCGGGGGCCACTTCGAGGTACACGGTGCCGCGGTTTTTCACAAACCACTCGTCCAGGGCCCTGCTCTTCTTCTCGTTGAGGGCGGCGGTGGCGATTTTCTGGTAGTCGTCGTTGAGGTTGGCCTGGTGCGGGGCGGTGTTCGATTTCAGCCACAGGATGCGCACGGCGTCCTTGCCGTCGTCGGTGCGGTAGGGCAGGGGCGGGGTAATGTGGCCCACCTTCATCGTGTCGATGGTGAAGAAGATGGCCGGGTCGAGCTTGTCGAGGGGCAGGCGCGAGCCGCCGTCCTGGCGGTTGGCGAGCAGGCCGCCGTTGGCGCTGCTGGCTTTGTCGCTGGAGTTGTCCTTGGCCGCTTTGGCAAAGCTGATGCTGTCGGACAAAATTTGGGTGCGCAGGCGCGTCAGCTTCTTGGCCGAGGCGCTGGCGTCGGCCGTGCCCGTCACGGGCTTCAGCAAAATGTGGCGCGTGGAGTAGCTGTCGCCTTTGCGCTCAATGAACTGGATGAGGTGGAAGCCGAACTGCGACTGCACCACCGGCGACATTTGCCCCGGCTCCAGCTTGCGCGACGCCGCTTCGTACTCGGGCACCAGCTCGCCGCGCTTGAAAAAGCCCAGCAGGCCCCCCTGGACGGCCGAGCCCGGGTCTTCCGAATATTTTTTGGCCAGCTCCTCGAAGCTGGCGCCGGCCAGCACCTGGGCCCGCAGGTCGTTGAGCTTGGCAATGGCGGCCTGCTTGGCCTGCTCGTTCACCTGGGCCGGCACCACAATCTGGCCCACTTCCACCTCGGTGGAGTAGTAGGGCAGGCTGTCTTTGGGGATTTTGTTGAAGTACTGGTTGACTTCGCGGGGCGTCACGGCCAGCTTGCCCGTGATTTTGTCCTGCATCTCCTGCTGCACGAGCTGCTCCTTCACCTGGGGCCGCAGGTCGTCTTTCAGGGCCTTCGCCGATTTATTATACAGCTCCTCCAGCTTCTTTTCCGAGCCCACCTGCTGCACGAAGTAGGCCATGCGGCGGTCGAGCTCGCTGCTCACGCGGGCGTCGGTCACGGTCACCGAGTCCACGTCGGCGCGGGCCAGCATCAGCTTGTTGAGCACCAGGCTCTGCAAAATCTTGCAGCGCAGGTCCGGTGACAGGGGCTTGCCCTGGGCCCGCTCGGCCTCTTGGGCGTAGATGTTTTCCACGTCGGAGCGCAGCACGATCTGGTTGTCCACCTTCACGATGATGCCGTCGAGCAGCTCCTGGCCCTTGGGCCGGCCTACGCCCAGCTGGGCGTGGGCCGTGGGCGCTACGCCCAGCAGCAGGGCCAGGGCGCACAGCCCGGCCGCCGCGAACCGATTCAATTGGTTGCGCATACTTGCAATTACTACGATAAGAATAACGGTTGACACCGCACCACAAAGCTACCGCCGCCGGCGTTGCCCAAAGCAGCAACGCCAAAACCGGCCCGTAAATTTCACCACAAACCGGCCATCGGCAATGCCAGGAGCCGAGGGCCCCCCGGTTGGTTGCAGGCCGCCCGGCAGCCAAAAGCCCCGGCCAGCGGGCCAGGGCTTGGTAAAAAGCGGCGATTCAGAAAATCAACCCACAAAAAATCAACGAATTATTTATTAATCAGCTTGTCTGCTTCGGCTTGGTTCACCTGCACCGGGTACTGCTGGCGCAGCTGGGCAATCCATTCTTTTTCCAGGAAAATCTGGTAGTCGCTGGTGGCCTGGCCGCGGGTATCGGCCAGGGCCCTGGGGCCGGCGGGCAAAGTGCGGGCGATGGCGATGGCGTAGTAGCGGCCGTCCCTCTGCACCGCATACGTGCCGGGGCCCCGGGCCAGCACCTCGTCCACGGCCTTGTTGTCGCCTTTCTGAAACAGGCGCTGCGAGATTTGCACGCCCAGCGGGTTGCCCTCGTTCAGGGCCGCTTCCACGGCGGCGGGGTTGGTGGTGGTGAGGGCCAGGCGGGCGTCGCTGCCGGCGGCCGTGGCCGGTTGCAGCACGGTTTGCACGCGGCGGGCGGCCACGCCTTTGCTGCGCAGGTAGGCCGCCAGGGCGGCGGTGCGCTGCGCGGCCAGCCTGGCCGGCTCGGCGCGGCGGGGGCGCAGCGTGGCCACGGCCGTAGCGGCCGTGTCGGCGGCCAACGCGCGGGCCAGGTTGTCGAGGGCCAGGGCCCCGCCCTTGGTAGGCACGGCCGTGCCGGCTTTGAAGGCCACGGGCCCGAAAGCACCTTTTACGGGGTAGTGGCCGGTTTTCAGGGCGGCCTGGGCGCGGGCCAGCAGGGCGGGGGTGGCGGCGCTCACCACGGTGGCTTGGGCGCGGGGGGCCCACTGGTACTTGTCTTGGTTGGCCGCGAAGAATTTTTGCAGCCCGGTGGTGTCTTCAATGGCCTTGCTCCACACCTTTTCGTCCATCAGCTGGAAGAGCAGGATGCCGTCGCGGTATTCCTTGGCCAGCATCCGGTAGTCTTCGTACTTGGTGTCCAGCGCGTTCTTCTCGAAGTCGGTCAGGCGCTGGTCCACGTACTGGTCGTACAGCTGCTGCATCACGAAGGCCGGCTGGGCCCCCGGGCGCGGGCGCTGGTTCTGGGCCACGTATTGCAGGAAATCCTTCACCAGGTAAGGCCGCTGCTGGATGGTGAACAGCACGAGGTGGTCGGCGGCGTTGGCCTTGCTTTTCTTTGGTTTGGCGGCCGTGGCGGGGGCCGCGTAGCGGAAGCGGCCCGCTACCAGGGCCGTGTCGGCCCGCGCCAGCGCGAGGGCTTTGGCGGCCGGAATCTCCGTGAACTGGTCTTCCTGCCGGATGCGCTTGAGGAAGGCGGTTCGGTTCATCTCCGAGCGCGAATCCTTGGCCACCTTGCTTTTGAGCGTGGTTTCCAGGGCCGCGAAGGTGGGCACGGGCTGCTTTTCCAGGAGCTTGATGACGTGCCAGCCGTAGGGCGTCTGCACGGGCGGGGCGATGTCGCCGGGCTTTTGCAGCCGGAAAGCCGCCGCCTCGAACGAGGGAATCATGCGGCCGGTGCCGAAAGGCGGCAGCTCGCCGCCGTTGGCCGCCGAGCCCGCGTCTTCCGAAAACTGCGCCACGAGCTTGTCCCAGCCCTCGCCTTTGCGCAGGCGGGCGTACAGCTCGTCGATTTTCTTGCGGGCCGTCACCGAGTCGGCGGCCGGGGCGTGGGCGTTCACGCGCACCATCAGGTGGGCCACTTTGATTTCGCCCTGCGCCGCCCGCCGGTCGTTCACCTTGATGAGGTGGTAGCCGAAGCGCGTGCGCACCGGGGTCGACACCTGCCCCACGGGCGTTTTATAGGCGGCCGTTTCAAACGGGTACACCATCTGCAGGGCCGTGAAGTACCCCAGGCTGCCGCCGTTTTCTTTGGCCGAGGGGTCTTCGCTCTGCTGCCGGGCCAGGGTGCCGAAATCGGCCCCGCTGACCACTTGCTGCCGCAGGGCCATAATTTTTTGGTACGCGGCCAGCGTGTCGGCGGGGGCCGCGTCGGGGGCCACCCGCACGAGAAGGTGGGCCGCGCTCACCTCCTGGCCCATGCGGTCGTAAGCCTCGCGCACGAGCTGGTCGGTCACGCTCTTTTCCGTGAGGTAGGGCTGGGCCAGCTGCTGGCGGTAGCCCTCCAGCTCGCGTTTGAAGGCCTGGGTGGTGTCGAGGCCGCGGCGCTCGGCCTCGAGCACCTTCAGGCGGAAGTTGGTGTACAGCTCCAGGTAGTCGGCCACGCTTTGGCGGGTGCCGTAGTCGGCGGCCGTGCTGTTGTTTTTGCGGTACACGTAGGCAAACTCGCTGGCCGGCACCGCCACGGGGCCCAGGGTTTCGACGGCGGGGCCCGGCCGGGAGGGCCCAGTGGCCTGAATTTTGGTGGCCGGTTTGGTGGCCTGGCAGCCCGCCAGGAACAGCACAGCGGCCGTGCCGACGTGCAAAAAGCGTTTGTGCATGGAAAGGAGAAAAGGAATCAGCCGGGCCCGGCCCGGCACCGGCCGGCGAAATTAACTAATTTCCAGTCGATGCGGCCCCGGTGCCGGGCCTGGGTGGCCTCACACCAAGTGCTTGCTAAGGTGGCAAACGGTGTGGTGGTCACGGGTGAAAAACTCCACCCGGTCCATCAGCCGGTTCACCAGGGCCATGCCGGTGCCGCCCTTGCGGCCCTGCCGGATGTACTCGCTCAGGTCGGGGGCCAGGTGGGGCCCGGGCAAAAAAATGGTGCTGCCATGGTCGGCAATTTCCACGTTCAGGTCGTGGTTTTCCACCACCAGCTGCAAGTCGATGTGCTGGCGCTCGTCCTCGCCGTTGGCGTGGATGATGAAGTTGGCCACCACCTCGTCAATGGCCAGCACCACCTGGTTGACTAACAACTCGGGCAGGGCCCGGCTGGCCAAAAAACTCCGCACGAAGTCGCGGACCTGTTGCAGGTTGCGGCGCGAGCACTCAATGCGGAGCACGTCTTTCATCGTTAATGGACTGGCTATAGAACGGAGTAGATATCTATAGAGCAACGGGTTAATTACCGGCTTCCGCTTGGGGTGCGGGGCCGTAAGCGGGCGCTACACCGCCAGGGCGGCGTCCTGGGTGGGTACGATGGTCATCAGCGAGTCGAGCCCCAGAATTTCAAAAACGTTGAACACTTTTTCCTGCATGTTGAAGAACACCAGCTTTACGTTGTTGTCCTGCAACCGTTGCAAGTGGGAAATAAAGACGCCCAGGCCCGCCGAAGAAATATAGCTGAGCTTGGCGCAGTCGACGAGCACCTTGCGGAAGTTGAGCAATTCGGGTTTGTTCAGCTCGGTGTCGAGCAATACGGCCGAGCTGGCGTCCAGCTCGCCGTCGAGGGTGAGCAACAGGGAATCGGCGGAAGGTTGAGCGTTTACTTTCATGATGAGGCCGATACGTTAGGCTGCCAGTCCGGGTTGGACGGCTTTGAATTTAATGACGAGCAGCGTCTGGTCGTCGTGAATGGGCTGACCGGCTGTGAAACTGTTCAAGTCGTTGAGAATGCACTGTTTAATCACTTCAGCGCCCTGAAAATAGCACTCTTCGAGGCGCTGCTTCAGGCGCGCTTCGCCGTATTCTTCCTGCCCTGCCCCGCGGGCCTCCACGATGCCGTCGGTGTAAATCACCATCACGTCGCCGGGGCCGTAGTCGTAAAATTGGTTGTTGATGTGCTTCTCATAGCCCTCGTTGCGGATGATGCCCAGCCCCAGGCCCGTCGACTGGAAATAAAACACCTCTTCGCGCAGGGCGTGGTAGTAGAGCGTGTGGCAGTGGCCGGCGCGGGCAAACATGAACCCGCCCTGCTGGTAGTCGATGATGTAGAGCGAGGAAGTGATGAACGACGAGCGCTCCAAGCAGTGGGCCAGGGCGGCGTTGGCCTGCGCCATGAAGCGGCTGGGCAGCGGAAACCGGTCGCGCTCGTTCTTGGCCAGCGGGTTGCCCTGCATCAGGGCGTGGAAGATCCCCTTCATCTGGGCCATGTGGAAGGCGGCCGTTATGCCCTTGCCGCTCACGTCGCCAATAATGACGGCCAGCCGCCGGCCCGGCAGCAGCAGGAAATCGTAGAAATCGCCGCCCACTTCCTTGGCCGCCAGCGAGTGGGTGCTGATTTCAAACCAGTCGTCGGTGGGCAGCTTTTTCGGAATCAGGCTGTCTTGCACTTCTGAGGCAATTTTCAGCTCTTCCTGGGTGCGCTGGTTGTGAAGGGCGATGGCGTTCAGGGTCAGGTTTTCGATGCTGAGCACGGCCTGGCTGGTGAAGGTTTGCAGCACGCTCAGGTCCTCGCTGTCGAAGGTGTGGGGCTCTGCTTTCAACAGGTAAAGCACGCCGTAGTCGAGGCGCGGCCCGCGCAAGGGCAACTGCATCAAGGAGCGAAAGTCGGTCGGGAAGGCCGCGAAGCCGGGGTGCAAGTTCAGGTCGTTGGTGATGAACTCGTCCTCGTGCGGCGGCAGCGGGAGCACGCGCAGCCCCGCCCGCAGCGCGTCGGCCTGGGCGGGCGCGAGGCGGTAGTACTGGGTGGCATCGGCGCCGCCGATGCTGGCGTGGTCGGGGTTGAGGTCGAGCCAGGCCGCGTCGGCCCGGGCGGTTTGCACCGCCGCTTCGAGCAGGATGTGGTAAATCTCGGCCGACGTCTGGCCGTGCTGCACGATTTGCACCAAGCGTTGCAGGCTCTGGACCTCGGCGCGCCGCGGCACGGCCGCAACTGCGGCCGGGGCCGGCTTCCGAAAAAATAAAACCGCCAGCACCGCCAGCAGGCCCAGGTCGGCGGCCAGCGCTGCCCAGGCCAGCCACGGGGGCGGGCCGCCCCCGTGGGGCCCCCAAAGGCTGGCCGCTGCCAAGCCGCCGCTGAGCAGCGCGAGTAAAAAACCTATGAGGAGTAACGGGTTGCGCACAGACGAAAACAGGGGCGAAGCAGAATCAAGCAGACCGGCGCACTTTTTGAGGGCGCGGCCGGCGTGCAAGATAACATGTTGCTGCCGCAAATGGGAGGGAAAGCCCCGCCCGGCTAGCGGCTGCTGTAGTTGGGAGCCTCGCGGGTGATTTGCACGTCGTGGGGGTGGCTCTCGCGCAGGCCGGCCCCGGTGATGCGCACAAAGCGGGCCGCTTGCAACGCGGGCAGGTCGGGGGCCCCCACGTAGCCCATGCCGGCGCGCAGGCCGCCGGCGAGCTGGTAGATGATCTCGCTCACGGCTCCTTTGAAGGGCACGCGGCCCACAATGCCTTCGGGCACGAGCTTCTTCACGTCATCTTCGGCGGCCTGGAAGTAGCGGTCTTTGCTGCCTTCCTCCATGGCTTCGACCGAGCCCATGCCGCGGTAGTTCTTGTACTTGCGGCCTTCGTAGATGATGAGCTGCCCGGGCGACTCTTCGGTGCCGGCCAGCAGCGAGCCCACCATCACGGCGGCGGCGCCCCCGGCCAGGGCCTTCACGATGTCGCCCGAAAACTTGATGCCGCCGTCGGCCACCAGCGGAATGCCGGTGCCCGCCAGGCCCCGGGCCGCCTCCAGCACGGCCGAAAGCTGCGGCACCCCGATGCCGGCGATGATGCGCGTGGTGCAGATGGAGCCGGGGCCCACGCCCACCTTCACGCAGTCGGCCCCGGCGTCGGCCAGGGCGCGGGCCCCTTCGGCGGTGGCCACGTTGCCGGCCATCACGTCGAGGTCGGGGTAGGCGGCTTTGATTTGCCGCACCGCGTCGAGCACGCCCTTGGAATGGCCGTGGGCGGTGTCGAGGCTCACCAGGTCCACGCCGGCTTCCACGAGGGCCCCCACGCGCTGGAGCAGGTCGGGCGTCACGCCCACGGCGGCCCCCACGCGCAGGCGGCCCTGGCCGTCTTTGCTGGCCTGGGGCGAGCGGCGGCGCTTGCGGATGTCCTTGTACGTCATCAGGCCGGCGAGGCGGCCGTCGGTGTCGACGAGCGGCAGCTTGTCGACTTTGCTGTCCTGGAGCAGGGCTTCGGCCGCCGCCTGGTCGATGCCGGCGGGGGCCGTCACGAGGCGGGCCAGCGGCACCATCACGGTGGTCACGGGCAAGTTCAGGTCGCGCTCGAAGCGCAGGTCGCGGTTGGTGAGCAGGCCCTGCAGGCGGTGGTCGCCGTCGATCACCGGGATGCCGCCGATGCTGTGCTTGCGCATCAGCTGGCGGGCGTCGCCGAGGGTGGCGGTGGGCGGCAGCGTGAACGGGTCCTGGATCAGGGCCGACTCGCTGCGCTTGACGCGGCGCACCTGCTCGGCCTGCTTGCCGATGCTCATGTTTTTGTGGATGATGCCCAGGCCGCCTTCCTGGGCCAGGGCGATGGCCATGTCGGCCTCGGTCACGGTGTCCATCGCCGCCGAAATCAGCGGGATGTGGAGGCGGATGCGGGCGGTGAGCTGGGTGCCGGGGTCGCAGTCGCGGGGCAGTACTTCGGAGTACGCCGGCAGCAGCAGGACGTCGTCGTAGGTGAGGGCTTCGAAAGCAATCTTGGAAGCGGGGGCGGCGGGGTCGGCCATGAGCAAAAGGATTTGAGGGAAAACCTATTGCCGGGCAAATTTACGTCGGGAAGTTGGAACCGAGAGGAAAAAGAAACGCCGCGCCGGAGTAGACTCGTCCTTTCTTGCCTAAAAATTGGCCTGTCTGGTTCCAGATAGGATAATGTTTCTTTTTGCCGGACTGCTGCTCGACGGGCAGGGGTGCCACACTAAAAAACCCTCTCGCCTGCATGGCCGGGCTTCTTGGTGGGACGCGGCAGATGATTATACCTGCTCGATGTCCATCTGCTTAAGCAGCCCATCTTGAATGGTGTAGATGTGCTTCACCGGGCCGTCAAACAACAACTGCCCCTGCATATCCTTCACCACCTGGTGCACGGCAACTTCCAGCTTGCCATCCGCTCGTTCCCTAACGTCAGTCGGCTCGACGTGTGGATTCAACTCCTGCCACTGCCGCAGCCAGTAGTCCTGTACCTCGTCGTGGCCGGTGGCGTAGTCGCCCTCCCACGCCTTCGACCAGCGCACCTGTGGGTGGAAGGTGGTCAGCACGGCCGGAATGTCGCGTGCGTTGAAAGCGGCGTATGCTTTTCGAATCAGGTCTTGATGCTGCACCATGATAAAGCCAGGACGAGGAGTAAAATTGCTGCATCCGTTTTCACCGCTTCACGCCAAAGAGTGCCGGCGCCAACGGGCAAGTGGGTCGTTGCGTGCAAAGTAAGCAAAGGCGAAGAAAGATGCCCGCCCGAGCCTTTCGGGTTTTGGGTAAGAACAAGTCAGCGGGCGCGGCGGCCGTCAGCCAAGTAATCCAGTCATCGCCCGGGGCCCCGCCGCCGGCCCGCGAACAATTCGGCCCTGCTGGCCGTCTTACGCACTCGGTACGCTCATCATTTGTAAAACACCCCATGTCCTCTGCTTCTAATACTTCTAAAAACTGGTTCATCACTGGCGCGTCGTCCGGCTTCGGCGAGGCCCTGGCCGAGCTGCTGCTGGCCAAGGGCGACAAAGTAGCCGCCACCTTCCGCCACCAAAGCCAGGCCGATGCCTTCACCCAAAAAGCCGGCGCCAACGGCCTGGGCCTCGTGCTCGACGTGGCCGACGCCGCCCGCGTGCCCGGGGCCGTGCAGGCGGCCATTGCCGCCCTCGGCCACCTCGACGTGGTGGTGAACAACGCCGGCTACGGCTCGCTGGGGCCCATCGAGGAAATCGACGAAGCCGAGGTGCAGCGGCAATTCGACGTGAACGTGTTCGGACCCCTGCGGGTGCTGCGGGCCGTGCTGCCGCACCTGCGCGCGCGCAAGAGCGGCCACATTCTGAACATCACCAGCATCGGCGGGCTGCGGGCGTTTCCGGGCGTGGGCATCTACAACGGCTCGAAATTCGCGCTGGAAGGCATCGGCGAGGCGCTTTCGAAGGAAGTAGGGCCCCTGGGCATCCGCGTCACCAACGTCGAGCCCAGCGGCTTCCGCACCAAGTGGGCGGGCGAGTCGGCCACCTTCACGAAGCCCAAAAACGCCGACTACGACGCCACGGCGGGCAAAAACATGGGCGACATCCAGGGCTACAGCGGCGCCCAGCCCGGCGACCCGGTGCGCGCCGCCCAGGCCATGTACGACGTGGTGCAGCTCGAACGCCCGCCCCTGCACCTGCTGCTGGGGGCCGCCGCCGTGCGCGGCATCCGCATAAAAATCAAGGAGCTGAGCGATGAGGTGGAGCAGTACGCCGGCGTGAGCGAAGGGGCCGACTTCCCGGCCGGGCAGTAGCGCCGGGCTTTAGGGGTCCGCGCCGCGGGCGCCGTTTCCACCGGCAACCGGGCCGCGGCGCGGACCGCAAAGGTTGGCCGGCCCTACCTTCGGGGCCATGCCCTACTCTGCCAACGACCACGTGGCCACCTCCTGGGCCCACTTGCAGGAGCTGCTGTTTCAGGACACCTGGGACGGGCGCATCGGGCGCTTCCGCTCGCCGTTCGTCTACCGCGGGCAGCGCTCGAAGAACTATTTGCTCACCACCAGCTTGCAGCGCCTGGGCGGCAACTACTTCGAGCTGGAGCACCACTTGCTGCGCAACTTCCGCAAGTACGCCCGCGACACGGCCGCCGCCCCGGCCGCGGCCTCGGTGTGGGACTGGCTGGCCCTGGCCCAGCACCACGGCTTGCCCACGCGGCTGCTCGACTGGACGTACTCGCCCTACGTGGCGCTGCACTTCGCCACCGACGACCTCCAGGCCTACCACCAGGACGGCATCATCTGGGCCCTGAACTACGTGAAGGCCGCCGAATTCCTGCCCGACGCCCTGCGCCGGGCCCTGCGCCAGGAAGGCTCCAACGTGTTCACCTCCGAGCTGCTCGCCCCCGTGTCGGACAGCCTGCGCAACCTCGAAACCCAGCAGGCCGAGCCCTTCGTGCTCTTTCTGGAGCCGCCCAGCCTCGACGCCCGCATCGTGCACCAGCACGCCCTGTTTTCGCTGATGAACACGGGCCAGAGCGTGCTCCACGAATGGCTGGTGCACCACCCCGGCCTGTACTTCCGCGTCGTCGTGCCCGCCGCCCTCAAGTGGGAGGTGCGCGACAAGCTCGACCAGGCCAACATCACCGAGCGGGTGCTGCTGCCCGGCCTCGGGGGCCTCTCGCGCTGGCTGCACCGCCACTACTCGCCCCGCGACGGCGACTCCGGCAGCGCGTTCGTCGGCGACGACGACATGCGCTAGCGGCGTTCCGGGCCCGGGCCCCGGCGTTCCAAGCAAAAAGCCCGGGGTGCCACCAAAATAGCCCGGCGTTTCGAGCTTTTTGCCCGGCGCGCCGGGGTCCGGGCCCGGGACGCCGGGCAAAAAGCTCGAAACGCCGCCTAAAAAGCCCGGCCCGCCGGGGCCGGACCCCGGCGGGCCGGGCAAAAAACCCGGGACGCCACCAAAATAGCCCGGAACGCCGGGTTATTTTGGTGGCGTCCCGGGGTCGGACCCCGGCGGGCCGGGGTTGGACCCCGGCGGGCCGAGCTTTTTAGGCGGTGCTTCGTTAGCCCGCGCCCAAGCGCTTCTTCGTCAGCTTGGTCGGGATGTGCTCCATCGGCTTGTCGGGCCAGGGGTGGCGCGGGTAGCGGCCCTTGAGGTCCTTGCGCACGTCGAAATACCCTTTTTCCCAGAAGCTGCGCAGGTCGCGCGTTACCTGGGCCGGGCGGCCCCCGGGCGAGAGCAGGTGCAGCAGCAGCGGCACCCGGCCCCCGGCCACGGCGGGCGTTTCCGTCAGGCCGAACAATTCCTGCAGCTTCACGGCCAGCACGGGCGCGGCGGGGTCGGCATAATCGAGGGCGACGTGCGAGCCGCTGGGCACTTCGAGGGCCGCGGGCGCGAGGCGGTCGAGGGCCTGGCGCTGGGCCCAGCCGCCGGGCAGGCGGGCCAGCAGCGGCTCCGTCAGGTCGAGGCGCTGCACCTGGTCGAGGCTTTTGAGGCCGGCCAGGTGGGGCCCCAGCCACTCGGGCAGCCCGCCCAGCAGCGCGGCGTCGTCGGAGGCGGGCCAGGCGTCGGCGGTCGAAGCAGGGCTGGCCGCGCCCGGTTCTTCGGCGGCGGAGGGCCCCGGGAAGTGGTGCCGCAAAAATTCCAGCCGCTGCTGGAGCTGGCGGGCCCCGGGCGTCCAGCCCAGTTGGTGCAGGCCGGCTTCCTGCAAGTGCGCCAGCAGGGCGCGGGCCACCAGCGCCGCGTCGGGCTGGCCGATGACGGTTTCGGCCAGGCGCAGGGCCCCCAGGCGGCGCACGCGGCGGCCGGTCACGCGCTGGGTAGCGGGGTCGTAGCGCACCTCGTCGGTGGTGATGATGTGCCCGGCGAAGGCCGTTTCCAGCTCCTCGCGGCTCACCGGGGCGGCCAGGGCGGCGCGGGGCGCGGCGGCCGGGCCCGCCAGGTGGGCCACGGCGAAAAACGCGGCCTGCGGGTCCACGTCCTCCGTGCGCAGCTCCACGCGCTGGCCGGTGGCCAGGCGCAGGCGGCCGTCGGTTTCGCGCTGGGCCACGCGGTCGGGGTAGGCCAGGGCCGTGAGCAGGCCGATGGGCGCCTGGGTGAGGGAGGCGGCGGGCGCAGGGTTTTTTGGGCCCTGGCCCAGGCGGCTTTGCAGGTGGCGGGCCACCTCGCGCACCCGCTGCAGCGTGGCCGGGTGCAGGGCCAGGCCGGGCAGCGGGGGCCGGCCGCTGGCCAGGGCTTCGAGGCGCAGGCGCAGGTCGGGCGGGGCGGGGCGCGGGTCGTGGGGGCCGGCCCAGCGCAGCAGGTCGCGCTCGGCCAGCAGGGCGGCCAGCGCGGCGGCGGCGGGCCCGTGGCCCAGCTCCTGGCCGCGCACCACCAGGTGCCCCAGCCGCGGCGGCAAGCCCAGGCGGGCCAGCTGCCGGCCGTGCGCCGTGGGCTTCAACGCATTATTGGCCACGAGCGGCGAAGAATTAGCCGTCGGCGAAAGCGAGCCCGGCGCGTTCACGGCCAATGGCGCATTGCTGCTTATTGATTGCCCGCCGACGAGGGCCCCCAGGCGCAGCAGCAGCTCCTGGGCCTGGGCGTAGGCGGCGGCGGGCGGCGCGTCGAGCCAGCGCAGCTGGGCCGGGTTGGCGGTGCCCCACAGGGCCAGCTCCAGGGCCAGGGCGCTGAGGTCGGCGGCCTGGATCTCGGGGGCCCGGTGGGCGGGCAGCTGGTGGTGCTCGGCCTCGGTCCAGAGGCGGTAGCAGGTGCCGGGGGCCAGGCGGCCGGCGCGGCCCCGGCGCTGGTCGGCGGCGGCGCGGGCCACGGGCACGGTTTCGAGGGTGGTGAAGCCGGTGCGGGCCACGAAGCGCGGCACCCGGGCAAAGCCGCCGTCGACCACCACCCGCACGCCCTCGATGGTGAGGCTGGTTTCGGCGATGCTGGTGGCCAGGATGACCTTGCGCCGGCCGGCCCGCGCCGGGCGCAGGGCCGCGTCCTGGGTTTCGAGCGGCAATTCGCCGTGCAGCAGGTGCAGGTCGACGTGGTCGGGGAGGGCATCGAGCTGGCGGGCGCAGCGCTGCAAGTCGGCCACGCCGGGCAAAAACACCAGCACGTCGCCCGCGGGGTGGGCCCCCAGCGCGGCCCGCACCTGGGCCGGCACCAGGGCCGCCAGCCGCTCGCCGGGCCGGTTGGGCAGGGCGGCGGCCCGGCGCGGGTCGAGGTAGTGCGTGTCGATCGGAAACAAAAAACCGGCCGACGACACCACCGGCGCCGGCAGCCACTGCCCCAGCCGCTGCGCCTCCAGCGTGGCGCTCATGATCAGAATCCGCAGCTCGGGCCGCAGCACGGCTTGCGCGTCCAGGGCCAGGGCCAGGCCGAGGTCGGCGTTCAGGTTCCGCTCGTGAAACTCGTCGAACACCACGCAGGCCACGCCCTCCAGGGCCGGGTCGTCCTGCAGCATCCGCGTCAGAATGCCTTCGGTGATGACCTCGATGCGGGTGTCTTTCGAAACTTTGCTGTCGAGCCGCACGCGGTAGCCCACGGTGCGGCCCACGGGCTCGCCCAGCAGCTGGGCCAGGCGGGCGGCGGCCCCGCGCACGGCCAGCTGGCGCGGCTCCAGCACCAGTATTTTATCGGCCGGCGCGCGCCAGTCGGCGGCCAGCAGGGCGAGCGGCACCACCGTGGTTTTGCCCGCGCCGGGCGGGGCCTCCAGCACCACGCGGGCGTGGGCGGCGAGGGCCTCGCCCAGGGCGGACAAGGCCGCCACAATGGGCAGGTCGGGCAGCGGGGGCAGGCGGAAAGCGTCGGGCATCGCCCCAAAATTACGCCCAACGGCCCGCGTGTGCCCCGGCCCTACACGCGCTGCAACGGCCACAGCGCCACGGCCAGCGGCCCGCCCGCGTACAGCACCGGGGCCCCGGCGGGCGTGGGCAGGCCGTGCGCTTCAATCAGGTTGGAGTCGAATTCCAGCAGCTCGGCGGCCCGCAGCGGCCACGGCGCGTGGGCAATGCGGCCCCGGTAGAGGCGGGGGCCCCGGGCCGCGTACAGGCAGTAGCGCTCGGTGAGGAAAAACGCCCGCGAGCCGGGCGCGGTATCGGCCGGCGGCAGCGGTGCGCCCACGGCCCAGGTGGCAGCAAAGTGCGCCGCCGGGGCCCCGGCGTGGGTGCGGCGGGCGGTGTAGCGCACCTCGTTGGGGGCCGGGCGCGTCAGCGCCATGCGGGCGCGCAGGTAGGGCAGGTGGAAAAACGTGCGCGCCACCCACACGGCCAGGGCGTTGGTGGCGTCGAGCGAGAGAAACCACACGCCGGGCACGCCGTCGAGGTGCACATAGGTGCGCACGTTCAGCTCCAGGAAGTTACTGGCCCCCGGCACCGGCGGGGCGAAGCGGGTGCGCACGTCCCACATCCGAAACGGCACGATGGCCAGCCAGGCGTGGCCCTCGTGCAGGTCGAGGGCCAGGCGCGGCGGCAGAAACGGCGCGAGCACCGCCGCCGGCACCGGCCAGTGCATGAACAGCAGGTCGCCCCAGCTTTGGCGCATCAGGGGCGGGCCGGTGGGCGCGGGAAAGGGCATTTTACGGTTATCCGTGAAAAGTTGTCAAGGCAGGCTCTCTGCCCCGCTCACTGATAACCACTAACCGTTGACTGGGTTAATAACGCGGCACCGAGGCGTCTACTTCGCAGCTCCAGGCGTCGATGCCGCCGCGCAGGTTGACCAGGTTTTGGCGGCCGTGGCGCTGCTGCAAGTAAGCCAGGGCATGGGCCGAGCGCACGCCGTGGTGGCACACGAGCACCACTTCGCCTTCGGCCGGCACGTCGGCGGCGCGCTGGGGCAGCTCGTCGAGGGGCACCAGCAGGCTGCCGGGCAGGTGGCAATAGTCGAACTCCGTCGGGTCGCGCACGTCCACCAATTGCAGCGGGTCGCCGGCGGCGAGGCGGGTGGCTAGTTGGATCGGGCTGATAGCGGCAATAACCATAAAACCAGGGGGTGACGGGAAAGACAAAGGTACGCCGGCGGCCAAGGCGGGCCGGCGGCTTTCAATAGCAGTGTGATGAGATTGATTTGTGTCTGCAACAGACTTTGGGCGGCAATTGCTTTCCGAGCGCCTGCTCCCACGGTTACAAGTCGGCCGGCCGCACCTTTGCCCTGGCGTCTGCCTTATTAATCATTCTTTTTCTTGAATATTCAATACCCCCCGCCGCCCGCGCTCCGCATCGCGCTGACCGGCCCGGAGTCGACGGGAAAATCGACGCTGAGCCAGCAGCTGGCCGCCCATTACCGGGCGGGCTGGGTGCCCGAATACGCCCGCGCCTACCTTGCCGGCCGCCGCCCGCCCTACGCGCTGGCCGATCTCGAAGCCATTGCCCGGGGCCAGCTGGCCGCCGAAGACGCGGCCGCCGCGCCGGGCGGGCTGCTGTTTTGCGACACCGACCTACTGGTGATAAAAATCTGGGCCGAGCACGCCTTCGGCCACTGCCCCGACTGGATTGCCCGGGGCGTGGCCCAGCCGCGCTACGACCTGGTGCTGCTCCTGGGCGTGGACGTGCCCTGGGAGCCCGACCCGCTGCGCGAGCACCCGCACCTGCGCCAGCATTTCTACGACCTCTACCAAAGCGAGCTGCGGGACGGCCCCGCGCCTTTTGCCGAAATCTGGGGGCCCCCGGAGCGGCGTTTTGCCGAAGCCCGTTTTCTGGTCGACGAGCTGCTGCGCGGGGCGGCCCGGCCGTAGCTTAGGGCCCTGAATAGCTTGCCTTGCTTCCCGCGCCCATGCCCGCCCTTGCCCTTGCCAACGACCACTGCCGGGCCGCCTTCGCCGCCCACGGCGCCGAGCTGACCAGCCTCGCCGTGCCCGCCACGGGCCTCGAATACGTGTGGCCGGCCGACCCCGCCGTGTGGGGCCGCCACGCCCCGGTGCTGTTTCCCATCGTGGGGCGTCTGCCCGACGATACCTACCTGCACCACGGCCGGCCCTACCGCCTGGGCCAGCACGGCTTCGCCCGCGACCAGGAGTTTGCCGTGCTGCGCCACACGGCCGACGAGCTGGCGTTTCGCCTCACCGACTCGGCCGCCACCCGCGCCGCCTACCCGTTTGCCTTCGAGCTGACCATCACCTACACGCTACGCAACGCGGTGCTGGCCGTGCGCTGGGACGTGCGCAACCCCGCCGGGGCCCCGGAAGACCTGTTGTTCAGCATCGGGGCCCACCCGGCGTTTCGCTGCCCGCTGCTGCCCGCGGAAAAATTTGAGGATTATTTCTTTGAATTTGATCATCCCGTGACGCTCGACCGCCACTTGTTGCGCGGGGGGCTGCGCACCAGCGAAACCGCCCCCGTGCTGCACCGGCAAGCCACGCTGCCGCTTAGTTACGAGCTGTTTGCCGACGACGCGCTGGTGTTCGGGCACTACGATTTCACGCGCCTGGCCCTGCGCGCGGCCGGCTCGCCGCACTTCGTGCAACTGCGCTTCGACGGCTTTCCCTACCTCGGGCTGTGGACCAAGGGCCCCGGGGCCGCGTTCGTGTGCATCGAGCCCTGGCACGGCGTGGCCAGCCCCGTGGGCCCGCCGCAGGAGCTGCGCGACAAAGAAGGAATTTTGGTGCTCGGCCCCGGTCAGGCGTTCACGGCGGCTTACACCATTGAAGTCGGCTGACGAGCAAGTAAAGTCAGAACCGGCGACAACCCGTTGCCGGGTGGGCGGGCAGCTAAGCCGGCAGCGCCGGCGGCAGTCTGGGCCAACGGTAGCCCGGTGAGGCCGTTCCGGAAGATGCCCACGTGGCCGACGAGCCCCTTGCCAGGCGCCACAACAAAGTGGCCCCCGCCGTGGGCCTGCGCCTCAACAGAATATTGCGCACGAACCTGGCCATCGACTACGCCCGCGGCATTCAGGGCTCCAGCAGCCTGTCGTTCAACGTAGGCGGGGTTATTTGAAAAGAGCGTGGGGAAATGTGAAAGAGCAAAGCCAATGAATGCCGCTCATTTCCGCGTGCGCACGCCCCCACACTTTTCAATCACACATCGACGCGCGGACGGTTGTAGTCGGGCTCCCAGTCGTTGATGGGGCGCGAAATGCCGGGCGGCAGGTCCAGGTCGGGCAGGCCGGGGTCGTGGGGTTCGCCGCCGTCGTCGTCGCCGTCGGGCGGGGGCGGGGGCGGGCCCACCCGGCGGCGCGGCACCGTAAGCACGAACAGCAGCACAGCGCACAGCGCAACGGCGTAAAGGAGCTGGTACATAGCGGGTGAGCAGAAGGACGGTTGGGCTGATAACGCGTGGGGCGGTCCCGGCGTTGCGTCGCCCCGGTCCCCTAAATTAATTGATTTTCAACAAAAAATTCATCACTTAGTTAGAAAAATAGGCGGCGGCCTGCCCGCAGCCCGCCGGGGCCCTACCTTTGCGGCCTGTTTAGGGGTGCTGGCCTCCCGCAAGGGGGCCGGCTGAGATGATACCCATCGAACCTGAACCGGGTAATGCCGGCGAAGGGAACAAACAATCCGCGGACGTTTCCGCCTCGGCTCCGACCCCTGGGGCCCGGGCGCGTTCCATTTTTTACCCACAAGTTTTTTGAAAACTTTACCCTTCGCGGGGGCGGCGCTGCTGGCGCTGGCCGCCGCGCCGGCATGGGCGCAAGGCCCCGTGTCCGGCTCCCTCACCGATGCCCGGGGCGCGGCCCTGGCCGGGGCCACCGTCACGCTGCCCGACGTGCCCGGCCTGGGCGCCACCACCGACGCCGCCGGCCGCTTCGCGCTGCCGGCCGTGCCGGCCGGCCCGCACACGCTGCGGGCCAGCTTCGTGGGCTTCGCGGCCCTGACGCAGCCGCTGCAAGGGGCCCCCGGGGCCCAGCAGCTGCCCCCGCTGGCCCTGCAACCGGCCCGCAACCTCACGCCCGAGGCCGTCGTCACGGCCACCCGGGCCAACGAGCGCACCGGCACCACCTACCAGAACGTGGGCCGCGAGCCGCTCCAGGCCCGCAATTTCGGCCAGGACCTGCCGTACCTGCTCGACCAGACGCCGAGCGTGGTGACGACCTCCGACGCGGGCACCGGCGTGGGCTACACCGGCCTCCGCATCCGGGGCACCGACGGCACCCGCATCAACGTGACGCTCAACGGTGTGCCGGTGAACGAGGCCGAAAGCCACGGGGTGTATTTTGTTGATTTGCCCGACCTGGCGTCGTCCGTGCAGAGCGTTCAGGTGCAGCGCGGGGCGGGCCCCAGCACCAACGGCGCCGGGGCCTTCGGTGCCAGCCTGAACGTGGAAACCCTGGGCCTGCGCCCGAAAGCGTACGCCGAAATCAACAACTCGGCCGGCTCGTTTGGCACCTGGAAAACCACCGTGGCGGCCGGCACGGGCTTGCTCAACGGCCATTTCACGCTCGACGCCCGCGCCTCGCGCGTGCAGAGCGAGGGCTACGTCGACCGCGGCTGGTCGCGCCTCAAGTCGCTGTACCTGGCCGGCACGTATTCCGACGAAAAAACCCTGCTCCGGGCCCTGGTGCTCACCGGCCACGAAACCACGTACCAGGCCTGGTACGGCCTGGCCGACTCGCTGCTCGCCAAAAACCGCCGCTACAACGAGGGCGGCACCGACTACGGCCAGCACCTGCCGGCCTATAAAAACCAGACCGACAACTACCAGCAGGAGTACTACCAGTTCCTGGTTTCGCGGCAGCTCACGCCCGCGCTCAACCTGAGCGTGACGCCCTTCTGGACGCGCGGCGGCGGCTATTACGAGGAGTACAAAGCCAACCAGGGCTTTGCCCAGTACGGCATCGGGGGCCCGGTGTTCCAGCCCCGCGCCGGGGGCGGCTTCGACACGCTGACGACGACCGACGTCGTGCGCCGCCGCTGGCTGAAAACCGACCTGTACGGGGCCACCTACGCTTTGCAATTCCAGCCCCAGGGCCCTCATTCTCTCCAGTCGTTCACCGTGGGCGGGGCGGTGGTGGGCTACCGCGGCCAGCATTTTGATGAGCTGACCTGGGCCCAGCGCGGCAACAGCATCCCCGAAACCGGCTCGCGCTACGCCGAGGAGCCCAACGCCCATAAGCTCGACGTGAACACCTACGTCCGCGCCACGGTGGCCCTGGGCGAGCGGCTGTCGGCCTTCGGCGACGTGCAGCACCGCTACGTGCGCTACGAGCTGTTGGCGCCCGACGGCCGCCCCAACGGCGGCAAGAGCCAACAAACCATCACCTTCAACTTTCTCAACCCCAAAGCCGGCCTCACGTACCGGGTGAAGGACGGGCTGGCCGCCTACGCCTCCTACGCCCTGGCCCAGCGCGAGCCCACCCGCACCGACTACACCGACACGCCCGCCGAGCGCCGCCCCACCGCCGAGAAGCTCCACAACTTCGAGCTGGGCCTGCGCCGCACCGCGGGGCCCTTCCAGTGGTCGGCCAACTACTATTTGATGGAATACCGCGACCAGCTCGTGCTCAGCGGCCACCTCGACGACGTGGGCAACCCCGTGCACGCCAACGTGCGCAACTCGTACCGCACCGGCGTAGAGCTGCAGGCCGCCGCCCAGCTCGCCCGGGGCCTGGCCTTCAGCCCGACGGCCACCTTCAGCCGCAACAAAATCAACCACTACACCGACTACCTGGCCGACTACGACAACGGGGGTGAAAAGGGCACCGCGTTCCAGCAAACCAACATTTCTTTTTCGCCCAGCGTCACCTTCGCCTACACCCTGGAGTACGAGCCGCTGCCCGGCCTGCGCCTGGCCGCCCTGGCCCGCTACGCCGGCCGCCAGTACCTCGACAACACCAGCACCGACAGCCGCAGCCTCGCGCCCTACTACGTGCAGGACGCCCGCGTGCGCTACCGCTGGCACCCCACTGCGCTGGGCTTTCGGGAGATTGAAATCGCCGGCCTGCTCAACAACGTGTTCGGCGCCAACTACGTGAACAACGGCTACACCTACGGCTACATCAGCGGCGGCCGGGCGCAGTACTACAGCTATTACTACCCGCAGGCTTTCGCCCATTTCCTGGCCTCGGTGAACCTGCGCTGGTAGGGCCCCGGCCGGGGCCCTCGGGGCCCGGCAATTGCCCTCGCCAGCTTTTTTGCCGAAACCCCGGGCCCGGTTGAACGTCCGCTGGCCTTGGCTGTTACCTTTGCCACACTCATCAATTCCCGCCCCGCTATGTCCTCCATCGCCGACGTCCTTTCCCCCGACGCCAAAGCCCACACCGCCCAGGGCGGCAGCACCAACGCCAACGGCTTCACCGACTACTTCGACCTCGACGGCCTGCTCACCGAGGAGCACCTGCTCATCCGCCAAAGCATCCGCGACTTCGTCAAGAAAGAAATTTCGCCCAGCATCGAGAAGTGGGCCCAGCAGGCGCATTTTCCGTCCGAAATCGTGCGCAAGTTCGGCGACGTGGGGGCCTTCGGGCCCACCATCCCGACCGAGTACGGCGGCGGCGGCCTAGACTACATCAGCTACGGCCTGATCATGCAGGAAATCGAGCGCGGCGACTCCGGTATGCGCTCCACGGCCTCGGTGCAGGGCTCGCTGGTGATGTTCCCCATCTACCAGTACGGCTCGGAGGAGCAGCGGCGCAAGTTCCTGCCCAAGCTGGCCAGCGGCGAGTGGTTGGGCTGCTTCGGCCTGACGGAGCCCGACCACGGCTCGAACCCCGGCGGCATGACCACCAACATCAAAGACGCTGGTGACCACTACATTCTGAACGGCGCCAAGCTCTGGATTTCGAACTCGCCCGAGTGCCAGGTGGCCGTGGTGTGGGCCAAAAACGAGCAGGGCCGCATCAAGGGCGTGATCGTCGAGCGCGGCATGGAAGGCTTCACCACCCCCGAAATTCACAACAAGTGGAGCCTGCGCGCCAGCATCACCGGCGAGCTGGTGTTCGACAACGTAAAAATTCCCAAGGAAAACATCCTGCCCAACATCGAAGGCCTCCGGGGCCCCCTGAGCTGCCTCGACTCGGCCCGCTTCGGCATCGCCTGGGGGGCCATCGGCGCGGCCATCGACTGCTACGAGTCGGCCCTGAAGTACAGCCTCCAGCGCGAGCAGTTCGGCAAGCCCATCGCCGCCTTCCAGCTCCAGCAGCGCAAGCTGGCCGAGATGATCACCGAAATCACCAAGGCCCAGCTCATGGCTTGGCGCCTGGGCGTGCTCAAAAACGAAGGCAAGGCCACCAGCGCCCAAATCAGCATGGCCAAGCGCAACTCCGTGGACATGGCCCTGCACGTGGCCCGCGAAGCCCGCCAGATCCACGGCGGCATGGGCATCACCGGCGAATACCCAATAATGCGCCACATGATGAATCTGGAATC
>JANXOE010000307.1 GCA_025353745.1 Hymenobacter sp.
CACGTAGTCGTTGTCGTTGCCGAAGCGCTGGGTGTAGCCCTGGTAGTAGTCCAGGTCGGGGTCGCCGGCGGGGTAGAAGTCGTTGAAATTGTAGTTGAACCGCAGCTGGGCCACGTAGTAGGCGCTGAGGGCGGAAAGCAACCCCAGCACGAGCAGGGCGAAGTAAGCAGAACGGCGAAGGGTCATACGCTGGAAAGGCGCGGAAACCGGTTCCGCGGGGGAAGCGGAGCCGACGGTGGCCGCGCTGAACTTTTGCGCTTCCGCAGTACTTTTAAGGAAGACAAGCGGAAAACGCCCCGTTTTGCCCTTTTGTTTCTCTCAACCTCTTCCTTTACTTCTGCCATGAAAAACGCCCTGCTCGCCCTCGCCCTCTTCGCCGCTGCCGGCACCGCCGCCTTCGCCCACGAGGGCCCCGGCAAAACCGCCAAAGGCAAAAAAGCCGCCTGCTCCATGGCCGGCGGCACCTGCTGCATGAAAGGCATGAAAACCGCCGCCGCCAAGCCCGCCCCCAAAGCCGCGGTTGCCAAAACGATGTAAGACTGGCTTTCCGATCCATAGAAAAAGCCGCCCCCAACCGGGGCGGCTTTTTTGGTGGCCAGCGGCGCATTATGGCGCGGGGCCCTGCCCCGTGTCTACTTATGGGCAGGCCTCTGGCCTGCCATTGGCGAATGAAAGGCCTATTATCCCCCCGGCGCGGGCCGGAGGCCCGCCCATAAGCGGCACGGGGCACAGCCCCGCGCCATCACCGCTAACTCAAACAGCTTTTTAATATTAATAAGCGGCCGCGAATTCCTGGGCAAAATCGGCCAGCTTCACTTGGCCCATTGCCGCGGGCCGGTGCTGGTCGTAGTCCTGCTGCAAGGCCCCGTTGTGGATGCTGGCGCCCATTTCCACAAAATTAGTGACCACGTTGGCCGGCAAGCCGCTCTGCTCCAGGGCGGCCTGCGCTTGCGCATCGCTAAAGGTGAGCCACTGCAGCGCCGGCTTGCCAACGGCGGTGCCCAGGGCGCGGGCGATTTGGTTGGCCGTCTGCTCGTCGCTGGCCACGTAGCGCACGTGCTGGCCGGGGGCCGGAGCGGCGGCCAGCTCTTCGGCAGCGGCGGCGGCAATGTCGCGGGGGTGCGCCAGCACCAGGCGGTCGTCGCCGCCGTAGTTGGCGCCCAGCACGCCCTGCGCTTTTATCATGCCGGCAAAGCCGAACAGGTTGGTGTAGAAGTACCCCGGGCGCAGGTGCGTGAGGGCCACGCCGGGGAGCTCGCCCAACAGGCCCTCCACGTCGTGCGAGCCGAGGATGAAGCCCGTGCCCCGGTCCAGGTGCGCGCCGTAGCTGCTCAGGTGCACCACCCGCCGCACGCCCGCCCGTTGCAGGGCCTGGGCGTAGCTGCGGCCGGTTTCCTGGTAATAGGCCCGCGAATCGGGCACGGCAAAGTTGGGCGGCACCATCGCGAACACGGCGTCGGCCCCGGCGAAAGCGGCGGCCAGGAACTCGGCGTCCAGCAGCGAGCCGGTGGCGGCGGTGGCCCCCAGGGCCCCGATGGCCGCTTGCGTTTCCGGCCGGCTGCTGATCACCGTCACCGCGTGCCCTTGCTGCACCAACGCCTGCGCCAGGGGCCGGCCTATATTTCCTAACGAACCGGTTACGACAATTTTCATGGGCTTGGGGGTTTAGAAGTTGTTTGGGCTAATAAATATAGTCGCCTTTCGGCGGCGCAGCCGAAAGAGCAGCACGACCGGCGTAGGGGAGGCAAATTTGTTCCATATTATTGCCGGCGGCCGGCTATCCGGGCCGCGCCCACGGGCCCGCTGCAACGCTTCGGGACCGCCTTTTAACCGATTGATCATGCTATTTAACGCATCATCGTTTCTTATGTACAGAAAAAAGAAACTCATACCCGTATTATTGTTTCCTTTGTACAAACCAATGGTACATTATAACGTGTAGGCTTAACCTTTAAACACATCAACTCTGCTAATATACACTTCACTCATTCCAATTAACATTTCAATCATTCCCTTTTCCGCTTTGCCTCTACCTGTTAACGCATCGCCCGCGCCCGGGCCCGGGGCCCCCGACCCGCTCGTGGCCCAGTTTGCCCACCACGTGGCCACCCGCGACGAGCCGCCCGCCGCCCCGCCCCGCCAGGACCGCGAAGCCATCATCGCCCGGCTCGACGCCGCCCTGCTCGGCCTCGGCGTGCGCCTGCGCAACCGCCGCCACACCCTGGCCCGGCTGTGCCTGGCCCTGGCCCCGCACCCGGGCCGCACCGCCGCCGAACTGGCCGCCGCCGAAGGCATGTCGCGCCAAAACGTGGTGCTGGCCCTGGCCCGGCTGCTGCCCACGGGCCAGGTGGCCTACGAAAAGCAGGGGCGCCACCGCCGCTACCGCTTCACCCGCGCCGGCGAAGACTGGCTGCTGCCGCTGCTCACCGGCGCGCCGGCGGCGGGGTAGCGGCGGCCCGTTATTTTTGCTTTCCGGCGGGCCGTTGGCCGGCTGTTTTTTGCTTCCGCTGCTCTGTGCCATGCGCCAATACCTCGACCTCGTCCGCCAAATCCTCGCCCACGGCACGCTCAAAACCGACCGCACCGGCACGGGTACCAAGTCCATTTTCGGGCCCCAGCTGCGGTTCGACCTGGCGGCGGGCTTCCCGCTCGTCACCACCAAAAAAGTGCATTTGAAGAGCATCATCCACGAATTGCTGTGGTTTTTGCGGGGCGACACCAACATTGCCTACCTCAAGGCGCACGGCGTAAAAATCTGGGACGAGTGGGCCGACGCCGCCGGCAACCTGGGCCCCGTGTACGGCCACCAGTGGCGCAGCTGGCCCGACGGCCACGGCGGCCACATCGACCAGATCGGCCAGATCATCGAGCAGCTGAAAACCACGCCCGACTCGCGCCGCATGGTGGTGTCGGCCTGGAACGTGGCCGACCTGCCGGCCATGAAACTGCCCGCTTGCCACGCCCTGTTCCAGTTTTACGTGGCCGACGGCCGGCTCTCGTGCCAGCTCTACCAGCGCTCGGCCGACGTGTTCCTGGGCGTGCCGTTCAACATCGCCTCCTACGCGCTGCTCACGCTGATGGTGGCCCAGGTGACGGGCCTGCAACCCGGCGAATTCATCTGGACCGGCGGCGACACGCACCTCTACGCCAACCACCTCGCGCAAGCCCGGCTGCAGCTCACGCGCGCGCCCCGCCCGCTGCCGCACATGCGCCTCAACCCGGCCGTGACGGACATTTTCGGCTTTCAATACGACGACTTCCGGCTGGAGAGCTACGACCCCTGGCCGGCCATCAAAGCGCCGGTGGCCGTGTAAGCGGCCGGATGAAACACGGCGCGCCGCCGGCCGCCGGGCCGGGTGCGTCGGGCTACCCCGCCCCGGGGAGAAAACCGGGCAGGGCGGCGGCAAACCCCGCCGCGCCAATCCGCCGCACGGCCCGCACCGCCGCCGCGTTGGCCGTAAAAACGGCGTCGGCCGCCAGCAGTTCTTCCTTTACAAACAGCCCTTCGCGGCCCGCGACGCCCGCCGCCCGGGCGGCCCGCAGCACCTGGGCGCGGCGCACGCCCGCCACGCAGCCGCTGGCCAGCGCGGGCGTGAACAGCACCTCGTCCTTCCACCAAAAAATGGCCGCCGCGCCGGCCTCCGCCACGTGCCCGGCGGCGTCGCACAGAATAATCTCGTCGAGCCTGCGCCGCTGCCGCTCGTGGGCCGCCCGCACGTAGAGCCACGCCTGGGGCCCCTTGCAAAAGCTGAGCGGCGAGGGAATGGAATGGGTTTCGAGCGCAAAGTCGGCGCGCTGAACGGGCGTTTCGTCGGCCACGAAAGCTTCGGCGGTGGCCAGCCACTCGGCCGCGTCGGTGGGCGGGGCGTAGCGGCCGCCGCCGGCCCGCCAGAGCTGAAGGCGCAGGCGGGCGGCGGGCAGGGCATTGGCGGCGGCGAGGGCCCCCAGCGCGTTTTCCAGCCCTTCGGCCGAAGCCAACGCGGGGGGCAGGGCCAGGTGCAGGGCCCCGGCGGCGGCCTGCATGCGCCCGAGGTGGTCGGCGGCGAGGCGTAGGCGGTTGCCGGCGAAAACCAGGGTTTCGAAGAAGCCGTCGCCGAAGGCCAGGCCGCGGTTGGGCAGGGGCAGGGCGAAGCCGGCTTGGGCCCGCAGCTGGCCGTTGTGAAGGAGGAGCATGCCGTGGTTCAGAAACAAAAATGCGGAGAGCCACGTGGTGGGGCGGCTGAGGGCTGGGCGATTGCCGGGGCGGTTATCCGGGCGATTATCCGGGCAATTGCCGGGGCGATTACTGGGGCGATTGCCCAGCGATTGCCGGGCGGCCGGCGAAAAAGCCGGCCGCCCGGGGGCGTTCTTGAAATTTGGGTAGTCTAAAAAACGGCGCGGTTGCGTGGTTCAGGCCAGCGCAAACTGTTTGCCCGGCAGGGCCCGTACTACGCCCCGAAACTCCAGCCCCAGCAGCAGCGCGGCCACGGCGTGGATGGGCAGCTGGGCTTTCCAGGCCAGGTCGTCCATCTGTGCTTCGCGGCCGCTGGCGGCGGCCAGCACGGCCAGCAAGGCAAATTCGTCGGGCGTAAAATCGTCGGGCGAGTAGGAGGGAGCGGGCTTGAACTTGCCCGACTGGTGCAGGGCGGCGTCCCAGTTCAGCAGCATTTCCAGGTCTTTGGGCTCCTGGTAGAGGGCGGCTTTGTTGTTTTTGATCAGCGCGTTGCAGCCTTCGGAGGTGAGGGCCCCCAGGGGGCCGGGCACGGCCAGCACGTCGCGGTCGTAGCCCAGGGCCAGCTCGGCGGTGATGAGGGCCCCGCCCTTGGCCGTGGCTTCCACCACCACCGTGCCGTCGGCCAGGCCGGCGATGATGCGGTTGCGGGCCGGAAAATTGTAGCGGTCGGGCGGCGTGCCGAACGGAAATTCGCTGAGCAGGCCGCCCACTTCGCGCATTTTATCGGCCGTTTTGCGGTGCGCGGCGGGGTAGATAACGTCCAAGCCGGTGGCCATGACGCCCACCGTGGGCAGTCCTTCCTGCAAGGCGGCGCGGTGGGCCAGGATGTCGATGCCATACGCCAGGCCGCTGACCACCAGCGGCTGGTGCGGCACCAGGCCGCGCACGAGGCGCTCGGTTTGCTCGCGGCCGTAGTCGGTGGCCTGGCGCGTGCCCACGATGGCCACGGTTTTGGGCGCGTTCAAGTCGGCCGGGCCCTGGTAGTAGAGGATGGCCGGCGCGTCGGAAATCTGCTTCAGCCGGCGCGGGTAGCGCTTGTTGGTGTAAAATAAGATTTCGACGCCCTCCTTTTCCGCCTGCCGCAGGTCTTGTTCGGCGCGGCGCAGGGCCGTGGCCCGCTCGGGGCCCGTGAGGCTGGCCACCATTTTGGGCCCCACGCCGGGGATGCGCCGCAGCTTGCCCGGCGGCATCAGCAACACGTTTTTGGCCGAGCCCCCGTAGCTCATCAGCTGCCGCGTGAGCTGCGGGCCGATGCCGGGCAGCAGCGTCAGGGCCAGCTCGTGGAAAAGGTCGTCGGTAAGGGTTTCGGGCATTCTTTTGGTGCTTGGTGCTTGGTGCTTGGTGCTTGGGCAGGGAAAGGGCCGTCGTGCTTCGGCTGCGCTCAGCAGGACGGCCTGAGGGCCCCACCGGGCCCCCGCGCCAAAGGCGTGCTGCTTATTCCGGCCGGGCCACGTCCAACTCCTTTTTCAGCGTCACCAAAAACGCCCGGACCCGCTCGATCGACTGCACCACGTCGATTTTGTCCTTCAGCTGGGGGCCCTTCTGCTTGAGCATTTCGCGGGCCCCGGGGATGGTGTAGCCGCGCTCCTTCACGAGGTGGAAGATGGTGCGGAAGGTTTCGATGTCCTGCGGCGTGTAGAGGCGGTTGCCCTTTTTGCTGCGGCGCGGCTTCAATTCGTCGAACTCGGTTTCCCAGAAGCGCACCAGCGACTCGGCCACCTTGAACTGGGCCGCCACCTCGCCGATGGTAAAATACTGTTTTTCGATGGTGCGCTCTTTATAGGGCATGGGGCTACCTTTGCGTTTCAGCCGAAAAGTACCGATTAATCCGCATCCGGCCACTGTTTATGTCGCTTCCCACCGCCGCCCACGTCCGCCAGCAATTCCTTGATTTCTTCGCCAGCAAGGGCCACCACATCGTGCCCTCGGCCCCGCTGGTGGTGAAGGACGACCCCACGCTGCTGTTCATCAACAGCGGCATGGCCCCGTTCAAAGACTATTTCCTGGGCAACAAGCCCGCGCCCTTCCGGCGCATCGCCGACACCCAGAAGTGCCTGCGCGTGAGCGGCAAGCACAACGACCTGGAGGAAGTGGGCTACGACACCTACCACCACACCATGTTCGAGATGCTCGGCAACTGGTCGTTCGGCGATTATTTCAAGAAAGACGCCATCGCCTGGGCCTGGGAGCTGCTCACCGACGTGTTCAAGCTGGAAAAAGACCGGCTCTACGTCACGTATTTCGAGGGCGATAAAGGCGACGGCCTGGGCCCCGACGCCGAAACCCAGGCGCTGTGGCGCCAGTACACGTCCGACGACCGGATTTTGCCCGGCAACAAAAAAGATAACTTCTGGGAGATGGGCGACACGGGGCCCTGCGGGCCCTGCACCGAAATCCACGTCGACCTGCGCTCCAACGAGGAGCGCGCCGCCACGCCGGGCCACCGGCTGGTGAACGCCGACCACCCCCAAGTGGTGGAGGTGTGGAACAACGTGTTCATGGAGTTCCAGCGCCTGGCCGACAAGTCGCTGATCAAGCTGCCCGAACAGAGCGTGGACACCGGCATGGGCTTCGAGCGCCTGATGATGGCCGTGTCGGGCGTGAAGTCGAACTACGACACCGACGTGTTTCAGCCCCTGATCCAGTTCATTGCAAAGGAAGCCGGGGTGGCGTACCACGGCACGGCCCCCGCCGCCGTGACCGACCAGCCCGCCACGGAGCACGAGAAAACCGACATCGCCATCCGCGTGCTGGCCGACCACATCCGCGCCATCGCCTTCACCATCGCCGACGGCCAGCTGCCGAGCAACGTGAAGGCCGGCTACGTCATCCGGCGCATTTTGCGGCGCGCGGTGCGCTACGCGTTTTCGAGCCTGAACCAGAAGCAGCCGTTCCTCTACAAGCTCGTGCCGGTGCTGGCCGACCAGATGGCCGGCATCTTCCCCGAGCTCAAAGCCCAGCAGGCGTTCGTGACGCGGGTGATTGAGGAAGAGGAGATTGCCTTCCTGAAAACGCTCGAAACCGGCCTGCGCCGGCTCGACGCGCTGGAAGAAACCGCCCGCCGGAACGGCGGCGTGATCGACGGCCCCACGGCCTTTGAGCTGAGCGACACCTTCGGCTTTCCGCTGGACCTGACGGCCCTCATCGCCCGCGAAAAAGGGCTGACGGTGGACGAAAAAGGCTTCGCCCAGGCCCTGGAACAGCAGAAAAGCCGCAGCCGCAACGCCCAGGAAACCGAGCAGAGCGACTGGGTGGCGGTGGCCGAAACCGAGGGCCCCAACGTGTTCGTGGGCTACGACCACGACGAGGCCCCGGCGCGCATCCTGCGCTACCGCAAAACCACCGCCAAGGGCAAAGCCGAGTACCAGCTGGTGCTCGACCAAACGCCTTTCTACGCCGAAAGCGGCGGGCAGATCGGCGACACCGGCTACCTGGAGTCGGATTTCGACAAGCTGCGCGTGCTCGACACGAAGCGCGAAAACGACCTCATCCTGCACACCGTGCTGGCGCTGCCGCAGGAGCTGGGCCAGACGTTCCGGGCCCGGCCCGACGCGGCCCGGCGCGCGCTCATTCGCAACCACCACACGGCCACGCACTTGCTGCAAGCCGCCCTGCGCCGCGTGCTGGGCGAGCACGTGCAGCAAAAAGGCTCGCTGGTGAGCGACAAGCTGCTGCGCTTCGATTTTTCGCATTTCACGAAGGTGACCGACGGGCAGCTGCGCGAGGTTGAGCAGCTCGTGAACGAGCGCATCCGCCGCCAAATTCCGCTCGACGAGCGCCGCCACGTGCCCATTGCCGAAGCGAAAAACCTGGGGGCCATGGCCTTGTTTGGCGAGAAGTACGGCGACTTTGTGCGCGTCATCACCTTCGACCGCGACTACTCGGTGGAGCTGTGCGGGGGCCTGCACGTGGCCAACACCGGCCAGATCGGCTACTTCAAAATCACGGCCGAAAGCGCCGTGGGGGCCGGTGTGCGCCGCATCGAAGCCGTGACGGCCGGGGCCGCCGAAGCCTTCGTGGACCAGCAGCTGGCCCAACTGGCGCAGGTGCGCGAGGCCCTCGGCCACCCCCAGCACCTGCTGACCACGCTCGAAAAGCAGGGCGAGGAAGTGGCGGCCCTGCGCAAGCAAATCGAGCAGTTTGCCCAGCAAAGCATCAACCAGCAAAAAGAGCAGCTCGTGGCCCAGGTGCGGGCCCTGCACGGCGTCAATTTCCTGGCTGCCCAGGTGCAGGCCGGCAGCGCGGAGGCGCTCAAAACCCTGGCCTTCAACCTGCGCCAGGCCGTGCCCAACCTCGTGCTCGTGCTCGGGGCCGAAATCGACGGCAAGCCCCAGCTGGCGGTGATGCTCGACGACGACATTGCCAAAGCGGGCCGGCTCAACGCCACGGCGCTGGTGCGCGAGCTGGCCAAGGACATCCAGGGCGGCGGCGGCGGGCAGCCGTTTTTTGCCACCGCCGGCGGCAAAAACGCGGCCGGGCTGGCAACGGCCATTGCCAACGCCGCGGCCGCCGTGGGCAAAGCGCTGTAGTGGCCCCGGCCCGGTTGCCGGGGCCCTCGCCGGGGCCCCGGAACAACCGAAACCGGACCGGCTACGTACTCCGACCAGCAAAAACAGCCTGCATACCGTAATTTCACGATTTTCTTACCCCGGATTTATCACAACCGGCACACTTTCACCCTTTTCTTTTCACATGAAACACCTGTTATCTTCCGCCACCTTGCTTGGCTTGGGCGTGCTGGCAGCGGCCCCCCGCAGCCAGGCCCAGACGGCCGACCAGAAATACGGCATCAGCGGGTACGCGACCACGCTCCAGTACATGGGCGACATGGGCAACACTTACTTCAAGCTGAAAAACAACACCTACGGCGGTGGCCTCACCCTCAGCCGCTACCTGAGCAAAGGCGTCGACATCAACCTGTCGGCGAACCAGGCCACGCTGCGCTTCCCGTCGCCGACGGGGGCGTTTGCCAACAACGGCACCCGCTTCTACGCCAACATCAGCACCTACGGGCTGGGCTTCAAGTTCAAGCTCAACAACGGCTGGGCCTTGAAGGAAGACGCGGTCATTCAACCCTACATCCTGCTCCAGCCGGGCGTGGCCCGCATCAACTCCGACCGCTACGCTTCGCCGACGGCCCCCAACAACCACCTCGATTTCACGTCGTTCGACGCGCAAGGGGCCGTGGGCCTGACCTTTCGCATCACGCCCGGCTTCAGCATGTTTGCCCAGGCCGGCGAGCACATGCTGGTCACCGGCGATGAAAAACTCGACGGCTCGGCCAGCAACGCCTCGGGCTTTTACTACAACCACGACCGCTACCTGCAATTCTCGGCCGGCCTGACGGCCAACCTAGGCAAAGCCAAGGATACGGACGGCGACGGCGTGCCCGACCGCAAAGACAAGTGCCCCGACACGCCGGCCGGCGTGAAAGTGGACGCCACCGGCTGCCCGCTCGACCGCGACGGCGACGGCGTGGCCGATTACGTGGACAAGTGCCCCGACGTGAAGGGTTTGGCCGCGCTGCAGGGCTGCCCCGACGCCGACGGCGACGGCGTGGCCGACGAGCAGGACAAGTGCCCCGGCACGCCGGCCGGCGTGAAAGTGGACGCCGCCGGCTGCCCGCTCGACGCCGACGCCGACGGCGTGGCCGACTACCTCGACAAGTGCCCCGACACGCCGGCCGGCGTGAAAGTGGACGCCAGCGGCTGCCCGCTCGACCGCGACGGCGACGGCGTGCCCGACTACCAGGACAAGTGCCCCGACACGCCCGGCCCGGCCGCCAACAAAGGCTGCCCGGAAATGAAGGCCGAAGCCAAGAAGGTGCTCCAGGAAGCGACCAAGTTCATCCAGTTCGAGTTCAACAAGGCCCGGCTGCTGCCGGTCTCCAACAAGCGCCTGGACCAGATCGTGGCCGTGCTCAACGAGTACCCGGACTACAGCCTGAGCATTTCGGGCCACACCGACAACGTGGGCAACGAGGCCTACAACCTGCGCCTCTCCTACGACCGGGCCGCGGCCGTGCGCGCCTACCTGCTGGCCAAGGGCATCCCGGCCGCCCGCATCGAGGCCCGCGGCTACGGCAAGCTCAAGCCCATCGCCGAGAACAAGACCAAGGCCGGCCAGGCCCGGAACCGCCGCGTGGAAATGGATCCTTACCTGAACGGCGACGCCAACCCGGCCGAGGCCAAGTACGGCCCCGCCCCGACCGTGGCCGCGCTCAAGGCCCAGGGCAAAACGGCCCCCAAAGGCGCCGCCCCGGCCCGCAAAAAGGCCCCAGCCAAGAAAGCCGCGCCGCGCCGGAAATAGGTGCTAAGGGTTTTATAAAGAGGCAAACAAACACGGCCCGCTGTGCAGTGGGCCGTTTTTGTTTATCCGAAAGTGCTGGTAAGGCCCCCAGCGAAAAGAGGTGTCGTTTGAGTAGAAATGCCTTACGCGGTACTTATTAATGCGCGCTGTTTTGACGCGGTGAGGGCCCTGCCTACCCGTCGTGGTACGATTAAATTCAATTGAGCGCATCCCCAGTGCCCAGGCGCAGCCGTGTCGAGGCCGGGCGGCGCACGTGCCAGAGTCGCCGGAATTCGGTTAACTTAGGTTCATGGATAATTTCCTGCCTGCCGTAGTGATTACGGGTGTGTCGAGCGGCGTGGGGCTGGCCGCGGCCCAGGCGTTCGTGAACCGCGGCTACCGCGTGTTTGGCAGCGTGCGAAAGCCGGCCGACGCCGCCCGTTTGCAAGCCGAGCTGGGCGAAGCCTTCGTGCCCTTGCTCTTCGACGTAACGGACGGCCCCGCCATTGCGCAGGCCGCCGCAGCGGTGGAGCGGCAGTTGGCCGGGGCCACATTGCGCGGCCTCATCAACAACGCCGGCGTGGCCTTTGGGGGCCCGCTGCTGTACCAGCCTATGGCCGTAGTGCGGCAGCATTTCGAGGTGAACGTGCTGGGGCTGATACAAGTAACCCAGGCTTTTCTGCCGCTGCTGGGGGCCCTGCCCGATTTTCAGGGCCGCCCGGGGCGGGTGCTCAACATTGGCTCGGTGAACGGGCAGGTAGCCGCCCCGTTTGTGGGCGCCTACGTGGGCACCAAGCACGCCTTGGAAGGCATCACGGCCGCGTGGCGTCGCGAGCTGCAGCTCTTCGGCGTGCCAATGATTCTCATTGGGTTGGGCGTGACCCAAACGCCCATCTGGGACAAGGGAATTGACTTGGAAACATACCGCGATACGCCTTATTATGCTTCTGCCGGGCGCTTCGTCAATTTCGTGAACCGCACCCGCGCCCACGGGTTCCTGCCCGAATACGTGGCCGGACGGCTGGTGGCAATTATGGAAACGCCCCGCCCGCGCCTGCGCTACGCCATCGTGCCAAACCTGCTGCGCGACTGGGTTATGCCGCGGCTGCTGCCCGCCCGCGTCTTCGATTGGCTCATTGGATGGAGTGTTGGACTAATGCGGCCGCACCGTGGCTAAGCGCAGTGTAGGCCAATCGGAGTAGCCGTTTGGGCTGTAGTAGTTTGTGGTGCAAGGCCGTTGCCTCTCGCCTGCCGCCGTGACGCCCGTTGCGGGCGCCGCTCCGAGATGCGAAGGCTTCTGCGCCCGTCAACCACGTCGGGCTTCAGTGCGCCTAGCTTGGGCTACCTTACTCCGGGTGGTTATTCTGTACGCGGTTTCCTTACTGCAGATAATCCACACAAGTAAAACAATCCTGCCGGACGGGTAGTCTTAGAACGACCCGCTTTACAGAATAGCGGCTCACAACATACTCGCTCATCTTACTGCTTATGAACATCGGAATCATTGGGGCTGGCCACATCGGCAGTGCCCTCGCCGTGCGGCTCACCAGCCTCGGCCACTCGGTCTACATTGCCAACTCGCGCGGCCCCGAAACCCTGACGGCCCTGGCCCAAAAAACCGGCGCTATTCCCGTCACGGCCCGGGAAGCCGCCCGCCACGGCGAAATCATTGTAGTGACGATTCCACTAAAAAATATCCCCGACCTGCCCAATGACCTGTTCGCGGGCGTGCCCGCCGACGTGCCGGTGATTGACACCAGCAACTACTACCCCCTGCTGCGCGATGGCCAGCTGCCCGAGCTGGAAAGCGGCGACCTGACCGAGAGCGAATGGGTGCAGCAGCACCTGGGCCGGCCAGTGGTGAAGGTGTTCAACAACATTTACGCCGCGCACCTCGAACAAAAGGGGCAGCCCGCCGGCACGCCCGGCCGCATCTCGCTGCCCGTGGCCGGCGACGATGCCGCCGCCAAGCAAAAGGTAATGGCGCTGGTCGAAATGCTGGGCTTCGACGCCGTGGACAACGGCAGCCTGCACGAGTCGTGGCGGCAGCAGCCGGGCACCCCATCCTACGGGGCCGATATGCCCGCCGCCGAGCTACAGCAGCACCTGGCCAGCCTGGGCACCCAGCGCACACCCGAGCAGCACGCCCAATACCTGGCCAACCAAAACGCGGCGGAAAAGCAAATGGAGGCGCAAGGCATCAAGCTGAAGTAGCCGCCCAACTGCTTGCCGGTTGCTTCATGCACTAACGAAAGAGCCCCGGCAGTTGCTGGGGCTCTTTCGTTCGGGCTTATTTGATGGAATGCTGCCCACCGCCCCGCCCGCTGCCCCCGCCGCGGAAGAAACGAAGGCTTTTAAAGCAGGCGTCAGGAACTAAGCGGAAACTTTGTAATTTTGGATGGTATGAAAATCACGCTGGAAGTTCCTGACAACAAAGCGGCCTTTATGATGGAGTTGCTGCAAAGCCTGCCTTTTGTGAAGGCCACGCCGGCCCGCACGAAAGCCAAGCCGCAGGACGAAACCGACTATCTGTTGAGCAACCCGGCCAATGCCCGCGAATTGCTAGCGTCTATTGAACAAATCCGGCAGGGCCAAACCGTTCCGATGAAAGAACTCAGCTAATGCTGGTTAGTTTCTCTCAAAAAGCGTGGGCGCATTATTTGCACTGGCAGGAATCCGACCGCGACATCCTGCACAAAATCAACGACCTCATCAAGGAATGTATCCGCACGCCTCATAAAGGCACGGGCAAGCCGGAGGCGTTAAAAAACGAGTTGCGTGGTTTCTGGTCGCGGCGTATCAACCATGAGCACCGCTTGGTATATCAGGCGCAAGGCGAAACGCTGTTTATCGCTGCCTGCCGCTTCCACTACGGCGATAAATAAGCTCCTGCCCGCTGCCCCGCCGCTGGAACGATACCACAGTTTCTGCCCCACGGTAGCCACGGCCGCCCTAAACCCCCCCGCCCGCTGCGCCCGCCGCTGAAGAAACGGGAGCTTCTGCAGTAGCGGCAAGCAGGCGTCAGGAACTATGCTGATTCTTCGTAGTTTTGAATAGTATGAAAGTCGCCCTCGAATTCCCCGACGAAAAAGCTGCCTTTGTGATGGAGTTGCTGCATAGCTTGCCCTACATGAAAGCCCGGCCCGTACGCTCCAAAACAATGGATGCCACGCAACGCCTGGAAAGCAACCCCGCCAACCATGCCCGCGTGCTGGCGGCCATCGAACGGCTCGAAAATGGTCAGGGTGAAGTGCACGTCCTGATTGATAATGAATAGGACGCTCTGCTGGGCGCCCGAAGCGTGGGAGCAGTACCTCTATTGGCAGCGCACCGACCCCAAGATTCTGGCAAAAATCAACACCTTGCTGCGCGAGTGTGCCCGCACGCCCTTTGCTGGTACTGGTAAACCGGAACCCCTGAAAGGCACCGCTTATAAAGGTTTCTGGTCGCGCCGCATCACGCAGGAGCACCGCTTGATTTACAAAGCCGAAGGCGACAACCTGCGCATCGCCCAATTCGGTGAACACTACGGCGACAAATAAGCTTCCCCGCCCGCTGCCCCCGCCGCTGAAGAAACGGGAGCTTCTTGTGTAGCTTGTCCCTGTTTCTACCAAGATTCACTTTCAAACACATTAGTGGTTCATAGTATATTAAAGCTGTTCAGCTCACTAGTGCTTAATGCTTTTGCACATTATAATCTCAGCAATAGGATTGAATATGCTAAGCTTAGATTAAGATGGCAGAAGCCTCCCGAAGTCAAACGTGTAGTCGATGGGCTAATATGCATACAGCAGACATTCATTCTTTCGCTAAAAACCAGCCTGAATAGACGGAGTATTATCAAAAAGAGGTTTGATAACGAGAAGTTAGATTACTCTATTTCTGATGGCGTTATTGGGCTAGATGCCTGCAAGTTTCCGAACGCAATAAGTGTGAGGTCAGCTAATTACCTTTCAAAAGGTAGTGTTGGATGTTGGCTTGGCCATTATTCGATTTGGACAGAGACTGTTAGCCGAGAACTTGAGTACTCAATGATTTTTGAAGACGATATAATTCTTGCTGAAAATTTCAACGGTGAGCTAAAAAATGCATTGAAATCGGTACCGTCTGATTTTGATATATTATTTCTAAATTCTGGGAACAACTACCCGCATAACAAGCGTGCTATTATAAATGAGCAAGCCTTTATTCCATATCAAATTAGGGTAGTGGGTTAATTTAGGGTGATTTCTG
>JANXOE010000336.1 GCA_025353745.1 Hymenobacter sp.
AAACTCGCTGGAGTGGTGGTACCTCACCGGCCACCTCACCGACGCGGCCACCGGCGAGCAGTTCGGGGTGGAGTACGTGTTTTTTCATTTCAACCTGAAAGACGGCAAGGCCGACTACCAGTTGGTGAACGTGGCCCTGACCGACCCGCAGGGCCAGCAGTTCCGCTACGACTATAAGCTCGGCAAGCTGCCGCGCCCGCTCACCGACTCGCTGCCCGTGCGCTTGCGCGAGCGAAAGGGCCCGCAGGTCTGGAAATTTGACGGGCAGGAAGGCCGCTACCACCTGCAAGCGGCCCTCACCGGCAAGCAAAATGCCGGCTACGCCCTCGATTTGGCCACCACGCCGGCCAAGGCCGTGGTGCTGCACAGCGGCACGGGCTACGAAAACTACGGCGGCGGCATCACGGCCGGCTACTATTCGTACCCGCGGCTGGCGGCCACGGGCACCGTCACGGTGGCCGGCAAAACCCACCGGGTGGCGGGCGAGCTGTGGTACGACCGGCAGTGGAACTGCACCAGCATCGTGAGCAAAAACGTGGGCTGGGACTGGCTCAGCATCCAGCTCGACCAGCCGCGCGAGGAGCTGATGCTGAACACGCTGCGCAACTCCGAAACCAGCCAAACCCTCAACAACGGCACCTTCAGCCCCGCCGAGGGCCCCGGCTTGCACCTCACCGGCCCCGATTTCCAGCTCACGCCCCTCACGTACTGGACCAGCCCGAAATCGAAGAAAAAGTACCCCGCCAAGTGGCGCGTGCAGGTGCCCGGCCAGGGCTACGACCTCACCGTGGAGCCCCTGGTGCCCAACCAGGAGCTGGGCCTGCGCTTCTTCCGCGCCTTCAGCATGTACTACTGGGAGGGCATGTGCCGCGTCACCGGCACCCACCGCGGCCAGCCCGTGACGGGCAAAGCCTACGTGGAAATCACGAACCGATGATTTTGGTGAGCTATTGATTGAAAATCAGGGCCGTGGAGCCGCAAGCGAATCGCGGCGAGTACGGTCGTTGAGTACTTGGCGGGCCGTCACGTCTTTGTCGATGGTGATGTAGTCGGCTTTTTTGAAGGTGGCCCCCAGGAACTTCACGCTCGGCCGCACGGCGATGGTTACGCGGGTGGGCTGGCGGCTGCGGTCGGCCAGGCCCAGAGCAAAGTTGCCCACCGACTCCAAGCCGCCGTTGGCCACGGCTTTGCGCACGTCGGCGTTGACGGGCAGCGTAACGAGGGCCGTGCTGTTGGGCGCTACTTCCACGCGCTGGGTGGTGGCCCCGGCGGCCACTTCGTTGCCGTCAACCAGTAGCTTGTAATCCAGTGCATTAAGTGCTGCCTGGCCGGCATTGGGGTTGGTTACTTGCAGGTTCACCCGCATGTTCAGCGGCAGCGAACCGGCGGCGTAGGCGGCCAGGATGCGGGCCCGGTCCGCGCCGCTCAGGTCCGACGCCGAGCGGATGTTGGTCACGTCTACGCCGCCCAGCGTGGCCTGCTCGATGGATTGCAGCGCAAACGCGCAGTCCTTAAAATTTTTGCCTTCTTCCACCTGGCGGTTGACGCCCGCGCAGCCGCCGGATAGCAGGACGGCCCCGAGCAGCGCGGTGGGCACCAGGGCCCCCGGCAACAACCGTTGCGAAAACGAAAAAGTAGCCATGAGAAACAGGAAAAAAAGTGGAAAAAAGTAAAGCGCCAAGGGCAGGCCCTGACGGAAAAAACGGCCTCCCCAAATCGAAGAAGCCGTTCAAAAACAAGGCTTAAGCGCGGCTACGGCCGGCGGCCGCCAGTCGCTCGTCGGGTGTGGCCTGGCGGCCCCCGAAGCCGGCGGCCGCGGCCCCGAGCACCATGCCAATGAAAGCGAAGATGGCGGCCTTCGACAGGCCGGAAGCGGCGTCATCGGCGGTCTGGCGGGCCTTGAGGGCCGCGGCATCTTTGGCCTCTTTCAGCTTGGCCTGGGCCCGCTTGGCAGTGGCAATCCAGTTGTCCACCACTTGTTCCGACTCAGCGCGGCTTTTGCCGGTGCGCTTCATCACTACGTTCACAGCCGCGTCGCGGTCGGCGGCGTTGTTCAGGTTGTCGGCTTTGCTGGTCAAGTCGTCAATCACGTCGTCGAAGCTGCTGCCCGCGGCTTGAGGGTCGGCGGCGGCTTGGCCGGCTTCGTTTTTGGCGTTGGCCAGGGCCCCCTTGGCCTGGCGCTCCAGGGCCTTGGGCTGGAGGTCGGCCTTGCCGGTCTGGCGCAGCAGCGTGCGGGCCTCGCGCTTCAGGTCGTTGAGGTCGATGCCCCGGTCCTTCAGCTCGCCTTTGATGGCCTCGCCGGCCCCGGGGGCCACGGCGGCAAGGCCGCTGCCGGCAGCGGTGAGGGCCCGGCCCGCCACGCCGCCCACGCCGCTGACGATGCGGCCCACGGCCGTGGTGAGCAGGTAAAACGTGAACAGCGTCACCAGCGCCCAGCTCAGCAAGCCGTGCAGCAGGCCGTCGGCGCGGCGCGCGGCCCCGGCCAGGCGCCCGGCCACCAAACCGCCCGCGTACAGGGCCACCAACGTGCTCAGGCCGTACCAAATGATGGCCCCCGTGCCGATGCCGCTCATCGGATTTTGCTCCTGTAACGGGTCGATGGTGCTCAGGCCGCTGCCGGCCCCGAGCAGGCCCAGACCCAACTCCGTAACCAAGGCCAGCAGGGCCCCGGCGAACACCGCCCCCCAGGAAATGCGCTTGTGCGGGGCGGCGTACGCCGGGCTTTCCAGCGTGGTGTTGGTCACGACTGAAGCGGACCGGTTCGGTCGGTCAGAAGCAGGATTCATAGCAGCGGGAAAAGAAGTGGGCGATGCTCGTAACTGCTTCACCGCGAGCCAATGGCTCGTTGTTGGAAGCCGCCACGCAGCGGCCCTCTTACGGCCGGAGTCCCGCGATGGTTAGGGCTTTTTTCGTCCGCTTCCCGCAACTTGTTTGTTCTAAACCACGGCCCGCCGCTACCGCGCAGCTGCCGCCGCCCGCGGCCGGGGCGCCGGTCGCCCAGGGCCCTATTGGTTGAGCACGATGCGGAAGGTGGTGCCGCGGCCCACTTCGCTCCACTTCACGAAAAGCTGGCCTTCGTGGTAGTTTTCGATGATGCGCTTGGCCAGGGCCAGGCCCAGGCCCCAGCCGCGCCGCTTGGTGGTGTAGCCGGGCTGGAACACCCGGTCGAGCTTGGTTTTGGAGATGCCCTTGCCCGTGTCGGTGATGTCGACGGCCACCTGACGGCCGGGGGCCCGGCGCCGGTACCAGCTGCGGCGCGTGCGCACCCGGCGCAGGTGCAGCGTGATGGCCCCGCGGCCCTCCATGGCGTCGACGGCGTTTTTGCAGATGTTTTCGATGACCCAGTCGAAGAGCGGCACGTTGAGGCGGGCGGGGGTGTCGAGCGGCAGGTCGGTTTCGATGGTGAACTTGACCTTGCGCGAGACCCGGCTTTCGAGGTAGGCAATGGCGTTGCGGGTCACTTGCAGCAGGTTTTCGTCGTTGAGCACCGGCACCGAGCCGATGTTGCTGAAGCGCTCGGTGATGATTTCCAGCCGCCGGATGTCCTTGCCCAGCTCCTCGACGATGGGCTCGTCCTGGAACCGCTCCGACTCGCGCAGGTAGCTCTGCCAGCCCACCAGGCTGCTCAGGGGCGTGCCCAGCTGGTGGGCCGTTTCCTTGGCCAGGCCCACCCACACGCGGTTTTGCTCGGAGCGCCGCGAGTAGCTGAAGGCGAAGTAGGCCATCACCGCCAGCGAGCCGATGACGCCGAGCTGCACCAGCGGGTAGGTGCGCAGCTGGGCCAGCAGGTGCGAGTCGTTGTAGTAGATGTACACCCGGGCCCCGGCCGCGTACTCCACCACGATGGGCGGGTGGCGCTCCTTCATCAGGGCCAGCTCGTGGCGCAGGCGGGCCACCGAATCGGCGAGGGGCAAGCGGGGCGGAATGTCGACGTTGCGCGCTCCCTCGATGACGCCGGCCTCGTTGGCCAGGATGATGGGGATGGTTTTGTTGACGTTGATGATCTGGCTCTGCACGAAGATCAGGCCGCTCTCTTCCTCCGTGTTCACGATGTAGCGCTGGGCCTTGGCGTAGAGCTCAATCTGCTCCTGCTCGCGCTGGGCCACCTGCCGCACCAGAATGTTGGTGTACACCACCGTCGAGGCCCCGATGAGCAGGGCCAGCACCGCCACCAGAACTTTTACGCGGGATTTTTGGTCGTAAATCGCAATCATTATGCAGGGTAAGCGGGTAGGCATTGGGGCGGCCGGCCGGCGGAAAAGCCGGCCGCGCCTTACCCCATCAGCACGGCTTCGCTGCCGGCAATTTCGGCCATAATTTCCTGCACCGCCTCGGGCGTTTCCGCGTCCACCAGCCGGGTGCGCCAGGCCTTGGCGCCCTCCAGGCCGCGGAAGTAGTGGGCGTAGTGGCGGCGCATCTCGAAAATGCCGGCCCGGGGGCCCTTCCACTCCACGCTGCGCTCGAAGTGCATGCGGCACATGGCCACGCGCTCTTCCAGGGTGGGCGGGGCCAGCAGGGCCCCGGTGGCCACGTAATGCTTGATTTCGCGGAAAATCCAGGGGTAGCCGATGCTGGCGCGGCCCACCATCACGCCGTCCACGCCGTAGCGGTTTTTGTAGGCCAGGGCCTTCTCAGGCGAGGTGATGTCGCCATTGCCGAAGACGGGGATGCGGATGCGCGGGTTGTTTTTAATCCGCGCAATCAGCGCCCAATCGGCGTCGCCTTTGTAGAGCTGCACCCGCGTGCGGCCGTGCACGGTGAGGGCCGCGATGCCGATGTCTTGCAGGCGCTCGGCCACGTCCTCCACGTTTTTGGTGCTCTCGTCCCAGCCCAGGCGGGTTTTCACGGTCACGGGCAAGTGGGTGTTTTGGATGACGGCGGCCGTCATCTCCACCATCTTGGGCACGTCGCGCAGCAGGGCGGCGCCGGCCCCGCGCAGGGCCACCTGCTTCACCGGGCAGCCGTAGTTGATGTCGATGAGGTCGGGCCCGGCTTCGGTGCTGATGGCCGCGCACTCGCCCATGGTGCGCACGTCGGAGCCAAAGAGTTGGATGCCGATCGGCCGCTCGTAGTCGAACACGTCCAGCTTTTGCCGGCTTTTGGCCGCCGCCCGGATCAGGCCCTCCGACGAGATGAACTCGGTGTACATCAAATCGGCCCCGTTGGCCTTGCACACGGCGCGGAAGGGCGGGTCGCTCACGTCCTCCATCGGGGCGAGCAGCAGCGGGAAATCGGGAAGCTGGATATTGCCTATCTGGACCACGGGAAATAGCGGGTTTTTGAACGTCCTGCCGAGCGCCACCGCCGCCGCTCGGTCGCAGCAGCAAGCCCAATCGACGGGCTTAACTTGCGCGGGAGCGGTGCTGCGGCGGCGCCCGGCACGACGTTCTGGTTGGCCTGCTTCAGTCAGGCCTAAATTAAATCTGCGGTAAATTTACGACCTCCCGAACTTGCTCCCCGCTATGAAAGGTTTCCCGGCCCGGCCCATGCACCCGCTTTTGCAGATTCTGGTGCTGCTGGGCCTGGCCTTTGCCGGGCTGTGCCTGGGCAGCTTGCTGGCCCTGCTGCTCATCGGGCAGCTTTACGGCTACTCGCTGGCCGCCTTCGGCCGGCTCGGCGCCAACCCCGGGGCCCTGCCCCACGGCTGGGCGGCCCTGATGCTGCTGCAAGGCTTCACCCTGGCCGGCCTGGGGGCCGGCGCGGCGGCGATGCCCCGCGTGGTGGGCGCGCCGTGGGCGCGCTACTTCGCGCCGCGCCGGCTGGGCAGCGCCGGCTGGCTGCTGGGCGCGGCCGGGCTGATTTTGGTGGTCGTGCCGCTCATGTCGGCGCTGGTGTCGTGGAACGCGCAAGCGCATTTCCCAGCGTTTCTGCACGATTTTGCCGCGTGGGCGCGGGCCAAGGAAGACCAGAACGCCGCCCTCACCAAGTTCCTGACCCAGTTCCGCACCGGGGGCCGGCTGCTGGTGGGCCTCGCGGTCATCGCCGTGGTGCCGGCCGTGGCCGAGGAGCTGGTGTTCCGGGGCGTGATCCAGCAAAACCTGGTGCGCTGGTTCGGCTCGCGGCACGCGGGCGTGTGGCTGGCGGCGGCCGTTTTCAGCGCCGTCCACTTTCAGTTTTTTGGGTTCGTGCCGCGCTTCGTGCTGGGCCTGGGGCTCGGCTACTTATACGAATGGAGCGGCAACATCCTGGTGCCGATGGCCGCGCACTTCACCAACAACGCCTTTCAGCTCGTGCTGCTCTACCTGGTGCAGCGCGGGGCCTTCGGCTGGGGCACCTTCGACCCCGACAGCACCGAGGCGCTGCCCTGGCCGGCGGTGCTGGCGTCGGCCGCGCTCACGGCCGCCCTGCTCGGGTACCTGCACCGGCGCATGGCGGCCCCCGGGGCCCCGCGCCTCGCGCGCACCGTGAGCAGCCGCGGCGTGGCCGGCCCGGCCCCGGGCCTGCCGGCGCACTAGATCCGGTATTTTTTCTTTTGCCACCCTTTCCTTTCGCTTTTGAATCCTGACTTACCGCCCGCCGAGGCCCCCGTTGCCAAGCCCGGCCCCAGCAACCTGCGCCTGCGCGTCATTTGGGGCAGCATCGCCGCCGCGCTGCTCATCGGCTGCACTTACGGGGGCCCGGTTTCGTTCGGACTGTTTTTTGCGGCCGTGCAGGCGGTGATGCTCAAGGAGTTCTACCGCATCATGCGGGCCGGCGGGTACGCGCCGGCCAAGTGGATCGGGATAGGCGCGGGCACCCTCTTGTTCGCCGGCACCTTTTGGCTGACGTTCAACGCCATCCACGAGCTCGACGCCGTCGCGCGGTTTTTCCGCACGTTCAGCGACCTGGCTTCGCTGGAGCTGCTCTGGCGCAGCCTGGCCGTTCTGCTGCCCGTGGTGCTGCTCATCCGGGAGATTTTGGTGTGGCCCCGCTACCCGCAGCCGTTCGCCAACGCGGGGGCCGTGGTGTTCGGCGTGCTCTACATCAGCGTGCCCATCGCGCTGCTGAACGTCATCGCCTACAGCGCCCACGGCTACGACCCGCGCCGCGTCTTCTGCCTCATCGTCCTCATCTGGGCGGCCGACACGGGGGCCTACTTCGCGGGCAAAAACTTCGGCCGGCACAAGCTGGCCCCCGGCATCTCGCCCGGCAAAACGTGGGAAGGCTGGGCCGGCGGGGCCCTGCTGGCGCTGGCCACCGGCTGGGCCTTCGGGCAGTTCGTGCCCGACATTTCGCTCACGCACCGGCTGGTGGCGGCCGGCGTGGTGGCCGTGTTCGGGCCCCTGGGCGATTTGGCCGAGTCGATGCTCAAGCGCAGCGCGGGGGTGAAGGACTCGGGCACGTTTTTGCCCGGCCACGGCGGCCTGCTCGACCGCTTCGACGCGTTTCTGCTGGTGCTGCCGGTGCTGGTGCTGCTGCAATTGCTGGCCGGGTAGCGCCGGGGCCCTCCGATATCCGCCGCGGCCGACTAACAAGTGTTCGTCATCGGGCAAAACCAATACCTTTGTCCTACCAAAACCGTACGCTACGTCCCGCCCAATCCTTTTCCTAACCCTTTTCCACCATGGCAGTCCAAACCGTTTATAAAGAGCCCGCGCCGCTAATTGACCGCGAAAACCCGCTGGAGTCGATGATGTCCCGCTTCAACATCGCCGCCGAAATCCTCGGCCTCGACGAAGAAACCTACAACGTCCTCAAAACCCCCGACAAGCAGGTAATCGTGCACATTCCGGTGACGATGGACAACGGCAAAGTGCGCGTCTTCGAGGGCTACCGCGTGATCCACAACACCATCCTGGGGCCCTCGAAGGGCGGCATCCGCTACGATAAAAACGTGTACCTCGACGAGGTGAAGGCCCTGGCGGCCTGGATGACGTGGAAGTGCGCCGTGGTCGACATCCCCTACGGCGGGGCCAAGGGCGGCATTATCTGCGACCCGACGACGATGAGCGCCGGCGAAATCGAGCGCATGACCCGCGCCTACACCCTGGCCCTGAAGGACGTGTTCGGCCCCGACCGCGACATTCCGGCCCCCGACATGGGCACCGGCCCGCGCGAAATGGCCTGGCTGATGGACGAGTTCTCGAAAACCGTGGGCATGACCTCCTCGGCCGTCGTCACGGGCAAGCCCCTGGTGATGGGCGGCTCGCTGGGCCGCACCGAGGCCACCGGCCGCGGCGTGATGGTGGCCACCCTGGCCGCCCTCGAAAAGCTGGGCCTGAACCCCACGGAAGTATCGGCCGCCGTGCAGGGCTTCGGCAACGTGGGCTCGTGGGCCGCCAAGCTTTTGTTTGACAAAGGCTTGAAAATTAAAGGCGTGAGCGACATTTCGGGCGCCTACTGGAACGCCGACGGCATCGACATCAACGAAGCCATTGCCTACAAAAATGCCCACGGCGGCCGCCTCGAAGGCTTCACCGGGGCCGCCCCGATGGACCCCAACGACCTGCTGACCTCGGCCGTGGACGTGCTGGTGCCCGCCGCCGTGGAGGACGTCATCACCGAGCACAACGCCCGCCAGATCCAGGCCAAGCTGATTGTGGAGGGCGCCAACGGCCCCACCGCCGCCTCGGCCGACCCCATCATCAACGAAAAAGGCATTATGGTGGTGCCCGACATCCTGGCCAACTCGGGCGGCGTGACGGTGAGCTACTTCGAGTGGGTGCAGAACAAGCAGGGCTTCAAGTGGACCGAGCAGATGGTGACCGAGCGCGCCGACCGCATCATGTCCGACGCGTTTGAGAAGGTGTACCAGACCAGCCTGAAATACAAAATCCCGATGCGCATCGCGGCCTACGTCGTGTCCATCGACAAAGTGGCCCAGACTTATAAATACCGCGGCGGCTTCTAGGTCGCTGATTTATAAAGCGCTGATTGGCGGGGCTTTTACTGCGTGAAGCCCGGTCATTTTTTTGTAGCTAAGAAAGGCACGGGCCGCCAGGTCCGTGTCTTTTCTGTTTCTGCCCGTAATTTGTTCCGGCCTGCGGTTTTCGCAGCCCTAATTTTTTGCGCCGATCGGCCCCGCTGAAACCAGCGGAATCCCGGTTGATCGGCGGAAATCAGCGATTCATGAAAGTACACAAAGAAGGCCGCCGCATCCTGTTCGTGACCATCCTGGCGCTGCTGGCCCTGAACCTGCTCCTGTTTCAGTTCAACCGGGGGGCCGTGGTGTTCAACCGCATTTTTGCGGGGGCCTCGGCGGTGGCGTTTCTGGCGCTGTTGCAATTCTTCCGCAGCCCGTTCCGGCACCTGTTCACCCACGAAGACCTGCTGCTGGCCCCGGCCGACGGCAAGGTGGTGGTGATCGAGGACGTGTACGAGCCGGAATATTTTGAAGACATGCGCAAGCAAATCAGCGTGTTCATGTCGCCCATCAACGTGCACGTCACCCGCAACCCCATCTCGGGCCTGGTGAAATACTTCAAGTACCACCCCGGCAACTACCTCGTGGCCTGGCACCCTAAAAGCAGCACCCAAAACGAGCGCACCACCGTGGTGGTGGAAAGCGACGCGGGGCCCCTGGTGCTGTTCCGGCAGATTGCCGGGGCCATGGCCCGCCGCATCGTGTGGTACGTGAACGAGGGCGACGAGGTGAACCAGGGCGAGGAGTTCGGCTTCATCAAGTTCGGCTCGCGGGTCGATTTGTTCGTGCCCATCGACGCCGACGTGAAGGTGGAGCTGGGCCAGAAGGTGAAGGGCGGCGAAACCGTGATTTGCCAGCTCAAGGTGTGAGCCCGGTAGCAGCAGGACGATAGCACGAATATTTTGTGCCCTTTGCGGGGCCGGCAGGCCGCTTTCTTCGGGAAGCGGCTTTTTTTATTCGAGCCAAGCCGCTCGTCGTTAAACTTTTGCCGGCCGCGGCAATCTTTAGGGAACCCCGTGTTCATTTCTTCCCCGCGCACATGAACCGCCGCGCTTTCCTCCAACGCCCCCCCGCCCCGGCCGCCGGCCGGCCGGCCGAGCCGCCCGAAACCGTCAGCCGCTTCGCCAATCAGCAGCTGCCGCTGCGCGCGGCCGGGGCCACCAGCGGCACGCTGGCGCCCTACGCCGGGCCCTGGGGCTATGCCCAAGCGGCCCACTTGCTGCGGCGCACCCTGTTCGGCCCCACGCGGGCCGAGGTAAACGCCGCGGCCGCCGCGGGCCTGGCCGCCGCGCTCGACGGCTTGCTGACGGCCCCGCCCGCCCCGGCCCCGCCCCTGAACGTGTCGGCCGCCGACACGAGCGTGCCCATCGGCCAGACGTGGGCGGCGCAGCCCTTCGACCAGACCTTGCAGGGGGCCCGCTCGGCGTCGCTGCGCGACTGGTGGCTGGGGCAGCAGCTCACCCAGGGCGTGTCGCTGAGCGAACAGATGACGCTGTTCTGGCACAACCATTTCGTGGTGGAGTTCGGCAACATCAACGACGCCCGCTACGGCTACGAGTACGTGCGGCTGCTGCGCCAGCACGCGCTCGGCAACGTCCGGCAGCTGGCCCAGGACGTGACCGTGGCCCCGGCCATGCTGCGCTACCTCAACGGCAACCAGAGCACGGCGGGGGCCCCCAACGAAAACTACGGCCGCGAACTGCTCGAGCTGTTCACCGTGGGCAAGGGGCCCCTCATCGGGCCGGGTAACTACACCAACTATACCGAGGCCGACGTGCAGGCCGCCGCCCGGGTGCTCACCGGCTGGCGCGACGACAAGGTGGCCATCGCCGGCTACTTCACCGCCGGCCGCCACGACGCTCAGCCCAAGCAGTTTTCGGGCGCGTTCGGCAACGCCGTCATCGCCCCCAACGGCGCCCACGAGTACCAGGACCTGATCAACCTCGTCTTCGCGCAGGCCGAGACGGCGCGGTTTCTGGTGCGCAAGCTCTACCGCTGGTTTGTGTATTATCTGATTGACGAACAGGCCGAAAGCGACGTCATTCAGCCCCTGGCCCAGCTGCTGGTGCAGGGCAATTTCGAGGTGGCTCCGGTGCTGCGCACGCTCTTTGGCTCGGAACATTTCTTCGACGCGGCCACCGTGGG
>JANXOE010000023.1 GCA_025353745.1 Hymenobacter sp.
GGCGGTGGCCTCGGCGTCGTCCTTGGCGGCGTCGGGCTGGTCCACGGGGGCGTGGGGGATGACGAAGCCGTTTTCGCCGTCGCGGATGAACTCGGGAATCCAGCCGTCGGCGATGCTCAGGTTCACCGAGGCGTTCATGGCGGCCGTCATGCCGCTGGTGCCGCTGGCCTCGCGCGGGTAGCGGGGCGTGTTCAGCCACACGTCGGAGCCCTTCTTGAGCTCGGCCGACAGGGCCAGCTCGTAGCCGGTGAGCACGGCGCAGTTGGGCAGGTTTTTGGTGCGCGCCATCAGGCTGTTGAACACGCCGATGGCCCCGTAGTCGAGCGGGTACGGCTTGCCGGCCCAGATCATCTGGATGGGGCGCCGGGTGTTGGTGGCCAGGGCCACGAACCGCTCGAAGTGGTGCAAAATCAAATCGGCACGCTTGTAGGCCGCGAAGCGCCGGGCCCACACGATGGTCAGCACGTCGGGGTCGAACACGTTGCCCGTCTGGTCGGCCACGGTTTTGAACAGCGCCTGCTTCAGCTCGCGCTTGCGGGCCAGCAGGGCCGCGTCGTCCTTGCCTTTGAGGGCCCCGGCGAGCTGCGGGTCGCGCCAGTAGGTGCCGTTCTGGCTGTTGGTGATGGGGATGATGGGGCAGGTGCCTGCGTAGTGGCCCCACATTTCGTTGGCCACCGTGCCGTGCACCTTGCTCACGGCGTTGGCGCGGTGGGCAAAGCGCAGGGCCGTGAGCGTGTAGTTGAGCGAGTCGCCGTCGATGCGCGCCACCTGCCGGATCTCGGCCTCCGGCACCGGACCGAAGAAGCTCATGTCGGTGAGCAGCTTCATGGGGCGCTCCTCGTTGCCGGCCAGCTCGGGCGTGTGCGTCGTGAACACGAGGCGCTTCTGCACCTCGGCCAGCCGGCGGCCGTGCTTTTCGTACAAGTAAAACGCCAGCGGCAGGCCGTGGCCTTCGTTGAGGTGGTACACGTCGGTGGGGCGGTTCAGCAAGTCGAGCAGCCGCCCGCCGCCCACGCCCAGCACGATGGACTGCGCCACGCGCGCCGCCGCGTCGGGGTCGTAGAGGTGGTGCGAGATGGTGCGCGAGAGGTAGTCGTTCTCCGGGATGTCGGTGGTGAGGAAAAACATCGGGGCCGTGCCGAAGGTCTCCGGGGCCAGGTACAGGGCCCGCACGTGCACGTCGGCCCCGTGGATGGTGACGGGAAATACCAGCCCGGTGTCCTGCAAAAACGAGTACTGCTTCTGCGTGTAGTCCACGCGCAGGGTCTGGTCCTGGTTGCGGCCCTGGTCGTAGTAGCCGTAGCTCCACAGCATGCCGATGCCCACCAGGTTCTGCTTCAGCTCGTAGGCCGAGCGCATGTGCGAGCCGGCCAGGAAGCCCAGGCCGCCGGAGTAGATTTTCAGCGCCTGGTCGAGCGCGAACTCCATCGAAAAATACGCCGCCGCCTGCTTGTACTCGGCCGCGGGCGCGTAAGGGTTGAACGTGAAAGCCATAAGAAAAGGGGGCCGCCGAGCGCGGCGGCAAAAGAAAAATAGTGGTGAGGGCCCCGGGGCCGTTGCGGCCGCAAGTTCTGTACGGCCGCACAAAAAAGCGGCAACCGGATGCTTTATCCGGTTGCCGCCTACGTTAACTTTTCACGAAGGATGCAGTAGATAAGGCAAACGCTTAGCGCAGCGCCACTTCGCGCACCTGCCCGCCGATGCCCCACACCAGCAGCCAGCGGCGCACGGCTTCGGCCTGGGGCCGCTCGCCGAAGGTGCCCACGAGCACGCGGCTGCGCTGGCGGCCGTCGAGCAGCTCGTTGGCCAGCTCCACGTGCACGTTGGGGTCGAGGGCCTGAATTTTGGCCATGACGGCCTGGGCTTCGCTGGGGCTGGCAAATTCGCCCACCTGCACCCGGAACGCCCCGGGGGCCGCGGCCGGCGCGGCGGCCACCACTTCGACGGCGGGCGCGGGCACCGGGGCCGCCACGGCGTAGGTGGTGAAGGGCGCGTGGGGGTGCGGGTCGGCCAGGCACAGCGCCAGCAGGTTGTCGGGGGCCGTGGTGGGGCCCAGGGGGGTGTCTTTCGCTACCACTTCGGCCACGATGGTGGCCGCGCCCAGGTCCACGAGGTTGAGCTCGCGGCCGGCCGCCTCGCTCAGGTCGATGATGCGGCGGTTGCGGAAGGGCCCCCGGTCGTTCACGCGCACCACCACCGAATGGCCGGTGAGCACGCTGGTCACCCGCAGCCGGGTGTTGAAGGGGAGCGTTTTGTGGGCGCAGGTGTAGGCAAAACGGTTGTAGCGCTCGCCGCTTCCGGTTTCCATGCCCTGGAAGTACTTGCCGTACCAGGAAGCACGGCCCCGCAGCACCATGTTGGCGCTGGTGGCGTGGGGCTCCAGCACGTGCTTGCACATGTGGATGTGCGCCAGGTGCCGCACGCGGGCCAACCGCTTGGAGCGGGCCAGGCCGGGCAGGCTCAGGACAAGGGACAAGAATAGGAAGATAGCGGGAGTAAGGCTACGGAATAATTTCATGCGAGGCATAGGGTGGTGAACCCGTCAAAATTACCCGCCCCGCCCAGGGCGTGCTAAGAAATTGCCCTTACTTCCAAGTCGACTAGCCAAAAAATTGTCTTTTTACGATAAAACTTGTATTAAATTTATTCATTTACTAAAAAGCAAAAGATGCCCCCGGAGGCAGAGAAGGTATTTTTTTGAAAAACCAGCCCGATAAGCGCCGCTTATGGCGAAATAAGATTATGCGACGGGTACAAAATTTTGGCCTTCTTGCCCGCCTTGAGCGAATTGCCGGGTTGCAAAAGCCGGCTTTATTTCGTATTGCCTGAAGTGGCACTTTAAGCAGAAAACGGGGCCATCGGTTTGTCGTTCTGCCGGATGCGTTCGCTGCGCGGGCCGGCCCTTCCCGCCGGGCCCCGGCCCTACCTTTGCCGCATGGATTTTGGCCGCCTGCCCGACCTGCGCTCCGTCAATTTTGGCCTGCCGCCCGACCACCCCGGCACGGCCCCGCTGCTGGCCCGCGCCCGCCCGGCGCAGCCCCGGCCCCCGGCCCTGTACGTGGGCTGCCCCATCTGGACGAACAAGGACTGGCTGGGCTCGTACTTTCCGCTGGGCATCAAGGAGCCGGAATACCTGCACTACTATGCCCGCCAATTCAATAGCTTAGAGCTCAATACCACCCACTACCGCATCCCCGACGCGCCCACCGTGCGGCGCTGGCGCGGGGCCGTGGGGCCCGATTTTAAGTTTTGCCCCAAGCTGCCGCGCAGCATCAGCCACGAGCGGGAGCTGTTCCAGGCCGACGACCTGGTGGTGCCCTTCGCGCGGGCCATCGAAGAGCTGCGGGGCAACCTGGGTTGGGCTTTTTTGCAGCTGCCGCCGCACTTCGGCCCCGAGCACCTGCCGCGGCTGGAGCGGTTCCTGCTCGACTGGCCGGCCGCCGTGCCGCTGGCCGTGGAGCTGCGCCACCCCCGCTGGTTTGCCGACCGGGCCCTGGCCGATACTGTGTTTGCCACGCTGGAGGCCCTGAACAAGACGCTGGTGCTGACCGACGTGGCCGGGCGGCGCGACGTGCTGGCCATGCGCCTGACCACGCCCACGGCCTTCGTGCGCTTCAACGGCCACGGCCTGCACAGCACCGACTACCAGCGCGCCGACGCCTGGGCCGAGCGCCTGGCGGCGTGGTACGCGCAGGGCCTGCACGCGGCCTACTTTTTCATTCACCAGCGCGACGTGCGCCACGCCCCGGTGTGGGCCCAGCACTTCCTGGCCCGGATGCGGGAATTGACGGGTATTGTGGTCGCACCGCCGGCCATTATTCCGCAAGCGGTGCAGGGAAGCCTGTTTTAAACCAGGAATCAGCGAGCGGAGAAGCTGCTTCGACGAGCAGACGCCAGGTGAGCATGACCGTTTTTATTAACGCCAACTGCTTCTTAACGAACCAGCGCAACCCTTTTGCAACGCGCTACTTTCTTCGGTAAACGTCAGTAATTTTTGATATAAATCACTCTAAAATATTCTTCATCTGCTTTTTCTTTTTTAAAACAAATTTCTCTCCCGACTTCACTCCTTAAGGCCGTCAAGTAAAAGGCAGGATTTAATGCTGTCTTGAAATCCTGGGATTGGTGAGGAAACAAATGGAAGGAAGGAGGCGCTAAGCCTACTTGGCTTTCGATATAGTCTAAGCTCAGCGCCTGCCGCTCGGTCGGAATTTCGGAGTCGGATAACGGGATAGCCAGCAATGCCTGATACTTATCCTGCTCAGTTATATTCAATAATAACTCCCATAAAAAGAGGCTTTTTTCCGCCCAGTGCCCCGGTTTTTTGAGCTGCGCACCGATTACATCAGTATGCAAGTCGGCGTATTTCTCCCACAATTTGCCCCGAACAGTTTGATTCACCCAGGGTTGGAGGCGATCAGTGTATCGTTGTTTTTTCGCCAGGCCGCCTGCGTTCATAATTTTCGTAAAAATCGGATTTCCATTTGGTTGGCATTTTCCTTCGAGTGTCAGGCCTCACAGCAGCGGCCCCAGCACCGCCCACACGTTCTCCGCCAAAACCCGTTGGCCCGCGGCATTCGGGTGCACGCCGTCGGCCAGGTTCAGCTCGCGGCGGCCGAGCACGCCGTGCAGCAGGAAGGGGATGAAGGCCGCGCCGCTCTGTTCGGCCAGGGGGCGGAACAGGGCCCGGAACTCGGCGGCGTAATGGGCCAGGCGGTGGCCGCCCAGGGCCCCCAGGTCGAACGGAAATTCCAGGCCGGCCACCACCAATCGCGCCGCCGGCACCTGCTGCCACACCGCGGCCAGAATGGCTTGCAGGTTGCGGGCCGTTTCGCCCACCGGAATGCCGCGCAGGCCGTCGTTGGCCCCCAGGGCCAGCACGAACACGGCAGCGGGCTGGCGGGCCAGCACGGCGGGCAGGCGGGCGCGGCCGCCAGCGCTGGTGTCGCCGCTCACGCCGTAGTTGAGGGCTTTATAAGGCAGGGCCGCCGCGTCTATTTTTTGCTGGATGAGGGCCGGAAAGCTGGCGGCGGCGGGCAGGCCGTAGCCGGCCGTGAGGCTGTCGCCAAAAAAGAGGATGTTCGGCATGCGCCCTGGGTGTGGCAGTTAGTAGAGAACCATTGGGGGCCCTCGCTCCGAAAAATAAGGCAATCAACGGGGCGGCCTGCTCAGCTGGCTGAACCGCGGCGCACGATTAGCTGCTGACGGTCAAGCAACACTACTTCCCCAGCCATTCGAGGGCGAAGAAAAACAGCAATTGCACCGCGTAGAGAAAGGGCACGAGGGGGTTGGCTTTGGTGAAACGGACGCGGTTGAACAGCATCTGGGCGAGGCAAGCCAGGATGAACCAGTCGCGGAAGTTGCGGAACGGGATGACGCCGCCGGTCCAGTGCCAAAAGTCGTAGCGCCCGGCGGGCAGCTCCAGGCACAGGTCGAAGCCCACCATCAGCAGGGCCGCCACCAGGGTGCGGGCCAGCTCGCCGAGCGGCAGGCGCCGGGCCAGCCCGCCGGCCAAGTAGGTGATGATGACCCAGTTGAGGGCCATGAGCGGGGGCACGTCGAGCCACTTGGGGCCCAGCGCGTCGCCGTAGGCGTAGTGCCCGAACAGGGCCCCGGTGTGCACGCCCACCACTTCGGCGGCGAAGCCGAGCAGCCCCACGGCGAGGCAAAACTGCCAGAACGCGGCGTTGCGCCCCGGCTGAAACGCCGCCAGCAGCGCCGCCGACAGCAGCAGCGTAAGGGGCGTGAACTGGAGGTAAAACCCGGGGTCGTGCGAGTAAAGCAGCCCCACCAGCCCCGTGGCGTGGAACAGCAGCACCAGCGCCTGCGCCGCCCGCAGCCGGGCGGCGTTGGCCGCCGGCGGCGGAAGAGAATCGGACATCAGCAAGCGGTAGAATTTACGAGGGCCCCCGGCCGCCGGCAAAATTAGCGCAAATGCCGGCCGGTTCCTTTCGGTGGTTCTGCCCGACCTTTGCGGGCATGATCCTTCGCGCCGACCACCTGGTGAAAAAATACAAGGCCCGCACCGTCGTCAACGACATGAGCGTGACCGTGGAGCAGGGCGAAATCGTGGGGCTGCTGGGGCCCAACGGGGCCGGCAAAACCACTTGCTTCTACATGATGGTGGGCATGGTGAAGCCCAACGGGGGCCGTATCTATCTGGATAACACCGAAATCACGACCATGCCCATCTACCAGCGGGCGCGGCTCGGGGTGGGCTACCTGGCCCAGGAAGCCAGCGTGTTCCGCGACCTGAGCGTGGAGGAAAACATCCTGGCCGTGCTCGAAATGACCCCCATGCCCAAGAAGGCGCGCCTCGAAAAAACCGAGGAGCTGCTCCACGAATTCAGCCTCACCCACGTGCGCAAAAACCTGGGCAAGGTGCTGAGCGGCGGCGAGCGGCGGCGCACCGAAATCGCCAGGGCCCTGGCCGTCGACCCCAAGTTCGTGCTGCTCGACGAGCCCTTCGCCGGCGTCGACCCCATCGCGACGGAGGAAATCCAGGGCATCGTGTCCAAGCTCAAGCACCGCAACATCGGCGTGCTCATCACCGACCACGACGTGAACTCGACCCTGAGCATCGTCGACCGCGCCTACCTGCTCTTCGAAGGCAAGCTGCTGAAAGCCGGCACCGCCGAAGACCTGGCCGGCGACGAAACCGTGCGCCGCGTGTACCTGGGCAAGAATTTCGAGCTGAAGCGGAACGTGTGAGCCGGATGCGGAAACCAGGGAATGGGGCGCTGGGGGAAATTAAAAGGCTGGCGGGCTTATCTGGTGTCCGCCTGCCGAAGCGTCTCTATTGTTCAACCAATCCAACCGGTTAGGTCGCTTGCGCGGGAGAGGCGCTGCACTTCGTTCCGCATGACGTTCTTTTAGCCTTCGTTAGTCAACCTTCCTTTCCCCGTGCTCGACCAGCTCCTTGCCGCCGCCGTGCAGCTCGAAAGCCGCCCTAGGCTGGCGCGGGTGCTGGCCGAGCCGCACGCCGTGCAGGCGCGGGTGTTGCGCTACTTGTTGCACCGGGCGCGGCACACGGCCTGGGGCCGGCGCTACGGCTACGCCGAGGGCCCCACGGCGGCCGAGTTTGCGCGGCGCGTGCCGGTGAGTACCTACGAGCAGCTGTACCCCAAGCTAGAACAAGTGCTGCGCGGCGAGGCCGACGTGCTGTGGCCCGGCCGGCCGCAGTGGTTTGCCAAGAGCAGCGGCACCACCAACGCCCGCAGCAAGTACGTGCCCGTGACGCCCGAAAGCCTGCGCCAGGGCCACTACCGCGCCGGGCGCGACATGCTGGCCCTGTCCACGGCCCTCTACCCGGAGCACCGGCTGCTGGCCGGCCGCACGCTCTCGCTGGGCGGCACCCACGCCCCCAACCCCTTCCGGCCCCAAGAGCCGGCTTCGCGCGTGGGCGACGTGTCGGCCCTCATCGTGCAGCAGCTGCCGGCCTGGGCGCAAGGCTTGCGCACCCCGCCCCTGCCCCTGGCCATGCTCGACGAGTGGCAGGACAAAGTGGAGCGCATTGCCCAGCACACGTTGCGCCAAGACGTGCGCGTGCTGGCCGGCGTGCCCACCTGGATGCTGCTGCTGCTGCGCCGCGTGGTGGAGCTGGCCGGAGCCGACGACATCACCCAGGTATGGCCCCGGCTGGGGCTGTTTCTGCACGGGGCGGTGGCGTTTGGGCCATACCGCGAGCTGTTCCGGCAGCTCATTCCGGGGGGGCGGATGCGGTACCTGGAAATCTACAACGCCACCGAGGGCTACTTCGCCCTGCAAGACCAAGCCGGCAGCGAAGACCTGCTGCTGCTGCTCGACCACGGCATCTACTACGAGTTTTTGCCCGCCGACCAGTGGGAAGCCCCCGCGCCGCGCCCCGTGCCGCTGCACGAAGTGGTGCTGGGCCCGCCGTACGCCCTGGTTATCAGCACCAACGCGGGCCTGTGGCGCTACGTGGTGGGCGACACCGTGCGCTTCACCAGCCTGGGGCCCTACCGGGTGCGCATCACGGGGCGCACCAAGCACTTTCTCAACGCTTTCGGGGAAGAAGTGGTGGTGGAAAACGCCGAAGCCGCCGTGGCCGCCGCCAGCCAGGCCACCGGCTGCCGGGTCCACGACTTCACGGCGGCCCCGGTGTACTTCGCCGCCGGGCGCGGCGGGGAGGTGCGCCGGGGCCGCCACGAGTGGGCCGTGGAGCTGGCCCCCGGGGCCCCCGCGCCCGACGCCGCCCGCTTCGCGGCCGTGCTCGACGCCACCCTGCGCCGCCTTAATTCCGACTACGACGCCAAGCGCCACCGCGACCTGGCCCTGGCCCCGCCCCTGCTGCGGGTGCTGCCCCCGGGCACGTTTGCCCGCTGGCTGGCGGGGCAGGGCAAGCTCGGCGGCCAGCACAAAGTGCCCCGCCTGCTCAACTCGCGGCTGGTGCTGGAGCAGGTGCTGGCCCTGGCCGCACAAGCCGCGCGGTAGGCCCCGCCGCGGGCTGGCGGCAGCGCAAACCAAGCCCTACATTTATTCGTACGTAACCCTCACACAATATGGGTGGTATTGTGTATTTTTGAATCCCTTCCGGCACCAGCTTTGGGGCAGCAGCTTTGGCCGGGGGATGGTGTTTCGATCCTGCATCTTTCCGTCCTGCCCGTGCCCACCCACACGTCCGTTTCCCCCCCGCGCGATTCGCGCCGCTGGCGCCAGGCTGCCCACCGCGGCTACTCTTCCAGCACTCATTACACCAATGGCTCCGAAAACCGCCGGTACCTCTGGCTGCTGGCCGCCACCGTGGCGGTGGTGCTGGGCCTGGTGGGCATTTTGCTGATCCAGGCGCTGCCCGAGGGCGCCCCCCCGGCCAATCCGGCCACCATCGGGCAGCAGCCCTGATTTGGTGCGGCTTACTCGTCGAGCAGGCCCCCCACCAGGCCCCCCAGCACACTGCTGCTCTCTTTCTGGGCGTTGCCGCCGGCGGGGGCCAGCGCCCGGATGAGCTTTTTGATGGGCATCGACTGCAGCCACACGCGGCCGGTGCCGCGCAGCGTGGCCAGCAGCAGCCCTTCGCCCCCAAAAATCATCGATTTTAGCCCCCCGGCGCGGGCCACACTGAAATCGAGCCCCGGCTCGAAGGCCACCACGCAGCCGGTGTCGACGCGCAGCAACTCGTTGCGCAGGTGTTTTTCGATGATGGTGCCGCCGGCGTGCACGAAGGCTTTGCCGTCGCCGGTGAGCTTTTGCAGGATAAAACCTTCGCCCCCGAACAAGCCGGACCCCAGCTTTTGGTTGAAATGCACGCTCAGCTTGGTGCCCCGGGCGGCGGCCAGGAAGCCGTCTTTCTGCACGACGAGGCCCTGGGGCATGGTGCTCAAATCGACGGCGATGATGGTGCCGGGGTACGGGGCCGAAAACGCCACCTTGCTCTTGCCCGGGCCGCCGCGGTGGGTGAAGTGGGTGAGAAACAGCGACTCGCCCGTGATCAGGCGCGTGCCGGCCGAAAACAGCTTGCCCAGCAGCCCCTGGTCGGGCTCGGAGCCGTCGCCCATCTTGGTTTCAAAGGCAATGGCTTCTTCCATGTACACCATGGCCCCGGCCTCGGCGATGACGGTTTCGTTGGGGTCCAGCTCGATTTCCAGCACCTGGATGTCGGTGCCCAGGATGCGGTAGTCAACGTCGTGCGAGGTCATGGCGGCGGGGGCCGGACGGTACGCGGCCGGCGGCAAAGGTAGCAGCCCCGCGCAACCGGCGCCCCGGGCCCCGGCGCGGCCGCCCAACCCACGCATTGGCCGGTTTGGGTTATCTTCATCCCGTACCAAGCCCCTGCGCCATGCCCACCCGTAGCCTGCTGTACCTAAGCCTGTTCGTCGTCGGCAGCTGGCTGTGCGGGGCCTGCGCCGGCACCGCCGCCAACCGCACCGACCGCCAGGGCCGGGGCCAGGGCCGCTGGCGCACCTACTACGACGCCAGCCGTGCCCAGGCCTTTACCAAAGGGCGTTTCCGCCACGGCCGGCCCGTGGGCCAGTTCCGGTACTACGCCCCCGCCGGGGCCCTCGACCACACCGAGCGCTACGGCCCCGATGGCTTTTGCGACGTTACTTACTACTACCCCGGCGGGCAGGTGGCCCGGCGTGGCCGGGCGCAGTGGCTCACGGGCCGCCAAGGGGCCCGCTTCTACTGGTTTGGGCCGTGGACGTACTACGATGAAAACGGCCAGATCAAGGCCGTGCAAACCTATACCGACGGCACGCACACCGCCACCGACGTGTACCGCGACGGCCGCCTCACGGCCACCGAAATCTACCAAAACGGCCGTTTGGTCGAAACCCGGCCCGTGCA
>JANXOE010000046.1 GCA_025353745.1 Hymenobacter sp.
CGATCTTTCTGCTTCCTCTACGAGATTGTCGCTTCGCACCCCGACTGGAGGGCCCTGGCCGGGGGGCTGCTGCCCCGCCCCGAGGTCGTGACCCGCCCTGGCATGCTCTTCGTGGCCATCGGCATTCTGGGGGCCACCGTCATGCCCCACAACCTGTACCTGCACTCCAGCATCGTCCAGACCCGGGCCTTCGGGCAGGACGAAGCCGGCAAGCGCTCGGCCATCAAGTTTGCCACCATCGACTCGACCACGGCGCTGTTCCTGGCGTTTTTCGTGAACGCGGCCATCCTCGTGACGGCCGCCGCGGCCTTTCACGGCAAAGGCCACAACAACGTGGCCGACATCGCCGACGCCCACAAGCTGCTCACGCCGGTGCTGGGGGCCGGGGCCGCCTCGGCGGTGTTCGCCATTGCTTTGCTGGCGTCGGGCCAGAATTCGACCCTGACCGGCACCCTCGCCGGGCAAATCGTCATGGAAGGCTTCCTCGATTTGAAGCTCAAGCCCTGGAAGCGGCGGCTCCTCACGCGGCTCATCGCCGTGGTGCCGGCCCTGGTGGTGGCCATCCTGTACGGCGAGCGCGGCACCGGGCAGTTGCTGGTGCTCAGCCAGGTAGTGCTGTCGTTGCAGCTCAGCTTCGCGGTGGTGCCGCTGGTGCTCTTCACCGGCGACAAGCTCAAGATGGGCGTGTTTGCCAACCGCCGCGGCGTGCAGGCCGCCGCCTGGGCGGTGTCGGGCATCATCCTGCTGCTTAATATTTACCTGCTCTGGCAAACCGCGGTCGGGTAGGGGCGCCAAGCGGCGGCCGGCGTTAGCGGCGGGAAAATAGGAAAAGCAGCCCGTCCGCCGGGCCGGCGGCTGCGTATGCAGGGCGTTCTTCAATCTTTTCCCAATGCCCCGTTTTTACTTTTGCCTCGGCTTTTGGCTGGCGCTGGCCGGCCCGGCCGCCGCCCAGAAGCTCATGAACGACACCATCCCGGTCGATAAGCGGCACTACGCGCTGTGGCGGCCCACGCCGCGCAAGTACATGCGCCCGATGGTGCCCGACCGGCCCGGCATCACCGAAAGCCCGTATTCGGTCGACGCCGGGCACGTGCAGTACGAAACCGACGCCCTGCGCCTGCTCACCCGGCGCGAAGGCACCGCCCACGGCCACGACTGGTACGTGAACCACGCGCTGGGCAAAGTCGGGCTGAGCGACCGCACCGACCTGCAGGTCGGCGTCGATTCGTACACCGATACCCGCAACTACGACGACGCCGACCCCGGCCAGACGCAGGTGTCCCACGGCTTCGGCGACGTCACGCTCCGCCTCAAGCACACGCTGGTGGGCGACGACGACAGCCGCTGGGCCCTGGGCCTGATCGGCTACGCGACGCTGCCCACCGGCGGCCCGCGCGGCGCCGGCGCCGTGGAGTACGGGGCCGTGCTGCCCGTCGTATACCAGCTCACCAAGCCCTGGAGCATCGGCGGGCAGGTGGCAGCCCAGGTGTACTGGGACCGCGACGCCCAAAGCCGCTACCTGCAGCTCACGCCCACGTTCACCACCGATTACGAGCTGGCCAAGGCGGTGCAGGTTTTTGCCGAGCTGGTGGGCTACTGGGACGTGCGCCAGGCCGCGTGGGGCAGCTCCATCAACCTGGGCCCGCAACTCGACCTGGGCGACAACGTGCAGCTAGACTTCGGGGCCCACCTGCCCGTGACGCACTCCGTCGACCGCGAGTATTTCCTGGGCCTGAGCATCCGGCACTAGCGCCGGGGCCCCGCGCCGGGGCTACCGGTCGGCTTTGCCGGCGTTGCGGCCCGTGCGCGAGTCGGTGCTGTCGTATACCTGCTCCTGGGTGGCGCCGGCGGGGCGGCGGCGCAGGCCGGCCACGGCCGAATCGCCGCCGACGTTGTTTTGCTCGCCGTCGATGTGCTTGGCGCTGCCGTCTTCCACGTTGGTGGCACCGTATTTATGCGATTCGCTGCACGCGCTGGCGCTGAGGCCGGCGGCCACGGCGGCCACCAGCAAAAAGGGGCGGAAAAGGGATTTCATCAATTAACGTTGGTAAGAAAAGCGAAAGTCGGCGTTGGTTTGGCCGGGGCCGTGGGGGCGGCCGCCACCGGCCCGGGCCGCGAGCCGCGGGCAATGCGGCGCCCCTGGCGCAAAGGTAAACGTAACCTCTTGCCCGGCGTTGGGTTAATGAGCACCACCGGGCCAATTGTTTTGCCCCGGCAACCCGTAAATCCTGCTTATGTCCGCTTCGCCCGCCGCTGCTACCTTGCCCGCTCCGGCCCGTACCTATGCCGAATTCAGGGCCCTGGTGGGCACCCTGGCCGCCGCCAACCGCACCTCCGGCCCCGACCAGTCGCCCGCCCTCGTGCGCTTCACCGAGCAAAACCAGGCCCACCTCGACCACGCCCACGCCCTGCCGCTGCTGCCCGAGCTAGTGGCGCGCCTGCGCCACCTGGCGGCCCCCCAGCGCTGGCTGGTGCTGGCCGAAGCCTGGTGCGGCGACACCGCCCACGAGCTGCCGCTGCTGGCGCGCCTGGCCGAAAGCAGCGCCGGACAGGTGGAGCTGCACGTGCTGCTGCGCTCCGAGCACCCCGACCTGATGGCCGCCCACCAAACCGACGGCAAGAACAGCATTCCCAAGCTCATCGTGCAGGACGCGGCCACCGGTAAAGAGCTGGCCACCTGGGGCCCCCGCCCGGCCGCGGCCCACGCCCTGGCCCACCGCCTCCACGCCGACCCGGAGCTGGGCATCGCGGCCATCGTGCGCCAGATGAACGAATGGTACACCGCCGACCGCGGCCAATCCGTGCAGCGCGAGCTGCTGGCCCTGTTGAGCTAGCGGCAGGCACTATTCCGGGGCGGATGTTCGTTGTAGGGGCCCGACCCGTTAGCTTTCTTAGAAATTTCCGTTAATTTCACCCATTAGTTTCTCCCTATGCCCCAGTCGTTGCGCCTGCGTTTTGCCCGTTACCTGGCCGTTTGGCCGTGGCGGCGGGTGGGCGCGCTGGCCGCCGCGAGCCTCGTGCTGGCGCTGGCGCTGGTGGGCTACGTGTTCGGGGCCGACGGGCATTTTTTCGGCCGGCTGGCCCCGGCATTTTTGGTGTTTTTCTGGCTGCTGGCCGTCACATTCTTGGCCGTGGTGCCGTTCGTGACCTGGGCCACCGGGCACTGGTTTGGTCGCGGGTGGGCCGCGGTTTCGCCGGCCCCGGGGGCCCGCCGCGCCCGGCCGGCCCCCGGCCAAGTTTCCCCCCGCACTGCATCTTCTCATGCCGCCGCTGGGCGGCCTTATACCCGCTAATACCCGTGTCTACCAACCTCCTCTATATTAAAAATATGGTGTGCCCCCGCTGCGTCGAAGCCGTGCACAACCTGTTGGAGCGCGCCGGCTACAAGCCAAAGGCCGTAACCCTGGGCACCGCCGAGCTCGACGCCGCCACGCCCATCGACCCCGACGCCGTGGCCCCGCTGCTCGAAGCCGCCGGTTTTGAGCTGCTGCGCGGGCGCGCCGAACAGCTCACCGAACAAATCAAAGCCCTGCTGGCCGACTACCTCGACCACCTGCGCACGGCCCGCTCGCCGCTCACCACCTCGGCCTTCCTCACCGAGCGGCTGGCCGCCACCTACTCGCACCTGAGCAAAGTGTTTTCGCGCACGGCCAACCTCACCATCGAGAAATACCTCATCCGCCTGAAAATTGAGCACGTGAAAGAGCTGCTCAGCTACGGCGAGCTGACGCTGAACCAGATAGCCGACCAGATGCGCTACAGCTCGGGCCAGCACCTGAGCAACCAGTTCCGCCAGGTGACGGGCCACTCGGTGAGCGAGTTCCGCCGCCTGTCGTTGCCCGCCCGCGTTTCGCTGGACGCGCTGTAGAACCGCCAAAGCCGGCCCTCAACCCGAAAACCGGGCCCCCACCGATCCGGTGGCGGGCCCGGTTTGTTTTTTATTGATGACGGTCAATTCGTTATTTGTATGTCCGGCAGGCTTCCACGCACGCTTGGCAGGCGGCGGCGCAGGCCTGGCAGTGGGCGTGCTGGTGCTGGGCGCATTCGTCGTGGCACTTCTGGCAAATTTCGATGCACTCCTCGAGGACGTGCAGGGCGTGGCCGGAGCCGCGGGCGATGAACGCGGCGGTGAGGCGGCAGATGTCGGCGCAGTCGCGGTCGAGGCGAATGCAGGGCACCATCATCTTAAGGTCGTCTTCGCCCAGGCAAGCATTCGCGCAGTGCTCGCAGGCATCCACGCAACGGGCGAGGGCGTCGAGAACGGCTTAATGAGGAGGGCGGGCAGCGGTGGAAATGGCCATCAAGTTTTGGAAATAAATGTGACAAAACGGCGACGGGCCGCACGCGGCGGTTTACGGCCCCGGCCCGGCCCGGGGCGTGCAGGATTTCGCGAAAAGCCAATAGCATCCGGGTCAAGCCCCGTATACTGTTGGCTTTCAGTTGAATTGCGGGAAGTGGCCCGAAAACCCTGTGGCAAAGCCCGGTGTTGTGAGGGGATGGTAACTTTACTTTTCTTCACGCCCCGGCCCGCGAAGCGCGCGGCGGCTCTGCTGCTGGCCGCCGGCTGGCTGGCGCTCGGCGCAACCTCCGTGCGGGCCCAGCAGCCGGGGGCCATGCCCGGAATGGCCATGCCCGGCACGGCCCCCACGGCCAGGCCCGACACCGCCCGCACCCGGGCGGGCACAAGCGGCATGGACATGATGGGCGGCGACGACGAAAACATGTCGTCGGCCTACTCGCGCCGCCTGCCCATGAGCCGCAACGGCTCGGCCACCAGCTGGCAGCCCGACGCCACGCCCATGTACATGTGGATGCAGCACCGGGGCCCCTGGATGCTCATGTACCACGGCGGGGCCTACGCCCGCTACACCGGCCAGAACTTCAGCCACCGCGACGGCCGCGGCCGCGCCCACGCCGTGGACGGCCCCAACTGGGGCATGGCCATGGCCCAGCGCACCGTCGGCGAGCGGGGCCTGCTGAACCTGAGCCTGATGGTGACGCTCGACGCCCTCACCGAAACGCGGGGCGGCTACCCACTGCTGTTCCAGACCGGCGAATCGTACCAGGGCCGGCCGCTCATCGACCGGCAGCACCCCCACGACCTGGTTTCGGGCCTGAGCGTGGGCTACACCCACGCCCTGAGCCCGGGCGTGGACGTGAGCCTGTACCTGGGCTACCCCGGCGAGCCGGCCATCGGGCCGGTGGCCTTCATGCACCGCTTGGCGGCCATGCCCAACCCCGACGCGCCGCTCTCGCACCACTGGACCGACGCCACGCACATCACCTTCGGGGCGGCCACGCTGGGCGTGCGCTACCAGCAGTTTAAGCTGGAGGGCAGCAACTTCACCGGCCGCGAGCCCGACGAGCACCGCTACGATTTCGACCGCGTCCGGGCCGATTCCTGGGCCGGCCGTCTGAGCTGGAACCCCACCCGCGCGCTGGCCCTGCAGGTGAGCCACGCCTTCATCAAAAGCCCCGAAGACCTCAGCCCCAACGAAAACGTGCACCGCACCACGGCCAGCGTCCTGCACAGCCGCGACCTGGGCGGCGCCCGCCACTACCTGGCCTCGGCCCTGGTGTGGGGCATGAACAAGTACCAGGGCCCCCACCCCGAGCACGCCGTGCTGGCCGAAACCAACCTCACGCTGGGCCGCCCCACGTTCTACGGCCGCTACGAGTTTGTGCAGAAGGACGCCGGGGAGCTGGGCCTCGAAGGCCGCGGACTCGGCGGAGAAACGGCCGTCTTCAACGTCCACGCCCTCACGCTGGGGGCCAGCTACCGCCTCACCGCCGACGACTTCCGGGGCCCCGAAGTGCACGTCGGCGGCCAGCTCACCGGCTACGCGCCCGCCGGCGCGCTGCGCCCGCTCTACGGCCGCGTGCCGCTCTCGGCCTCGGTGTACGTGCGCCTGAACGCGCCGTGGATGAGCATGGACAAAATGGGCAGTGGAATGGGCGGCATGAAGATGTAGGGCCCTGAATGCTATTTGGCTGGCGCGAGTTTAGCGGAACGAAGTGGAGCGTAATTCGTGCCGGTTTTTCGCGTGGAGGCTGTGCCTCCACTGCCGCGCCAGCGGCAAGGCGGGGCCGCGCGGGTAGCAAACCAGGCAAAGCAAGTCGTTCCATGCGAGGCGCAGCCTCGCCCGAAGGCTGGGCACGAGTTACGCTGCACTTCGTTCCGCTAAACTCGCGCCAGGGGCCTCCCCAAATCTCTAACGCACACTTACAAAGCAGTTCCTTTACGTACCTTGGCCGCTCATTCACCCACCCTTTTTTTCTCTCACTCATGCGTTTCCATTCGTCGTTATTCGCCCCGGCCCTGGGGGCCCTGCTCCTCGGCGCCGCTGCCGCCCAGGCCCAGGACACCAAAGCGCCGGAAGACAAAACCAAGCGCCCGAGCCCGCCGGCCACCGCCAGCGCCGTGGTGGACGGCACCACCGTTGCCATCGACTACAGCCGCCCCTCGGTGAAGGGCCGCAAGGTGTTCGGCGAGCTGGTGCCCTACGGCCAGGTGTGGCGCACGGGGGCCAACGAAGCCACCACGTTCACGGTGAGCAAGGCCGTGAAAATCAACGGCAAGCCGCTGGCGGCCGGTACTTATGGCCTGTTCACCATCCCCACCGCCACCGCCTGGACGGTCATTTTCAACAAAGTGCCCAACCAGTGGGGGGCCTTCAAGTACAGCGCCGCCCAGGACGCCCTGCGCCTGAGCGTGCCGGCCAAGAAAACCGCCGCCCCGGTGGAGCAATTTGAAATTACGGTGGACAAAACCGGCACGGTGGCCCTGAAATGGGAAAACACCGAGGCTGATTTTACGGTGAAATAAAGCGGCAGGAACCCACCAAGAACAGGGCGCTGACGGTTCCTGGCCGGCGCCTTTTTCCTGGTGGATTATTTCTGAAGCCGAACGCTATTTTTTTGCTTCCTCCAGCACGCTTTCCACCCAGCCTTTGCCCCAGTCTTCCAGCTCCTGGGCGCTCCACAGCGCGGGGTAGAAGATGCGGCGCTGAAACTTGGGCGGCAGGTAGTTGCGCCAGTTGGTGCCGCCCGTGGCGGCCACGTCGGTGGGGTCGCGCTGGAGGTAGCGCACGGCCGATTTGAAGTGCATCAGCGGCCAGTTCACGTTCACGCTCACGTCGAGCTGCCGGAGGGCCCGCACCAGGCGGGGGTGGCGCTGCTCGGCCTCGGGCAGGCGCTGCACCACGGCCCACACGTTGCGCGCGTGGTAGGCCTGGGCGTGGGCCACGAGCTGGGCGGTGTACTTGTGCTCGAACTCTACCAGGGTCAGGGCTTTGGCACCGGTTGCTTCCTCGGTGGCGCCGGCTTTCCAGTAGATGCAGCCGAAGAGCTGCTGGTGGTCGGGGCTTTGGCCGAGGGCCAGGCGCTGCTCGTTATCGGTGAGGTTTTCGAGGGCCGTGCTGGCAATTTCGATCATGCGGTACTGCACGCTCTGGAAGCCCGAGGCCGGCAGCAGGGCCATGCGGAATTCGAGGAACTGCTGCTTGTCCATGCCGTCGACCATCACGTCGAACGAGTCGATCAGGTTCTCAAAGTAGCGGTTGATGCGGCCCACGCGCAGCACCACTTCGCCGAGCGTGGGCCGCTCCAGGGCCCCAATCTGCTCGTATTCGCAGAGGCAGAGCTTGAAGTACAGCTCCGTGATCTGGTGGTACATGATGAAAATCCGCTCGTCGGGGAGCTTGGTGAGCGGGCGCTGGAGCGAGAGCAGCGTGTCGAGCTCGATGTAGTCCCAGTAGTTGACGTAATCGGCGCGGTAGAGGCCTTCGAGGTAGGCGGCGAGGTCCTGGCCGTCGGCGGCGTATTTTGCCTGGAGCAGGCGCAACTGGGCCAGCACGGCGGGCGAAAATTCTTCGGAAAGGGGCGGGGTGGGGGCCATGGCAGTGGAATAGCGAGGGCGCAAAAGTACCCCGCGCCCCGCATGCGGCCCGGCCCCGCTGCAACGCGCGGCCCGAAACCGCATCTTTAATATATATGAAACGCTGGGCGGCCCGCCGGGCCGATCCGGCGGCTGGGCCCTACTTTTGGCTTCGCTATGGCAGAGAAATCCAGTATTTTCGACATGATCGGCCCGGTGATGATCGGGCCCAGCTCGTCGCACACGGCCGGGGTGGTGCGCATCGCGCGGGCCGCCATCCGCATTCTGGGGGCCGTGCCCACCGAGGCGGTGGTCACGTTCTACAACTCGTTTGCCCGCACCTACGAGGGCCACGGCTCCGACCGCGCCATCGTGGCCGGGCTCCTGGGCTATGCCCCCGACGACGTGCGCATCCGCACCGCTTTCGACCACGCCGCCGCGGCCGGCTTGCAGTATACGTTCCAGAGCGTGGGCAATGCCTCCACCATGCACCCCAACACCATCAAGCTCAACCTGCTCGACGGGGCTACCGGCCGCCGCGTGGAAATGGTGGGCCAGAGCCGGGGCGGCGGCGTCATCCGCATCGTGGAAGTGGACGGCTTTCCGTCGGACTTTTCGGCTTCGCTGCACACGCTCATCGTCGACGCCCGCGACGAGCCGGGTTCCATTGCCTTTATTGCGTCGGTGATTGCGCACGACGACTGCAACATCGCCACCATGTTTGTGAGCCGCAAAGGCAAGCACGACGCCGCCCGCCAGTTCATCGAAATCGACAGCCCCGTGAAAGACCTGACCCTGGCCTACCTGCGCGAGCTGCGCTGGGTGCAGCACATTACCTATATTCCCACGCTGGAATAAAAGGGTTGAATCGGCGCGGGAAGAATTACGCTTGGTAAATGCGGCATGCTAATCAACCAATCTGCTCAAATATCTCGTCCCGCCATGCGTTCTTGGCAATACCAATTGCTGCGGTGCTTTAGACTTTTCTTTTACCGAACTTAGCCTTCCCCGACTAGTGACGAACGTTTTACAACTGCGCTGGGGGCCCTGCCGGGCGCCGGGCCTATTGGCGGCGCTGGGCGTGGCGCTGCTGCCGGTGGGCGCCGCCCGGGCCCAGGTGCCGGCCGCCCCGCCGGCGGTGCTGGGCACCGGGGCCCCCGCCGCCCCCGTGCCGACGGGCCCCTGGACGCTGCGCGGGGCCGTGGACTACGCCCTGGCCCACAACCTGGACGTGCGCCAGGCCGTGCTCAACAGCCGCACCAGCCGCACCTACCTCACCCAGAGCAAGGCCGCGCTGCTGCCCTCGGCCAACCTCAACGGCAGCCAGGTCTGGAACTACGGCACCAACGTGAACCCGCTGACCTACGAGTTTCAGAGCCAGACCATCCGCTCCAACAACTTCAGCGCCGTGTCGCAAGTGGTGCTGTTTCAGGGCTTTCAGCTGCGCAACACCATCAAGCGCAACGCCCTGGATTACCAGGCCGCGCTGGGCGACATCGACAAGGCCCGCAACGACCTTTCGCTGAACGTGGCCGGGCAGTACCTGCAGCTGGTGCTGGCCGAGGAGCTGATTCGCTCGAACCAAACGCGGGTGGCCAGCAGCCGGGCGCAAGTGGCGCGCACCGAAATCCTGCTCCGGGCCGGCAGTGTGGCCGAAGGCAACCTGCTCGACAGCCAGTCGCAGCTGGCCTCCGACGAGCTGAACGTCGTTACGGCCACCAACCAGCGCGACATCGCCCGCCTGAACCTCACGCAGCTCATGAACCTGGAGCCGGCCGCGGCGGCCGTCTTCGCCGTGGACGTGCCCGCCCTGCCCGACCCCGACGACGAGGCCCCCCTGGACCTGAACCTGGCCGACGCCTACCAGACGGCCGCCGCCTCGCTGCCCGAAATCCGGGCCGCCGAGCTGCGCGTGCAGAGCGCCCGCCGCGGCCTCGACCTGGCCCGCGGCGCCTACTACCCGCGCCTGGCGCTGGGGGGCTCGGTGCAAACCGGCTTTTCGTCGTCGGCCACGGCCCGGCAATTCAACGGCGACTCGACCGTGACGCGCGTGCCCGTGTTCCAGTACGACCCCGCCAGTTCCACGCCCCTCACGCCCACCAACCTGCGGGTGGTCAGCGTCCAGCCGGGGTATGATTTCCTGCCCCGGGGCTTTTTCAACCAGCTCAACGACAACATCGGGCGCACCATTCAGTTCAGCTTGTCGGTGCCGCTGCTCAACGGCTTGCAGGTGCGCAACAACGTGCAGCGGGCCCTCATCAACGAGGACGTGGCCCAGCTGCGCGCCGACCAGGCCCGCCTCACGCTGCGCCAGAGCATCGAGCAGGCCTACGCCGACGCCCGCGCCGCGCAGCTCCAGTACATTTTTGCCAAGCGCCAGGTCACGGCCCTTACCACCTCGCAGCGCAACGCCGAAATACGCTTCAACAACGGCCTGCTCAACGGGACGGACTTCAACATCGCCAAAAACAACCTCACGGCCGCCGAGTCCAGCCGCCTCCAGGCCAAGTACTCGTTCATCTTCCGCCGCAAGGTGCTCGATTTTTACCTGGGCAAGCCGCTGGCGCTGTAACGTTTAGTGGTTGTCAACTGCCGGGCCGCGGCCACTGGTAATTGCTGGCTGTTGGGGGCTGAATGCGCACTATTAAATGAAAAATGCTGCTTGTTAAATGAAAAATAACCGCTTACTCTACTCGTTGCTGGCCGTCGTGGTCTTGTTGATTGTCGGCTTCACGGTGGCCAAAAAGCAGGGCTGGGTGGGCAAGCCCGTCGGCACCGAAGTGCTCGTGGAGAAAGCCGGCCCGGCCGACATCACCGAAAAAGTGAGCGCCTCGGGCAAAGTGCAGCCCGAAACGGAAGTAAAAATCTCCCCCGACGTGTCGGGCGAAATCATCGCCCTGTACGTGCACGAAGGCGATTCGGTGAAGAAAGGCCAGCTGCTGCTGCGCATCCGCCCCGACAACTACCAGGCCCAGGTGAACCTGCAAAACGCCCAGGTGGGCACCCAGCGTGCCAACGTGGGCCAGGCCCAGGCCCGCTTGCAGCAGCTCATGGCCAGCGCCAAGCAAACCGAGCTCACCTACCGCCGCAACGCTTCGCTGTTCAAGCAAAAAGTAATTTCGCAGGCCGACTACGAAGCCAGCCAGGCCGCTTACAACGCCTCGCAGGAAGAAATCAACTCTGCCCGCCAGCAAATCCGGGCCTCGCAGAGCACCGTGACGGCCGCCTCGGCTTCGCTGGAGGAAGCCCGCAAAAACCTGAACAAAACCACCATCTACTCGCCCGTGAGCGGCACCGTGAGCAAGCTCAACGTGAAAAAGGGCGAGCGCGTGGTGGGCACCACCCAAATGGCGGGCACCGAAATCATGCGCATCGCCAACCTCAACAACATGGAGGTGCGCGTGAGCGTGAACGAGAACGAGGTGACCAACGTGAACCTGGGCGACACGGCCGAGGTGGACGTGGACGCGTATTCGAGCAAGAACGAGAAGTTCCGGGGCATCGTCACCAACATTGCCAACACGGCCAAGGACGCGCTGACGGCCGAGGCCGTGACCGAGTTCGAGGTGCGCATCCGGCTGCTGCCCGAGAGCTACCGCCACCTCGTGCGCGTGGTGCACGGCCAAACCATCGTGCCTTTCCGCCCCGGCATGACGGCCTCGGTCGACATCATCACCGAGCGCAAGCAGCAGGTGCTCAGCGTGCCGCTCTTCGCCGTGACTACCCGCTCCGACTCGGCCGCGGCCAAAGAAGCGGCCCCCACGAGCGGCGGGGGCCCCGGCGGGCGGCGCACCGGCACGGCCACCGCGGTGGCCCCCGGCAGCGGCCCCGCCAAGCCCGCAATCCAGGAAGTGGTGTTCGTGGTGAAAGACGGCCGGGCCGCGCTCACGTCGGTGAAAACGGGCATCACCGATTCCAAGAACATTGAAATCCTGAGCGGCCTGCCCGCCGGCACCACCGTCGTCACGGGGCCTTTCCGGGCCGTGGCCAAGGAGCTGAAAGACGGCGGGCCGGTCATCATCAAAGACGCCAAAACCCTGAGCAAAGAGGCCCTGCAAGACGCCAAGCCGTAACGCCGGGCCCGGGGCCGCCGTTAGGGCGGTTTCGTGCTTCTTCGCCGCCCGGCCCGCGCCGGGCGGTTTTCCGTTTCCTTTCCCACCCAATTCCGTTGGAAAAAATCGCCATGCTCGGCGGCGGCTCCTGGGCCACCGCACTCACCAAAATTTTGTCCGAGAACGGGGCCCGCGTCGATTGGTGGCTGCGCTCGAAAGACGACGCGCAGCACCTGCTGCGCACCCGCCACAACCCGCGCTACCTCTCGGCCGTGCAGTTCGACCTGGACCTCGTGCACCCGGCCACCGACCTGGCCGACGTGGTGGAGGAAGCCGACTGGGTGGTGCTGGCCGTGCCCGCCGCCTTTGTGCAGCCCGTGCTCGACCAGCTCGACCGCGACGCGCTGAAGCACAAAAAGGTCATCTCCGCCATCAAGGGCATGCTGCCGGGCAAAAACCAGCTCGTGACCGACTACGTGGCCGAGCGGTTTCGGCTGCCGCGCGCGCAGCTGGGCGTCATCGCGGGGCCCTGCCACGCCGAGGAAGTGGCCCTCGAAAAGCAGAGCTACCTCACCATCGGTTCGCCCGACGTAGGCCTGGGCGAGGACTTCTCGGAGCTACTGCGCAATCGCTACGTGCGCGCCCATCCCGCTCAGGACCTCGACGGCATCGAATACTGCGCTGTGATGAAAAACATTATTGCCCTCACCGGCGGCATTGCCCACGGCGTGGGCTACGGCGATAATTTCCTGGCCGTGCTTGTGAGCAATGCGGTGCAGGAAATCCGCCGCTTCCTGCAAGCTATCAGTCCGCAGGCGCGCGACCTGTCGGCCTCGGCCTATCTCGGCGACCTGCTGGTGACGGCTTACTCGCAGTTTTCGCGCAACCGCACCTTTGGCAGCATGGTGGGTCGGGGCTACTCGGTGAAGTCGGCACAGTTGGAAATGAACATGG
>JANXOE010000065.1 GCA_025353745.1 Hymenobacter sp.
CCGCCCGTTCCCAATTACTTACCAGTGGGTATCAAATCCAGTTTCCCCAACTGTTCCAAATCTTTCGCCAGCGTCATTACCACGCCTTCACGGGCAACAATTTCACCCGCACTGGATTGCGGGGTATAGAAGCGGGGCAGCACATGCAGCACGTCCCCGAGCGTGTAAGAAGTGGCCACAGCCGCCCGCATCACGTCGCGCAGTTGGTACAAGTGTTGAGAAAGCGCCTGAAAGTATTCCAATACATGTTCCTTCCCGGCCCAATCGAAGGTATAAGCATCCAGCAGCGGGGCCAAATCCAGCCCGTACACGCTGGCAAACTGGGCAAACGGCACATGATTCACCACATGGCCCGTGGCATCAGTGTAAATCTTCTTATAAGCCATTTCCAGCCCCTTCACGGCCTCCGCAATGGTATCAACGACCTCGTACCCCGTGAGGTCAATAGTGTCGCCTATAAGCTTCAAACGGGCATCCTGCGACTTGAGCATATCCCAACGCATTTTCAGCCCCTTATCGGCACTCAGCAGCTTTTGAAATAGTTGGGTTCTCAGGGTCGTTTTCAATAGTTCCACGTCAATGCTCACAGGCAAACCCTCAGCAGTCAGCAGGGCCTTGTAATCGGCCACTCGGGCAATGAAATCAGCGTTTGCGGCAATCGTGGCCGCGTTTTCGGTTTGGGTAATCATAGTTTTATAATGTTGTTAAGTTTTGGTATTGTCAGCAGACGTGAGGAAAGCGGCAATAGCGGCCCGCACCACGTCGGAATAATTGAGGTACCGGGTTGCGGCATAGGATTGTATTGCCATGAATTCACGGTCAGAAATCCGCACGTTCATATGGCGAAACCTGCGACTGGGCTTGCTCAGTCCGGCCAATAGTTGTTGAAGGGTATCTTCCATACCCGTAAATAAGAGCGGCCCCGTGGCGTGTTCGTAATCACGTGTTACAAGAGCACAAACCCCCCTTATAATCACCTGTAAGGGTTTAACTGATAAAGTATTGCCCCAGGGAATAGTAAGCCCCCAGGCCTCGAAAATTCATAAACTGCCCCCAGGTCCTGCAAACGGGCTTTTGCTGATTGGATAGCGCCGTTCTTGTTGTTCAAATGCCTTCGATGCTGTCCCATCTGCAAAAAATCGCCCTCGGGCAACAAAAAACGGGCACCCGTTGGGGCACCCGTCTATCAGTCATTAAAAGCGGTCCATCATTTCCGTTTCACCTATTTCGCTATCCACGTAACGGCTGAATGAAGTCAAATCTTTGTGGCCTGTCCAGTGGCGAATTTTGAATTCTGGAATCCCTTTCATCAGGCATAGGCAAACAAATGTCTTTCTTCCGGCATGGGAAGATAGATGCTGATATTTCTGCGTCTTCCTGTCATCAGTAACAGTCGTAACCCCGCTGAAAGTAATCCGCTTGAAAGGCTTGTGCAACGACGGGCACATTTCCCCGAGTTTCACCAGTCGGGCATTGTACTGCCCCAAATCAAGTCTTCGCATTCCCTCGGGGTATTCTGCCAACACTTTCCGGCTCAACCAATTCAACCGAATCGAAAGCGTCTCTTTCGTTTTCTGCGTGGTAATAACAAGATTGTCATTCTGGACATTGGCGGGGCTTACGCACACAGCATCCGAATACCGCAACCCCGTGGCCACGCAAAGCGAAAACAGCGCACGGGCATACCGTAAATCATTGCTGTCCAATTCCAGGGCAAGCATTTCATCCAACTCAGCAGCATTCAGGGCAACAATTTGCTGATTCGTCGGGGCATTCTTATGCTTTTTCGGACGGCGATACTCCCGAAAGGCCACATGTTTGCTCGCCCCTGTTTTCACCCAATGATTCAGCAGGGTTTTCAGCAACCCTATGCGGACATTCGTGGTCGCATTGCGGTGGCCTTTGCTCAGCATGAAGTCATTAAAGGCAGTCATCAGCGAGAAATCAAAGCTGGCAAGCGTCAGCTTGATTCCACGGGCTTGCTCGAATTCCATCAGCAGCTTCCCCAGCGGTTTCAGTGCCCGCGCAGTGTTGTACCCGTCTTTGTTACTGTCTGCCACTTTGGACAGCAAACCGGCCTCGTAATCAGCGAATAGTTGCCAGAATGTAACCTTCGCACCGGCCGGGGCACTCCCTTGCTTTGGGTTTCTTACGGCTTCCCACATTTCATGCAGTACGTCCGGGGTAATAGTCTCTTTGTAATCTTCCGCAAATCGGCGAATTATGAATTGAATCTTCGACTTCGCCGTATCAATAGCTTCGTTACCGTCCGTAAGGCTGGCATTATGCTCTTTCCAGGCCGCACCAGCGCACTTCACAAGTTGCCCGTCCTCCATGCCGCCCTGCTTTACTTTCAGCCCCTTGGGGCCAATAACAAGCCGCTTACTTGCGCCCCCGTGGGCGTACTGGATATAGACGTTTTCAAATCCTTTACTATCCAGGTTGCGGGTAACGACTTTCAGAGACATTGGCGCGGGGCTTTTGGTGTTTGGGTATGCCCAAAGATAACAAATAGCCCCCGCATTCAGTCAGCAGTCAGTCAGTATTTGTTGCCTGCTTTTGTATCCCCGTGTATGCCACATGTTGAAAATATTGGCCCCGTACAACAATCAAGGGACTTTTTGTATCAGTCAGCATCCCCGTGTTTCGCGCTTCATGATAAGAGACTTCAATCATGGGTTTAGCTTTTAGCTAATAGCGGGGACCTTCAAACGGCCCTTAGCTGTTAGCTTTTTCAAATCAACGGTTAAAATGGTGCTAACAGCTATCAGTTGATGGCTAACGGCTTACAAAAGCAGCGCCGCCAGGGCAAAGTCGGCGATGAGGATGGCGATGATGGAATTGGTGACCGCGCCGGTGCTGGCCGCGCCTACTTCGAGGGCTCCGCCGGTGGTGTAGTATCCTTTGAAAGCCGAAATCCCTGATACCAGGAAGGCAAAAACGACGGCCTTGATGAGGGCAAAAACAATGTTGTAGGGAATAAAGTCGGTGCGAATGCCTTCGATGTAGTCCTGGGCCGTCATCACGCCGGTGAGGGTGCCGGCCAGGTAGCCGCCCAGAATGGAGAGGAGCATGGCCAGAATAACCAGCAGCGGGAACATGACCAGCGCCGCCAAAATACGCGGCAGCACGAGGTACGACGTGGAATTGATGCCCATGACCTCCAGGGCCGATACCTGCTCGGTGATGCGCATGGTGCCCAGGCCCCCGGCGATGCTGCTGCCCACCTTGCCCGCCAGCACGATGCTGGTGATGGTGGGGGCCAGCTCCAGAATCGTCATCTCGCGCACCATGTAGCCGATGGTGGCCTTGGGAATGAGCGGGTTGGTGAGGTTGTAGGCAATTTGCACGCAGGTTACGGCCCCGATGAAGGCCGACACGATGCTGACGATGAACACCGAATCGACGCCGATGAGCATGGCCTCGTCGATGGTGCGCGCCCAGAGCACGCCCAGCCGTTCGCGCCGGACGAGCATACTTTGCAGAAAAAGGACAAACTTGCCGAAAGTCGTAAACATAAAAACCGTAGGACCGGATTATTGGAAGTGACTAAAAAACAGGCCCGCGAAGCAGTACCGGGCAGCTTACGTAAAGATCGATGGAACAAGTGGAACGAAACCAAAAATTAGTCGTCGTCACCGGCGGCAGCAAAGGTATTGGGCGGGCCGTGGTATTGCGTTTTGCCGAGGCCGGCTACGCGGTAGCCACTTGCGCCCGCTCGGCCGAAGAGCTGGCCGTGCTGACAACAACCGTGGCGCAACATGTTCCCGGGGCCGTGCTGCACACCCTGCCCGCCGACCTGAGCGACCCGGCCGACTGCGCCCGGTTCGCCGCCTTTGTATTGGCGCAAAAAGGTGCGCTGGCGGCCGTGGTGCACAACGCGGGGGCCTTCCTGCCCGGCCGCCTGCAAGACGAGCCCACGGATGGCTCGCAGCTGCGCCGGCTGCTGGCCGTGAACCTGCTCAGCGCCTACGACCTCACGCTGGCGCTGCTGCCGACGCTCATCCGGCAGGGCGACGGGCACATCTTTACCATATGTTCCACGGCCAGCGTCACGGCGTACCCCACGGGCGGCTCCTACGGCATCGCCAAGCACGCGCTTTACGGCTTCACCCGCAACCTGCGCGAAGAGCTTAAAGACCAGGGCATTCGGGTGACGGCCGTGCTGCCCGGGGCCACCCTCACCGCCAGCTGGGAAGGCGTCGACCTGCCCGCCGAGCGCTTCATCCGGCCCGCCGACGTGGCGGCGGCCGTGTTCGGGGCCTTCGCCCTCTCGCCCCAGGCCGTGGTCGAAGAGCTGCTGATCCGGCCCCAGCTCGGCGACATTTGAAGCCCTTTCGTGCCCAGAACCAGCAGCGGGGCCCCGCAAAGTCCGCGCGTGGGGCCGTTACTTTGCGGGCCAGCACCCGTATTGATTGCGGGGGCTTTATCATTTTTCTTTTCAAAGGGTAAATGGATTTAACCGGCAAAGTGGCCATCGTCACGGGGCCCGCCAAGGGCATTGGCCGCGCCACCGTGGAGGCGCTGCTGCACAAGGGGGCCGTGGTGGCCGGCTGGGGCCGTACCGCGCCCGAAGGCCTGGTGCACGAGCGGTTTCAATTTTTCGAATGCGACGTGCGCGACGAGCACGCCGTGGCCGAGGCTTTCACCAACACCCAGCGCGAGCTGGGGCCGGAAATCCACGCGCTGGTGAACAACGCCGGCGTGGGCCTTTTCGGGCCCATCGACGGCTTTTCATCCGCCGATTGGCACGCCATGTTCGACACCAACGTGCACGGTACTTTTTACTGCACGCGGGCCGTGCTGCCGCAAATGAAAAAGCAGCGCGCGGGCCACCTCGTCAACGTGGCGTCGCTGGCCGCCACGGCGGGCACCGCCAACCTGGCCGGCTACTGCGCCACCAAGTACGCCGTGCGCGGCTTCTCCGACGCGCTGTTCAAAGAAGTGCGGCCCGACGGCATCCGCGTGACGTGCGTCATGCCCGGCTCGGTCGAAACCAACTTCAACGGCGGCCACCCCGGGGCCGTGCCCGACCCTTACAAGATGCAGCCCGCCGACATCGCGGCCGCCATCGTCCACGCCCTCGAAGCGCCCGCGGCCACGATGGTTTCGGAAATCCAGCTCCGGCCCGCGCAGGTGAAAAAGTAGGCGCGCCCGGGGCCCTGCGGCCGCCGTTCCGGGCCGGCATTGGCGCGCTGGCCGGGCCCCGGCTTGATTCCGTTTCATGCTTTGGAAAACCGCCGGGCCAGCAATTGATAACCAAACGAATGGTAGAAGTCCAGCATTTAACCAAAACCTACGGCGCCCAAAACGCCGTGGACGACATCAGCTTTTCCGCGGGCAAGGGCGAAATCGTGGGCTTCCTGGGGCCCAACGGCGCGGGCAAAAGCACCACGATGAAAATTGCCACCGGCTACCTGCCGCCCACCGCCGGCACCGTGCGCGTGGCCGGCCACGACGTGCAAACCCACGGCCTTGAAGTGCGCCGCCAAGTGGGCTACCTGCCCGAGCACAACCCGCTCTACCTCGACATGTACGTGCACGAATACCTCGAATTCATCGGGGCCGTGCACGGGCTGCGGGGCGCCGGCCTGCGCAACCGCGTGGCCGAACTGGTGCGCCGCGTGGGCCTCGGGCGCGAGCAAAACAAGCAGATCGGGGCCCTCAGCAAGGGCTACCGCCAGCGCGTGGGCCTGGCCCAAGCGCTGCTGCACGACCCCAGCGTGCTCATCCTCGACGAGCCCACCACCGGCCTCGACCCCAACCAGATCCAGGAAATCCGCGAGCTGATCCGGGAGGTGAGCCACGACAAAACGGTGATTTTCAGCACCCACATCCTGCCGGAGGTGACGGCCCTGTGCTCGCGGGTGCTCATCGTCAGCCGCGGCAAGCTGGTGGCCGACAGCCCCGTGGCCGAGCTGGCCGCCCGCGCCGCCGGCGAAACCGTGGTCCGCGCCGAGTTCGAGGGCCCCGTGGACACGGCCCGGCTGGCGCAGTTGCCCGGCGTGCGCGGCGTGGAGGCGGGCCCCGGCGGCACCGTCAGCCTGCGCAGCGCGCCCGGCACCGACTTGCGCGCCGCCATCTCGCGCCTCGCCGCCCAGGAAGGCTGGGTGCTGCTGGGCCTGCGCCAGGAGCAGCAAAGCCTGGAAGCGGTGTTCGGGGAGTTGACGAAATGAATTTTTTACCTACGGCCCGGGCGGCCGGCTTTTCGCCGGCGGCCCGGTAATCGTTGCGCCGGTTTGCCGGCATTCAGGGGCCCCGGTAGCCCGGGCACCGGGGCAGCGATTAGCGGGCGGCCGGTTTTTCGCCGGCCGCCCGCCCCGGCCACAGCACTTAATCTATGCTCACCATCCTCAACAAAGAATTCAACGCCTTCCTGAACTCCGCCGTCGCCTACGTGGTGCTGGGGGTGTTTCTGGTCGCCACGGGCCTGTTCGTCTGGGTTTTCCCCGACAGCAGCGTGCTCGATTACGGCTTTGCCGATTTGCAAACGCTTTTTTCGCTGGCTCCCTGGCTGTTTCTGTTCCTGATTCCGGCCATCACCATGCGCACGTTTGCCGAAGAGAAAAAGGCCGGCACCATCGAGCTGCTGCTCACCCGGCCGCTCACCGACGGCCAGATAATCGGCGGCAAGTACCTGGCTTGTTTGCTGTTGGCGCTGTTGGCGCTGGTGCCCACGCTGCTCTACTACTTCTCGGTGTACCGGCTGGGCAGCCCTCCCGGCAACATCGATTCGGCGGCCACGGTGGGCTCGTACCTGGGCCTGGCGCTGCTGGCGGCGGTGTTCGCGGCCATCGGCGTCCTGGCCTCGGCGCTGACGCGCGACCAGATCATTGCTTTTTTGGTGGCCGTGGTGGGGTGCTTTTTGCTGTATTCGGGGTTTGATTCGCTGGCCTCGGTGCTCGACGGCAGCGCGGCCTACTACGTGGGCCAGCTCGGCATCGCGGCCCACTACCGCGACCTGAGCAAGGGCCTGATCGACTCGCGCGACGTGGTGTATTTTTTGAGTGTGGTGGCCGTGGCGCTGCAAGCCACGCGCTTGGTTTTGCGCAGCCGCACCTGGTAAATGGAAACGACAATCAACGACAACCTGCCCGCCGCGCCGGCCCCGGCCACCTCGCGCAAACGGGCCGACTGGCTGCGCTTCGCCGCCGTGGTGGGGGCCCTGCTGCTGCTCAATTTCATCGGCCAGCGACTCTTTTTCCGGCTCGATTTAACCGAAGAAAAGCGCTACACCATGGCCCCGGCCACCAAGCGGCTGCTCTCGGAGCTGAAGGAGCCCGTCACCATCACGGTGTACCTCACCGGCGATTTTCCGCCCGCTTTTCGCCGCCTCGAGCAAGGCGTGCGCGAAACGCTGAACGGGTTCAAGGTGTACGGCGGGGCCAACCTGAACTACATTTTCCTCGACCCCAGCGCGGCCAGCACCGAAGCCAACCGCAATAAATTCTACCAGCTGCTCTTTAAAAAAGGGCTCAAACCCACCAACCTGGGGGCCACCGAAAACGGCAAGCGGGTCGAGAAAATCATCTTCCCCTGGGCCGTGGTGAACGTGGGCGGCAAGGAGAAGAACGTGCTGCTGCTGCGCGGCAGTCAAACCGAGACGCCCAACGTGCGCCTCAACCAAAGCATTGAGGGCCTGGAATATGAGCTGGCCAGTACCATCCGCAACCTCACGCCCGGCCGGCGCAAGCGCATCGGCGTGGTGCAAGGCCACGGCGAGCTGAGCAACACCGAAGCCGGCGACATGCTCGGGGCCTGGCAGCAGCAGTACGACGTGTACCGCGTGAGCCTGGCCCAGGTGCCCGACCTGCGGGCCCTCGACGCCATTGTGGTGGCCCAGCCCAAGGCGCCGTACTCCGAAACCGAGAAATTCAAGCTCGACCAGTTCATCACCCAGGGCGGGCGGGCGCTGTTTTTTGTCGATGCCCTGCGCGTCGACCTCGACAGTGTGAGCCGCAACGGCGCGGCCCTGGCCACGCCCTACAACCTGAACCTGGACGACTTATTTTTCAAGTACGGCCTGCGGCTGAACCCCAACCTGGTGCTCGACCTCAACTCGGGCCGGATTCCGCTGGTGACGGGCGTGGAGGGCAACAAGCCCAAAATCGAGCCCATGCCCTGGCAGCTTTACCCGCTCGTCAACAAGTTCAGCCCGCACCCCATCACCCGCAACCTCGACGCGGTGTACCTCAAATTTGCCGGTAACATCGACACCGTCAAGGCCGTGGGTATCCGCAAAACGGCGCTCATGACCACCTCGCGCTACACCCGCGTGCTGCCCGCGCCGGTGCCCATCAACTTCAACGACGCCCGCCTCGAACCCAACCCGAAGCTCTACCAAAAGGGCTTTCAGCCGGTGAGCTACCTGCTCGAAGGCCAGTTCACGTCGCTGTTTGCCAACCGCACCCGGCCGGGCACCATGCAGTTTCAGCCCCAAAAATCGCCCCAGGCGCGGCCCAGCAAAATCGTCGTCGTCTCCGACGGCGATTTCATCCGCAGCGAAATCGACCAGAAAACCGGCCGGCCCTTTCGCCTCGGCTTCGACCGCCTCGCCAACACCGAATTCGCCAACCGCGAGCTGGTCCTCAACGCCACCGACTACCTGCTCGACGAAACCGGCCTCATCGCCGTGCGCGGCAAGCAAATTACCCTCCGCCCCCTCGACAAAGTGCGCCTCGCCGAAGAGCGCCGCCGCTGGCAGCTCCTGAACCTGGGGGCCCCGCTGGTGCTGCTCGGGCTATTGGGGGCCCTGCGCGCCTGGCGGCGCAAGCGGCGCTACGCGAGCTTTGCCGCCGCTTAGGCCCGCTGCATCCTGATAGTTATCGTTAAAAACCGAACGGGCAGCGGGCTTTTAAGCCTGCTGCCCGTTCGGTTTAATGGGTTGTGAAGCGATAAGCTTCTCAGGCCAACACCCCCACTTCTTCCGCTTCCATCAGCCCCTGAGCATTTACTTCGCTCAGCCGCAATACCTTGGTTTCGCCTACCAGCAGCGGGTCGTACTTGGCCACCACGCGGATGTAGTTGGGCGTGAAGCCTTCCATACGGCCGTTTGTCACGTCGTCCTCAAAAAGAACTTCGGCTTCCCGGCCCCGGTGCTCCTCGTAGAACGCCCGCTTTTTCTTTTCCGAAAGGCTGCGGAGCTGGGTGGTGCGCTCGTGGCGCACGCGGTCCTGCACGCGGCCGGGCAGGGTAGGGGCCAGCGTGTCGGGCCGCTCCGAGTACGGAAATACGTGCAGGTAGCTGATGGGTAGCTCGTTGAGAAATTGGTACGTATCGAGAAAGTCGGCGTCCGTCTCGCCCGGGAAGCCCACAATCACGTCCACGCCGATGCAGGCGTGCGGCATCAGCTCCTTGATGCGGGCCACGCGCTGGGCGTAGAGGTCGCGGCGGTAGCGGCGGCGCATCAGGCCCAGGATTTTATCCGAGCCGCTTTGCAGCGGGATGTGGAAGTGGGGCATGAAGCGCCGCGAGGCCGCCACGGTCGTTAAAATGCCGTCCGTGAGCAGGTTGGGCTCGCAGCTGCTGATGCGGAAGCGGCGAATGCCCGCGATTTGGTCCAGGGCCGTCACGAGCTGGGTAAAATCCTCGCGCCGCTCGCGCTCGGGGCCCTGCAAGCCGAAATCTCCCAGATTCACGCCCGTGAGCACGATTTCGGGCACGCCCTGGGCCGCCAGGTCTTCGACCCGCGCCACCACGCTGGCGATGCTGCCCGAACGGCTGCCGCCGCGCGCCAGCGGAATGGTGCAAAACGAGCACGAGTAGTCGCAGCCGTCCTGCACTTTGAGGAACGTGCGCGTGCGGTCGCCGAACGAGTGCGCCGGGTGAAACTCCGTGGCGGCCGAAATGGGCGAGGCGCGCACGTAGCCCGGCTGCCCAGCCACCGGGCGCGGCAGGCCGGCAATGGTGTCGGCGAGCTGGAATTTCTCGGCCGCGCCGAGCACCGCCGCCACGCCGGGGATGTTGGAAATCTCCTCCGGCTTGAGCTGGGCGTAGCAGCCCACGATGGCCACGAACGCGGCGGGGTTGTGCTTCAGGGCCTGCTGCACCACTTTCCGGCACTTGCGGTCGGCGTGGTCGGTGACGGAGCAGGTGTTGATAACGTAGTAGTCGGCGCCGGCTTCGAAAGCCACCGGCCGGTAGCCTTTCTCCTCAAACTGCCGGCCGATGGCCGACGTTTCGGAGAAGTTGAGCTTGCAGCCGAGCGTATAAAAGGCGACGGATTGGGAAGTTGCCATAGCCCGCAAAGATACGGACCCGCCCGCGAGGGCCCCTACGCGGGCGGGCCCAGCAGCTCCACGGCCGCCGCCAGCACCCGCTCCGGGCTTATCCGGGCAATGTCGGGGTTGTAGTCGGGCCGGCTGAAATTGCCGGCCGCGAACCGTTCCTCCATGTCGGGCGGGAACAAACAACGGTTGGGGGCCCGCAGCAGCGCCAGCGGGTAGGGGAAAAACTTGCCGTAGTTCTCGCCCATCAGCACCGTGAGGCCGGGCGTACCGGCCTGCGCGGCCAGGTGCGCGGCTACGGTGTCGTTGCTCACCAGCAGGGCCGCCCCGGCGACGAGGGCCGCCAGCTCGGGCAGCGTGGTGCGGCCGCAGCGGTTGTCGAGCACCGCCCCGCCGACGGTTTGCCCGATGAGCTCGCCTTGGGCGCGGTCGGCGGGGCTGCCGGCCAGTACTAGTCGGTACTGGGGGCCGTAGCGCTGGTGCAGGCCCTGTGCGAGGCGGGCGAAGTGCCGCGCCGGCCAGCGCTTGGCCTTCGCGCTGGCCCCCGGAAACAAGACGATGTAAGGGGTGCCGGCCGGGGCCGGCACCACGGGCGGCACCGGGCTGGGCAGGGCCCCCGGCCAGGGCCGCCCGCGCCACTGCTCGAAAAACTCCTGGTTGCGCAGGTACTCAAACAGCACCGTGGGCGCGGCGGGCAGCAGGCGGGTGTAGGCGGCGTTCAGCACGTCGTAGGGGCCGCCGCGGCGGTGTTCGCCCTCGCTGCCCACCTTTTGGGGGGCCGCAAAGAACCGGAAACAGTTTTCAACCGCCGGCTCGCGCACGTGCAGCGGGTAAATGAGCTCGCCAAACCCGGCCGCGCCCAGCCCGCGCAACACCTCGGCGCGGTAGCCCAGGTCGTGCCCGAAACGGCCAAAGTCAACAACAACTAACTCGTCGAAGACATCGGCGTCCCAGGCTTGGGCCAGCGGGGCCCACAGCGCATTGGCTGCCAAGGTCAGGTGCTGGCCCCGGGCCCGAATTTCCTGGGCCATGAGCCGCAGCCAGGGCCGGTACAGCAGGTAGTCGCCGATGGAGTCGTTGCGCACCACCAGCACCCGGGTTGGGCGTGGGGCCGCCTGCCCGGCCAGCGCCCGCTGGTCGGTGCGGCCGAGGCGGGCAAGTAAGCGGTGCAGCCGCCACTGGCGACGGAGTTGGCGGAGGCGGGCAAGCATGGCCGCAAAAGTAGCGGCCGGCCGCACCGCCCAACAGTCGGCACGACGGGAAGGACGGAAAAATGAAGCGGAAAGAATTCTTTCAGGCGGTTGGGAAGGGGCCCCCAACGCGTGAAAAGTTGGGAACGTTTGCGTAAGATTTAGAACGTTTGCACGGTTTGCGTTTTCTTACTTGTACAGTTAAAATGTTGCTATTTTTTCTAAATAAGCCCTGTTTCAGGAGGTATTTGTTTGGAAAATAATCTCAAACCATATCTTTGCCCCTACAAAAACACGTCGTCATCCCAAAACATCAGTTTCTCTTTTTCTATACCCCACCGTATGGCCATCCTCCGTTTCAAAGCGCTTGAACTGGTTAATGAACGCCAAGCCATCACTGTGAAGCCCGCCGCCGCGCGCCGCTCCGACAGTTTTGGCCAAAACGTTTTTAATCTGGAGGCCATGCGGGCCACGATGGCCGGCGAGTATTTCAAGAAGCTGCAAGCGGCCGTGAAGCAAGGCGCCGGTGTGGAGCGCGGCCTGGCCGACGCCGTGGCTTCGGCCATGAAAACGTGGGCCATGGCCAAAGGCGCCACCCACTACACCCACTGGTTCCAGCCCTTGACCGGGGCCACCGCCGAGAAGCACGACTCTTTTTTCGATCTGAATTCCGACGGCCGGCCCATCGAGAGCTTCAAGGGCTCGGCGCTGGTGCAGCAGGAGCCCGATGCGTCCAGCTTCCCGAACGGCGGCATTCGCAACACGTTTGAGGCCCGGGGCTACACCGCCTGGGACCCCACGTCACCCGCGTTCATCATCGAAACCGTGGGGGCCAAAACGCTGTGCATTCCCACGATTTTTGTGGCTTACACCGGCGAGGCCCTCGACTACAAAGCCCCCTTGCTCAAGTCATTGGCCGTGCTGGAAAAAGCCGCGCTCGACGTGTGCCACTACTTTGACAAGGACGTGAGCCGGGTGAACACGACGCTCGGCATCGAGCAGGAATACTTCCTGGTTGACAAGGCGTTGTACGACGCCCGCCCCGACCTGGTGATGACCGGCCGCACGCTGTTTGGCCACGCTCCAGCCAAGGGCCAGCAGCTCGACGACCACTACTTTGGCGCCATTCCGGCCCGGGCCCACGGCTTCATGCTGGAGTTTGAGGAGGAAGCCAACCAGCTCGGCATTCCGCTGCGCACGCGCCACAACGAGGTGGCTCCCAACCAGTTTGAGTGCGCGCCCACTTTTGAGGACGCCAACCTGGCCGTGGACCACAACCAGCTGTTGATGGACGTGATGGAGCGCGTGGCCGAGCGCCACAGCCTGAAAGTGCTGCTGCACGAAAAGCCGTTTGCCGGCGTGAACGGCTCGGGCAAGCACAACAATTGGGCGATGAGCACCGACACCGGCGTGAACCTGCTCGCCCCCGGCCGCCGGCCCAAGGAAAACCTGCAGTTCCTCGCCTTTTTCATCACCACCATCAAGGCCGTGCACCGCTACGGCGACTTGCTGCGCGCCAGCATCGCCTCGGCCTCGAACGACCACCGGCTGGGGGCCAACGAAGCGCCGCCGGCCATCATGTCGGTGTTCGTGGGCTCGATGCTGGACTCGGTGCTGGATGAACTGGAGCGCACGGCCAAGGTGCCGCTCGACAAAGGCGACAACATCTACCTCAAGCTGGGCATCGACAAGATTCCGCCCATCCTGCTCGACAACACCGACCGCAACCGTACGTCGCCGTTTGCCTTCACCGGCAACAAGTTCGAGTTCCGGGCCGTGGGCTCGTCGGCCAACTGCTCGTCGGCCATGACCACGCTGAACGCCATTGTGGCCAACCAGCTCATCGACTTCAAAACCGAAGTGGACGCGCTGATTGACCAGGGCAAGAAGAAGGAAGTGGCCATCGTGGAAGTGCTGCGCGAGTACGTCATCAGCTCGAAAAACATCCGTTTTGAGGGCAACGGCTACTCCGACGAGTGGAAGGAAGAAGCCGCCCGCCGCGGCCTGAACAACGTGCCCACGACGCCCCTGGCCCTAGATGCCCTGGTGACGCCCGAAGCGGCCGCACTGTTTGCCCGCCACGGCATCCTCTCGGAAGTGGAGCTGCACGCCCGCCACGAGATTTTGCTCGAGGAATACCAGAAGAAAATTCAGATCGAAGGCCGCGTGATGGGCGATTTGGCCATCAACCACATCATCCCCACGGCCATCGCCTACCAAACCAAGCTCATCGACAACGTGCGCGGCCTGCGCGAGCTGGGCCTCGACGGCGACCACGCCCAGGTGACGATTGAGATGATCAAAGCCATTTCGGGCTACGTGTCGACCATCAAAACCAACGTGGACGCGATGGTGGACGCCCGCAAAGAGGCCAACAAGCTGACCGACGTGCGCGAGCAGGCCATCGCCTATTGCGACGATATTAAAACAAAGTTTGCCCCCATCCGCCGCGCTGTTGACAAGCTCGAGCAAATGGTGGCCGACGAGGACTGGCCCTTGGTTAAGTACCGCGAACTTTTGTTCCGGAACTAGGCCCCAAGGGGTAGAATCGGGTCCGGTGTTGGGTGGGAATTCTCGCCGCGCCCCGGTTTTGAAAGAGGCAGCCTGCGTGGGCTGCCTTTTTTTGTGGGCCCGTTTTATGGAGCCCTCGTTTTGGGCGTGCAAATTTCTTGCGCGGGCCGCGGCTACGCTTTTTTGCCGCCAATGGCGGGCGCGGCCGGCAGCTGCGCCGGGGGCCCTGCGTCGAGCTCGGCGCTGCTGCCCGGGTCGGGCACGAGCATTTTCCAGGTGGCGTGGCGCAGCTCGTCGAGCCGGGCGAGGGCCTCGTCGACGGTGGGGTTGGCCTTCAGCTTCGCAAACAAGCCGCTTTTGATGCCGGCCATCACCAGCCGTTCGAGCACGAAGGGCAGCACCCACCCCACCACGTTGGAGGCCAGCGCGCCGCGCAGCCCCAGGCGGGCCAGCAGGCGCACGCTCATGCGCTCGAGCAGCAGCACCCGGGCGGCGGGCACGGCGCGGTCGGCCAGGAAGTCGGCCACCAGCCGGAGGTTGCCTTTTTCCACTTCGGCGCGCAGCACATCCTGCACGGCGTCGAGGGCGCGGGCGGCCAGCTGGCGGAACAGGCGGCCGGTTTGCCAGGCGGCCAGGCCGGTGCGGCGGGCGGCGCGGGCCACGAGAGGAAGAAAAACTGGCTTTTTCATGGTGTAAGGCCGGCGGCGCGGCAAAACAGCCCAATCAATTCTGAAAGGTCTGCCGGATTGAAACGAGCGCGGCGGGCCCGAAGTTAACGGTGGTGGCAGGGCCCCGGGCCCGCGGCTGGGGGCCTTACGCAGAACGTGCGGCTTGTGGCCAGGGCCGGAAGGTGTTTTTCTTTGCAGCCTGCGTACCCGGTTGGGGTAGGCAAGTAACATGTTTTTCACAGAGAGATTTTGCCCATGAACGCCATCGTCATTGCCCGCTCCGGCGGCCCCGAGGTTTTGCAGCTGCACAATTTGCCCCGGCCCCAGCCGGCAGAAGGCCAGGTGCTTATCCGCGTTCAGGCGGCGGGCGTGAACCGCCCCGACGTGCTGATGCGCCAAGGCAAGTACGCCGGCAGCGGCGACGTGGCGGGCCTGGTGCCCGGCCTCGAAATAGCGGGCGTGGTGGAAGCCTGCGGCCCCGGCGCGGCGCGTTGGCAGCCCGGCGACGCCGTGTGCGCCCTGCTGGCGGCCGGCGGCTACGCCGAGTACGCCGTGGTCGACGCCCGCCACTGCCTGCCGGTGCCCGCCGGCCTGCGCCCGGTGGAGGCCGCGGCCCTGCCCGAAACGGTGTTCACGGTGTGGCACAACGTGTTTCAGCGCGGGGCCTTGCAGGCGGGCGAGATTTTGCTGGTGCACGGCGGCAGCAGCGGCATCGGCACCACGGCCATCCAGCTGGCCGCCGCGCTGGGCAGCCGCGTGGCCGTTACGGCCGGCGACGACGCCAAGTGTCGGGCCTGCCGCGCGCTGGGGGCCGAATGGGCCATCAACTACCAAACCGAGGATTTTGCCCAAGTGCTAAAAAGCGTTGGCGTGGACGTGGTGCTCGACATGGTGGGCGGCGATTACATCGCCAAAAACCTGGACCTGTTGCACGACGACGGCCGATTGGTGTTCATCAACGCCATGCAGGGCCGCCAGGGGGCCTTCGACGCCCTAAGCCTGATGAGCCGCCGCCTCACCGTCACGGGCAGCACGCTGCGCCCGCGCTCGGCCGAGTTCAAGGCCGCCCTGGCCGCCGCCGTGGAGCGGCACGTGTGGCCCCTGCTGGCGGCGGGCCGGTTTCGCCCGGTCATCGACCGCACGTTTCCGCTGGCGGAAGCCGCCGCCGCGCACCAGCGCATGGAAAGCAGCGCTCACATCGGCAAAATTGTACTGGAAGTAGGGGGCTAGCGCAATTGGGCCCGGTATTCAGCGGGAAACCTCGTCTCCGGCTCCTCTCTTGGAAAGGGCCGGGGACGAGGTTTCCTGGCAACCACGCTAAGAATGGGTGTTTAGGGCCATTTTTGGCCGGGGGTCACGCCCAAAAACCTAAGATTTCTTCCACCTAATGGAGCAGCCGACGGCTTGGGTGGTGTTGGTGGCGGCGGGCTTGCCGGCCGTGATGTCGGCCATGGCGTTTTCCAGGTAGTTGGTTTTCACTAGATTGGCATCCTCTGCGTTGTCGTCGATGGCCCCGACGTACGACACCACGAAGGCCGGGCCCTGGCGTTTCAGCACAAAGAGGTGGGGCGTGCGGGTGGCCCCGAAGGCGCGGGCCACCCGCTGGGTTTCGTCTTGCAGGTACGGGAAGGAGTAGGCGTGGCTTTTGGCCAGGGCCTGCATGGCGGCGTACGACTCGTCGGGGTCGGCCGCGTCGTTGGGGTTGATGGCCACCACGGGGTAACCGAGCGGGGCGTACTTTTTATCGAGGGCGATGATGCGCGCTTCGTAGGCTTGGGCAAACGGGCAGGTGTTGCAGGTGAACACCACGATGTAGCCTTTGGCGGCCTTGTTGCCGGCCAGCGACACCAGCTGGCCGTCCACGTTTTTCAGTTTGAAATCGGTGGCTTTGTCGCCCACCCGGTAGCCGTCGGCGGCGGGGCGGGGCGCAAAGCTGCTTGTCGCCAAGGCGAGGCAAAGCGTGAGCAAGGGCAGAAGCTTATTCATGACAAGGCAGGATAAATACCAGAAAAAGAATTAGTTGGGAAATTTTTGCAGGGCCGTCGCCAGTTCGGCTACCGACAATTCGTGCTCGAACGTGGCGCGCTGCCGGGTGTGGTTGTTGACGATGAGCGTGAACGGCAGGGCCCCCGACCACTTGCCATCCACTTGGTTGAGCCAGGTGTTGGGGTCGGTTTCGTTGAGCAGCACCGTTTCGGATTGGAGGCCGCGCTGCTTGAGAAAGGGCTTCACTTTTTTGTCGAGCTGCGAGGCGTAGTCCAGGCTCACGAGCAGCACTTTTACCTTTTTGCCGACGTTGGCGGCGCGCACCTGCTCGAAGGCGGGCAACTCCTGCACGCAGGGCGCGCACCAGGTGGCCCAGAAATTAACGATGTAGGTGGTGTCGGTGGGCCGGGCCAGGCGCTGTTGGAGCTCGGGAAACTTGACGACGGCCACGTTTTGGGCGAAGCCGGGGGCCCCCAGAAACAGCAGACCGATGGCTAATGCAAGAATTTTGATGACAAAAGGATTTTGAGTGAAGACACACGCAAGAGGGACAGCCCTGTTCGATAGACAATGAAAAGCAACTGGAAGTTGTTGCGATCTGCTTGAAATGCGTGTAGTCGGTTGCGTAAGAGTGCTGCTGGCACGACCCATAAGGCTGCTGGTGAAGGCACTGCGTGGGTCGTAGGGGCAGCGCACACCGCCGTCCCGGCGCTAAGCCGACTCACCGACGCAGGACCTTGAGGCGGACGTTGGCGCCGGGTGCCTGCAACAGGAGGTAGTAGGCGCCGGGGCCAAGGCGGGGCCCAAAGTCGAAGTCGAGTGCGTCCGTGGGCTGGGCCAGGGCCCGTTCGCCCTGGGCCAGCACGGTTCCGAGCGGCGAAGCCAGCGTGTAGCGGAGCGGGCCAACTACTGGCTCGGCCAGGCGCACCTGCACGCTGCCGTCGAGCGTAGGCGTGGGATAAACCTGTGCCGGCCCTGCCAGCGGCGCCAGCGGCGCGGCAGCGGCTAAAGCAGGACGAGCCGCCGTGGACGACGTGCCGGCGGCCAGGACCTCAATGGCGCTGATTTTGGGGTTGTTGGCGCCGCCGGGGTTGCGGGAGGAGAAATCGACGTTGAGCACGCCGTCGGCCACGGTGACGGGGAAGGTTTCGGTGGTGGCGACGAAGGGCCCCACCTTGCGGCAGATGTCGTAGGCCGTCAGCACCTTGGTGTTTTCGAGCGCGACGTCGAAGACGCGCTTGCCGGCGGCCGTCCAGTAGATTTCGGCGAAGTGGAGCACGACCGTGTACTGGCCGTTGGGCAGGGGAAAGGCGTAGCCGAGCAGGCCGTTGGCCCCGTAGCGCTCGTCCTGGTAGAGGGCCGGGCTGGCCGTGCCGGCGATGGCCAGCCCGGGCCGGACGAAGGTGGCGCCCGGGATGGGGGCGAAGTACTGGTCGGCAGCGAAGGCCCCCAGGGCGGTTGCCAGGGCCGCGCCCCCGGCGCGGACGCGGTACAGGGCCGCGCCCGGGGCGGGGTACACGGTGAGCGCCACCTGGCTTGGGGCGCTGGCCTGGCCCAGGTTGTCGGTGACGACCAGGCGGAAGACGTAGCGGCCGGCCACCAGCCCGCTCAGGGCCGGGGCGGGCACGGCGGTGCTGCTGAAGGCGGCTAGGTTCGGGCCGCTGGCCTGGCTCCAGGCGTAGGCCGCCACGGCCGCCCCCGCCCCGGCCGTGCCCGCCCCGGCGAGCGCGGCGCTGCTGCCCGCCGGCAGCACCAGCGCCTGGTCCGGGCCCGCGCTGGCCGTGGGCGGGGGCACGATGTTGAGCACGTAGCTACTTGAGACAATGCCGCCTTTGCCGTCATTGGCCGTTACTTTTATGGGGTAAGTGGCCGGGCTGGTGGGGCCGGCCGCCGGAGGGGTGCCGCTAAAAGCGCGGGTTGTGCCATCAAATTTGAGCCAGGCCGGCAGCCCGCTCCCGTTGGGCAGGTTGGCTACATAGGCCAACGGGTCGTTGTTCGGATCCGAAAAAGTGGTGGCCGGAAACGCGTAGCTGAACACGGCCCCCGCTATTGCGTTCTGATTTGGGATGGGAGTGGCAACTACCGGAGGGGCATTGGTACTGGCCTGATTGGCAGTGACATAAATGTAATCCCAGGTAGCGGTGAAGGGCGCGGCGCCCCGTGAAGTGGCGATGGTTCCCACTGCCAAGGCCGGGGGGCCCGTCAGCGCGTTCAGGAGTGCGCCGCCGACCCGAACAGGAGGGCCCAGGCTAATTACCGGCCCTTTGTCGGCGGAATACTGGGGTTGTACCGTGCCCGTGCCCGGGTCTACTAAAAGAAAAAAATCCAGGGTGGAAGCGGGAACGGCTGGCAGCGAAAACTGCGTCGCAACGGGCTGGCCAGCTTCTTCATACACTACTTCAACGCCCCCCAGGCCACCATTGGCATTTAGGGCAATTTTCAAGTAATTATCCTGGTCCCCACTGCCAATGTAAATGCCTTGCGACTGATAGTTTTGCGGCGGCTTGCCATTAAAAAAGGGCCCCAGCATGCGCGCCTGCACCGTGAAAGCGCCGCAGCCCGCGCCAGGCTTCACCCCGAACTGGAACGCATTTTCCTGGTTTTTTAGGGCCCCCAGGGCATCCCCGGCACTTACGGCCACCACCGTAAAAGCCCCGACGGCCCCACCGGCAATTATGTTGTCGTTGACGTATAAATCATCGTACACGCTGTCGCGGTTGACCATCAGGCCGGTAAAACCTACCCCAAAAAGGCCCGTGCCCGGATTGCCGTTGAACAAGTCGTATTTGATGGGAAGGGTGGTGGCCAAGCCGTTGTTGGCATCCAGGGCGAACGTATCGACGTTGTCGGTTATCCCGTCGTTGTCATCGTCCGGGTCGTTCAAATCGGAAATAAAGTCCTTGTCGTAGTCGGCCGGGATGCTGGCCGCCGAACAAGGGTTGGTGGCGTTGTCAATCTCGTCGGAGTTCGTGTAGCCGTCCTGGTCGTCGTCGTTGCCGTCGTACTTTCCGGTGCAGACGAAAGAATTCTGGGGCTCGAACACCGTCACCGCATTGGCCCCGTACGTGGCCGCCCAGACGGTGCCCGGGAACACGTCGTTGTCGCCCTGGATGGCAATGTCCAGGGGTTGGTTGCCCAGACCCGAAGAAAACGGCAGGTCATTGTTGCGCTTGTTGGTGGCCGATTTGGCGTTGGTGGTGTTCGTGCCATCCGCGGTGAGGCCTATTTTATAAATACTGGCGTCGTTGAACCCGCACGCCAGCAAAGCGCCTTTCAAGCTGCCGTTGAAGTTGGAAGCCGTGTATTCGGCCATTCCATTGGTGGAGCTGATAAACGTTAGCAGTGCCTTGTTTTGGGTCCCGCCCGGCATTTGAAAACTCCCTTCGATGGGCCGCGCCTGCGCCAACGGCACCGGGGGCCAGTCCGCCGGCAATGGATTCGCCCCCGTTGCAGCGGTGTGAAAAACCCCGGCCGTCCCGTTGAAGGTGTACAGGCCGGCCCCGGCCGGATTGGCCCGGGTGGGGTTTGGATGGCCCCCGTAGTAGCTGCCGGGCGTGTACGCGTCAAGGTTGCCAATGTAGTGGAAGTTGTCCAGGTTGTCGATGGTCCCCAACGCGCCGCTTGGAGCGGTCGAGCCGGGTTCTCCCAAGACGTAATTGTTGGTGACGTTGGGCGTGCCCACATTCTGCGGGTAACCGCCCCAGCCCTGGTTGGCGCCGTTGGAAATGGTGTACATCCGGCGGGCCTGGGTAATGACCAGGTCGTACGGATTGCGGTAGCCGGGCGAGTACACCTGCACCGGGCCCCCTGCGACTATCTTGGCCTGGTTCAGGCCGTTGTCGCCCCCAAAGGGGTCGCCTGCGTCGGTGCCGTCCGGGTTGTTGGGCCGCGTCGGGTCGTCCAGCGTGGGCAGGTCGTACTTGTAAGCGGTGTCCCCGCTGCCTTTGATGGGCAGGGCATTGATGGCAGTCAGGTTGATCGACAGAATGGCGGCCGACAAAGCGAACTCGCTGGCGTAGTTGAAGTTGACCGAAGGCGAGCCGGCATTCGTCAGCCCGCCCACCGCCAAATACAAGGTATTGGTCTGCGCATCCAGCTGCATGCCGTTGACGGAATGGTTTTCTTCGGAGCGTGGCAAGCCCCGCACCAAATCGACCTTGGTCCAGGTACTGCCGTTGCGGGTGAGTGCGGAGACGATGCCGGAGTTGGTGTCCAGGGCGGTTTTTCCGCTGGGGCCCCCAATGCGGCTGTCGCTGGACGAGACGTACAGCACGGGGTTCGCCGCCGTGCCTTTCACCAGAATGCCGGTCACCTGGCGCGATGTTACGGCCGTGTTTACATTGCCGTTATCGTCGTGGTTGGGAATCCGGTTGATTGAATTAATTATTTCGGTAGCCGTGACAACGTACGCGTTGGGCCCGTTCCTGACAATTGTGAGGGCTTTGATTTTGCCGTTTTGCTGCGATACGTAGAGCCGTTTATCGGGCCCGAATTGCAAAGAGGTAGGATTGGAAAGCGAAACGCTCTGCAATCCACCCGGAGTAAAGCCGGACTGGCCCGCCGCGCCCCGCAAGCCACTCGGAGATGGCTTGGGCGGTTCAGCATCCGCTTTGCCCTGCAAAAAGCTCGGGGAAAAGTTGTAGCGGGCAGCAGCCACCATCGCGGGCGACAAATCTTGGGGGGGAAGTTTCGCCTTCCTTTTTTTCTTTTTCTTGTCCTTGGGAACGCCGTCGCCGGCCG
>JANXOE010000074.1 GCA_025353745.1 Hymenobacter sp.
TTGGGGTTCATCACGGTGGTTTGCGGGGTGTGGTGGCGCGGCGTGGCGGGCCCGAACACGGCAATGGAGCTGGGCCAGTACACCTGGGCCACGCCGTGCGCCACGGCGGCGTTGAGCACGTTGAGCAGGCCGTCCATGTTCAGCTTCCAGGCGAACATAGGATCTTTTTCGGCCGTGGCCGAAAGCAGGGCGGCCAGGTGGTAAATCTGCACCGGGCGGTACTGCCGGATGAGCTGGTCGAGGCGCTCAGCGTCGAGCACATCGAGCGCCTCGAATGGGCCCCCGGCCAGCAGCTCGGGGTTTTTGGGCGGCCGCACGTCGGCCGCCACCACGCGGTCCGGCGCGTAGCGCTGGCGCAGGGCGGCGGTAAGTTCCAGGCCAAGCTGGCCGCTGGCGCCGATGACGAGCACGGTGCCGGGTAAGGTGAGGGGGTCGCCGGGGGTGGAGGCCATGCGCAAAAGCAGTAAAAGCGAAGGGGATGGAAAACGCCCGCAAAGATACCGCCGCGCCCGCCAGTCAGGCGCTTTTGGCCGGGGCGGCGGCCAGGGCCGCCAGCAGCGCGCCACCGTCGGGGCTGCCCCAGCCCGTGCAGGCGTCCCAGCCGGCCCGGGCCGCGAAGGCCCCGTTGGTGCCCGATACGATGTCGTGCAACACGCCCTTGCCGGCCAGCGAGCCGTACAGCAGCGGGTGGAGAAAGCCCACCGGCCGGCCGAGCTGCTGGTTGAGCAGCGCCACCAGCCCGGCCCACAGCGGGGCGACGGCGCTGGTGCCGCCGATCACCAAATCCTGGCCGTCGACGCGCACTTCGTAGCCCGAGGCCGGGTCGGCGTTGCCGGCCACGTCGGGCAGGCCACGGCCCCGCTTGGCGGCGCGGGCCGCGGCGGCTTTCGGCAACGACAGCGACTTCTGGTAGGCGGGCACCGCAAAATGGCTGCTGATGCCCCCACCGGTGGCGCTGTTGGGGCCCTCGTTCCACACCACTTCGCTGCTGATGTTGGGGCCCGCCGCCACCAGCCTGGTGCCGCCGCAGGCCAGCGCAAACGGGCTCGACGCCGGAAAGTCCACGTGCGGCTGGCCGTCGGCCACGCCGTCGGCCGAGCCGTTGTCGCCGGCCGCGCAGCACACCGTCACGCCGATCAGGGCCGCGGCCTGAAACGCCTGGTTGTACTGGTCGAGCGCCTGCCCGGTCCAATTTTTTTCGGCCGAGCCCCAGCTGATGGAGACGACCGTGGGCTGGTTCACCTGGTCGTGGACGGCGGCCGTGATGGCGTCGAGGAAACCCTGCGTGGTGTTCGGCGCGAAATATACCGCGATGCGGGCCCCGGGGGCCACGGCGGCGGCCACCTCAATGTCGAGCATCACCTCGCCGTCGGCCCCTTGGGCGGTCGTGGGCTGGTTGCTGCCGCCGTCGATGCTCACCACCGCCACGGCCGGCACCGGCAAGTGCAGGCGGCCGAAGTAGGCCGTTAAATCTTCCGGCCGGAAGCCACCGCCCAACTCGATGATGGCGATGCACTGGCCGGCCCCGTCGGCCCCGGCCGGGAAATTGTAGAGCTGCGCCAGCGCGGGCGGCGTGAACGACTGGGAAGCGCGGCGGGCGGCGACGGCCCCGGCGGCCGGCCCGCGCACCTGAAAGTGCGGCTCGGCCTGCGGCCGGTTGTCGAGGCCAAAAACCCCTTCTATGATGTCGCCCAGCCCGTTGGGCACCGTCAGGGGCCCCGTCCGGCCCCGGTACCGGCCCGCCGGCGACTCGTACTGGTACAGGGCCGTGCCAAACGCGGAGCAGAGCGCGGCCGCAGGGCCCGCCAGTACCACGCGGCGCTGCCCCGCGTCGGCGCTGACCACGGCCAGGCCGTGCGCCCGGGCAAACTGCGTCACCGCGTCCACGTCGGGCGGAGCAGCCCCCAGCCGGGCGGCCAGCTCGTCGCGGCTCAGGTATTGGCGGGTTTGCGGGGGCTGGTCGGCGAAGGCCGTGGGGGCCAGCGCTTCGGGCACTGCTTTGGATCGCAGGTGCACCGTCACCTCCAAGCGTTCGTCGGGCGGGGTGGGGCCCACCGCGTGGGCCCTGGGCAGGGGGGCACGGTCGCTGCCGCGCACAATCGTTCGGTTCTGAGGGGCTTGCATCGGGCGGTTGGGGAAAGCACAGAAAGACCAAATTGGCCGGTAGTCAAGCACTTGAAACGGGCTGGTCGGGCCGCGGGTTGGGCCGGCGCCGCCGGGGGCCGGCCGTACCTTCGGGGCGGGCCCGCCCAGCGCCCGACAAGCCGTCGGCCCCGGGCCGGGCCGGCCACCGGGCGGCTACCGGAACGCCGAGGGCCCCGGGCCGGGGCGGCCTGCGTAATTTTGACCCACCACTTGTTTCCTTATCCCCCGCCCATGTACGCCACCCTCCAGCCCGACCTTCAGCAGCAAATTCAGGAAATTAAAGATGCCGGCCTTTTCAAGCAGGAGCGCATCATCACCTCGCCCCAGGGCGCGGAAATCACCACCGAAGAAGCCGGCGCGGTGCTCACCTTCTGCGCCAACAATTACCTGGGCCTCAGCTCGCACCCGGCCGTGGTGGCCGCCGCCAAGGCCGCCATCGACTCGCACGGCTACGGCATGAGCTCGGTGCGCTTCATCTGCGGCACGCAGGACATTCACAAGGAGCTGGAAGCCAAGCTGGCCGAGTTTCTGGGCACCGAGGACACG
>JANXOE010000078.1 GCA_025353745.1 Hymenobacter sp.
CCCTTCGCGTCTCCATCGTTGCACGGTCATCGTTCAGCGATGGAGACGCGAAGGGTCGCGTCGCTACCGCCGCTGGCTCTCGTTCATAAAAAACCGCATTAAACGCCTGTTTATGCACCCCCTTCTCGCTTCCGATTTGCACGACTTGCCGGCGCTGCTGGCCACGGCCCGCGACCTGAGCCTCGACTACCTGGCTTCGCTGCCCGAGCGGCCGGTGGCCGTGCGGGCGGCCCCGGGGCCCTTGCCAGCGCTGCCGGAGGTGGGCGCGGGCGGCGAGGCCGCGCTGCAGGCCTTCTGGCACCAGTACGCCGACCAGCTCGGGGCGGGGTCGGGGCCGCGCTTTCTGGGCTTCATCACGGGCGGCAGCACCCCGGCCGCGCTGGCCGCCGACTGGCTGGTGAGTGCCATCGACCAGAACCTGAGCAGCGACGGCTACTCCGTGGCCCCGGACATCGAGCGGGCGGCGCTGCACCTGCTGCGGCAGCTGCTGGGCCTGCCCGAGGCGTTTGCGGGCGTGTTCGTGACCGGGGCCACGCAGTCGAACCTGGTGGGGCTGGCCGTGGGCCGGCAGTGGGCCGCCGCGCGGGCCGGGCACAACGTGGCCCAGCAGGGCCTCTACGGCCTGCCGCCGCTGCCGCTGCTGAGCGGGGCCGCCCATTCGAGCATCTACAAGGCGGCCGCCATCCTCGGGCTGGGCCGCGCCCAGGTGCGGGCCGTGGGCCAGCTGCCGGGCCGCGAGGCCGTCGACCCGCAGGCCTTGGAAACGGCCCTGCGCGCCCTCAACAGCCAGCCGGCCGTGGTGGTGGCCAGCGCGGGCACCGTCAACAGCGGCGATTTTGACGACCTGCGGGCCCTGGCCGCGCTCAAGGAAAAATACCCGTTCTGGCTGCACGTCGACGCGGCGTTTGGTGGGTTGGCGGCGGCCGTGCCCGCGCTGGCCCCCCGGCTGGCCGGCTGGGAAGGGGCCGATTCCATCACCGTCGACGCGCACAAGTGGCTGAACGTGCCCTACGACGCGGCCATGCTCTTCACCCGCCACCCGGCGTTGCAGGCCGACGTGTTCAAGAACTCGGCCGCCTACCTGGGGGCCCTGGGCGAGCGGCCCGACTTCTTGCACCTCGCGCCCGAAAATTCCCGCCGCTTCCGCGCCCTGCCCGTGTACCTCTCGCTGCTGGCCTACGGCCGGGCGGGCTTCGCCGACATCGTGGCCCGCAACTGCGCCCAGGCCGCGGCGCTGGGGGCCCTGCTGGCGGCGTCGCCGGCGTTCCGGCTGCTGGCCCCCGTGCGCCTGAACGTGGTGTGCTTCACGCTGGCCGGGCCCGCCGCGCCGACGGCCGCCGACGTGGCGCGGCTGCTGGCCTACGTGCGCGACTCCGGCGAAACCTTCCTCACCCCCACCCAATTTGCCGGCGTGCCGGGCCTGCGGGCCGCCTTCAGCAACTGGCGCACCGAAACGGCCGACGTGCCCCGCGTGGCCAAGGCGCTGCTCGATGCGGCGGCGCGGCGCTGAGCCCGGCCGCCGCCCCGCGCGCTTGATAACAATGGGGTAATGAACCGTGGGGCCCCGGCGGCGTATTGCCGCCGGGGCCGTTGGCGTGTTAATTATTGCATGAAAGCTATTAAATGAAAACCCTTTCCCGCGACCTGAGCTGGCTGCGCTTCAACGCGCGGGTGCTGCAAGAGGCCCAGACCGAAACCGTGCCCCTGCTGGAGCGGCTCAAGTTCCTGGCCATCTTCAGCAGCAACCTCGACGAGTTTTTTAAGGTGCGGGTGGCCACGCTGCGCCGGCTGGTCAAGCTCAAAAAGAAAACCCGTGCCCAGCTCCAGGAAAGCCCCCGGCGCCAGCTGCGCGAGGTGCTGGCCGAGGTGCAGCGCCAGCAGGAAGCCTTCGGCGCCACCTACCGCGAGCAGCTGCTGCCGGCCCTGAACGCGGCCCGCATCCACCTGCTCGGCGAGGACGAGCTGAGCGCCGAGCAGCGGGCCTGGGTGCTGCGCTACTTCGAGCACTCGGTGCGCGACCTGCTCTCGCCGGTGGTGCTCGACGACACCCTGCACCACTTGTTTTTGAAGGACCAGGCCGTGTACCTGGCCTTCCACCTCTCGGGCCCCCGCGCCGGCCGGGGCAAGCACCGGGAGGGCCCCGGCGCCGAGCGGGTGCTGGTGCTGGAGCTGCCCACCAAGCGCCACGGCGGCCGCTTCGTGCAGCTGCCGGCCGTGGGCGACGAGCGCTACGTGATGTTTCTCGACGACGTGGTGCGCGTGGGGGCCCCCGGCCTGTTTCCGGCCTACGCCCGCGTGGCCGTGGGGGCCGTGAAGCTGACCCGCGACGCCGAGCTCGACATCGCGGAAGAGGTGTCGGACGACTTGCTGGCCAAAATTCGCAGCAGCCTGGCCAAGCGCGCCACCGGCTACCCCGCCCGCCTGCTCTACGACCCCGAGATGCCCCCCGGGGCCCTGCGCGCCCTCCAGCAGAAAACCGGCATCGGCGACGACGAGCTGGTGGCCGGCAGCCGCTACCACAACTTCCGCGACTTTTTCGGCTTCCCCCACTTCGGGCAGGCCGACTTGCTCAACCCCGCCTGGCCGCCCCTGCCCCACCCCACGCTGCCGCGCACGGGCAGCCTGCTGGCCGCCATCGGCCGGCGCGACCACCTGCTGCACCCGCCCTACCAAAGCTTCGACCACGTGACGCGCCTGCTGCGCGAGGCCGCCGCCGACCCGCAGGTGTCGGCCGTGGCCGTCACCCTCTACCGCGTGGCCGCCAAAAGCGCCGTGGCCAAGGCCCTGCTCCGGGCCGTGAAAAACGGCAAGCAGGTGACGGTGGTCGTCGAGCTGAAGGCCCGCTTCGACGAGGAAGCCAACATTTATTGGGCCGAAAAGCTGCAAAAGGCGGGGGCCCACGTCATCTTCACCCCGCCCGAGCAGAAGGTGCACGCCAAGCTGCTGCTCATTACGCGGCGCGAGCCCGGCGAAACTTCCCGCCAGTACGCCTACCTCAGCACCGGCAACTTCAACGAGGACACCGCCCAGCTCTACACCGACCACGGCCTGTTCACGGCCGACGAGCGCCTGACCCGCGAGGTGGCCGCCGTGTTTGCCTACTGCCTCGACCGCCAGGCCCCGCCCCAACTCGAACACCTGCTGCTGGCCCCCTTTGCCCTGCGCCCGCGCTTGGAGGCGCTCATCGACCACGAAATCAAGCTGGCCCACAAGGGCCAGCCGGCGGCCGTCCTCCTCAAGCTGAACGCCCTCCAGGACGACGGCCTCATCGCCAAGCTCTACGCCGCCAGCCGGGCCGGCGTGCACGTCGAATTGGTTGTGCGCGGCATCGGCTGCCTGCTGCCCGGCCTGCCCGGGCTGAGCGAAAACATCCGGCAGCGCGGCCTCGTCGACCGCCACCTCGAACACAGCCGCGTGTACGTGTTCGGCGCCGGCGACCGGGAAAAAGTGTACGTCTCGTCGGCCGACTGGATGACGCGCAACCTCGACCGCCGGGTGGAGGTGGCCTTCCCGCTCTTCGACGAAGCCCTGCGCGCCGAGGTGCGCCAGCTGCTCGACTTCCAGCGCCTCGACAACGTGAAGGCCCGCGACTTCGACAACCGCCTCATCG
>JANXOE010000107.1 GCA_025353745.1 Hymenobacter sp.
GTCCATGGGGGCGTTTTTGTGCTGCTTGTCGTTGTCGGCGAAGGGGCGGGTGTCCCAGTGGCCGAAGATGGCCACCCGGCGGGCCGCCTGCGGCTGGTACTGGGCGATGATGTTGCGGCCGTGGATGTTGGTGCCGTCAAAGGTCATCGCCTCAAACGGCTGCTCCGTCACCTTCAGCCCGAAGCTTTTGAGCTTGCCCACCAGGTAATTGCCGCAGGCCGTGTGGGCCGGCCGGTTGGGCACCCGCGGCCCAAACGCCACCTGCCGGGCCGTGAAGGCGTAGGCCGAGTCGGCGTTGAACGCCGGGGCCTTCGGCAGCTTGGCTTCGGGGGCCCCGGCGTCGGCGGTTTCGGCGGCTTTTTTGTCGGGGCAGGCGGTGAGCAGCAACAGGCCCGCCAGGGCGGCCAGGGGCAGGCGAAGGAAGCGCATGGTTGAGTTTAGATCAAGGCGTGCAAATAGGCGGTCGTGCCGAGCACGGCGCCCTGTTTCGGATACTTTTCACAGGTGCGGCCCGCCTATTCTTCGCTGTAGGCCCACTCCACGCCGGCCTTGGTGTCTTTGATGACGATGCCCTGGTCCTTGAGGGCGGCGCGGATGACGTCGACTTTGGCGTAGGCCTTGTCGGCCTTGGCTTCGGCGTAAAAGCTGAGCGCGAGGGCCAGCAGCTCCTCGGCGTTGGCGCGGGGCTCGTCGCGCAGGCCCAGCACGTCGGTTACCACGGTGCGGTAGGCGGCCGCGGCGGCCCCCAGCGCCTCGCCGCCCGCTTCGGCCAGCGCGGCGGGCGCGGCGGCCAGGGTGTTGAAGCGCTTGAGCAGGTCGAACAAGGCGGCCAGGGCCCGGGGCGTGTTCAGGTCGTCGTCGAGGAACTCGGCCGGCTTGGCCGCCAGCGCGCGCAGCTCGGCGGCGGCTTCGGGGCGGCCGGGGGCCGCCGGGGCGCCGGCCGCCAGCTTGTCGAGCAGGCGCAGGCCGTTCATCAGCTTGCGGTAGCCTTTGCGGGCGGCTTGCAGGGCGTCGTCGCTGGCGTCGACGGGCGAGCGGTAGTGGGCTTGCAGCAGGAAGAAGCGCACCACCATCGGCGAATACGCCTGCGAGAGGCCCCCGGCGGGGCCGGCAAACAGGTCGGTGAGGGTGATGAAATTGCCCACCGACTTGCTCATCTTGGCCCCGTTCACGGTGATCATGTTGTTGTGCATCCACACGCGGGCCTCGTCGGTGTGGCTGTGGCTGCCCTGGCTCTGGGCAATTTCGCACTCGTGGTGCGGAAACATCAAATCGAGCCCCCCGCCGTGGATGTCGAACTCGGCCCCCAGGTACTTGCGGCTCATGGCCGAGCACTCGAGGTGCCAGCCGGGGAAGCCCTCGCCCCAGGGCGAGGGCCAGCGCATGATGTGCTCCGGGGCCGCCCGTTTCCAGAGGGCAAAATCCTGGGGGCTGCGCTTTTCGTCCTGCCCGGCCAGGGCCTCGCGCGTGCCGGCGAGCTGGTCGGCCACGCTGCGGTTCGAGAGGCGGCCGTAGCGGTGGTGCTCGTCGTAGCGGGGCACGTCGAAGTACACGGAGCCGTTGGCTTCGTAGGCGAAGCCGTTCTGCACGATTTCCTCGATCATGCCGATTTGCTCGGTGATGTGGCCGCTGGCCTGGGGCTCGATGTCGGGGGGCAGGCAGCCGAGCTGGGCCATGTGGGCGCGGTAGCGGTTGGCGTAGTGCTGGGCCACCTGCATGGGTTCGAGGCGCTGGGCGCGGGCGGCTTTTTCGAGCTTGTCTTCGCCCGTGTCGGCGTCGCTTTCGAGGTGGCCCACGTCGGTGATGTTGCGCACGTAGCGCACCGGGTGGCCGAGGTGGCGCAGGTAGCGGGTGAGCACGTCGAACACCACGGGGCCCCGGGCGTTGCCCAGGTGGGCCTCGCTGTACACGGTGGGCCCGCACAGGTACACGCCCACCACGGGCGGGCGAACGGGTTGGAAGGGCGCTTTGGCGCGGGTAAGCGTGTTGTAGAGCGAGAGGGGCATGAAAATCAGAAAAGCGGAATGCAAGCAACCGGCCCCGGCAGCGTTTCGTTCGGGCGGCGCGCGGCGCAAAGTTCGGCAATTTGCGTGCTTCGGCCCGCGGCGGCTGGCCACCGCCGCGCCAGCCGGCGGCGGCCGGCCCAATTAGCCCGCCCGCCGGGCCGTTTGGGCCCCGGCGTGGCCAGCCAACCCACGCGGCGGAAATGAACCGAATGCAGATGCCGCCGCGCCGCGGCTGGGGCGCTGAGCTGCGGCTTTTCTATAAACATTGCGCCGCTACGCGGCTATTCCGTTACGGGGGCCGATTAGCTCGTCGGGCAGAGCCTACCCGACAAATGTCCGCCTCGCAAAAAGGCCGTCATGCTCATCTGACGTTCGCTTGTCGAAGCAGCTCTCCTGCCTGGTCTGCGCCGTTCAGCGACGCGGGAGAGCTGCTTCGACAAGCTAAGCATGACGTTCAATTTATTTTTTAGACCGGTTTTTAGCCATTTTAGCCCGATAACCGGATTAATTAGCCCGCCAGTTGAGCTAATTAATCCGGTTATCGGGCTAATTAGCCAGGCAACCGGATTAATTAGCCAGGCAACCGGACTAATTAGCCAGACAGTCGAGCTAATTAGCCAGGTAACCGAGCTAATCGGCCAGGCATTGGCTTTGATAAGCCGGCAACTATAATAAATAGGCCCACTATTCGTATAATTTAGCCCGTAATTGGAGTATTTTAGCCCACAAATGGTTTAGATTAGACCGCAACTGGCTTATATTAGCCCGCAATTGACTTAAATTGGCCCGTGGTACTACCAAATTAGCCAGCGAACCGCCGAGCCGGCTTCAGCGGGCATGGAATTCAGCAGCCAGAGAAGCTGTGGCACTGCGGCCCGCGAGCAAAAGCCATTCGCCGCCAACTGCTCGGCAGCGGGGGCGCAGCGGGGCCCCCGCCGGCGAACCCCGCTCACGAGCCGGGCCCGAGCTGGTAGAGCGCTTCGACGGGGAAATGGTCGCTCCACGGAATTTCGCGGTGCACGCGGCAGCCCCGCACCCGCCACCGCGGCGAGGCAAACTGCTGGTCGATGCGCAGGCCGGGCAGGCGGCCGTGGTAGGTGGCCCCGACGCCGAAGCCGGCGGTGGCCCAGGCGTTTTGCAGGGCCCCGGCGAACTGGTCGTAGGAATAGGAATAGGGCAGGTCGTTGAAATCGCCGGCCAGCAGCACCGGGTAGGGCGAGCGGCGCACGCGGGCCAGCACGGTGTCGGTTTGCCAGGCGCGGGCCACGGCCCCGTTGCGGAAGCGGCGCAGCAGGCCGGGGGCCTTGGCGCGCAGGCCGGCCCGGGTGGAGGCGGCGGCCACGATGTCGCCCTCGGCCAGGCTCATGCTTTGCAGGTGCAGGTTGAACACGCGGACGGTGTCGGGGCGGGGGCGGCCGGGGGCGGCGGGGCGGGCCAGGTCGGCCCACATGGCGTGGTTCTGGGTGAGCCGGCCGAACGGGACGGTGCCGCGCCGCACGATGGCGTAGCGCGAGAAGATGGCCAGCCCGAACTCGGCCCCGATGGCGTTGGTGAGGCTCGTGGAAACGAACGCGTGCCGCCCGCTGCCGGCCCCCAGGCGCTCGGCGCTGCGGAACACGGCCCCGCTCGCCCGCGAGCCGCGGGGCTCGTTGTAGAATTCCTGGAGGCAGAGCACGTCGGCCGGGCTGGCGGCCAGCCAGGCAATGAAGGCTTTGGACGACGCGTAGTCGGGGTCGCGCAGGGCGGCGTACACGTTGAAGATGCGCACGTTGGCCGAGAGCAGGCGCAGGGCCCCGGGGGCCGCCCCGCCGGGCAGAAACGCGGCGTCGGGGCCGGCGGCGCGGGCCGCGCCCACGCCGGCCGCCGCCGGGCCCGGCCAGTGCAGCGCCAGCCCGCGCTGCACGTGCGGCCAGCACAGGGCCAGGGCCGCGGCCGGCAGCAGGGCCACGCGCCAGTTTCGGCGCAGCCAGTACAGGGCCAGGGCGGCCGTCAGGGCCAGGGCGAGGGGCACGGTGAGGGCCCCGAACACGGCCGGCCACCACGCGCCGGCCGGCACCCGCTCGCAGGCAATGGCGAGCACGAGCCAGGCCAGCGCCAGCAGTGTAGTTTTGAAAGCAAACGAACGGCGCACCACAACAAAAGCTAAGGAGCCGCAAAGGTACCCCGCCCCGCGCGGGGCGCACACGAAAAGCCCGTCCTTGCGCGTTGGGAAACGGGCGCGGGCGCGACGCATCTTTATCATCTTCAAGAACAACGGTTGGCATGAAGCAATTTTACTGTGTGCGCAGGTGGTGGTGGCTGCTGTGGGGGCCCTGGCTGGCCGCGGCCGCCCCGCGCCCGGCCCTGGCGCCCCGGGCGGTGCCGGGCCCGGCCACCCTGGAGTTCGTCGAAAACAAGGGCCAGTGGGACGCCCGCGCCCGCTACGCGGCGGCGCTGCCGGGCGGGCGGCTGTTCCTGGAAAACGCGGCCCTCACCTACCTGTTCGTCGACCCCGCCGTGCTGCGCCGCCACGGCGCGGCCCCGGCCGGCGGCCGCCCCGCCGCCCGGCCCGCCGCCGGCCGCGACCAATTGGCGGCCCACGCCTACACCGTGCACTTCGAAGGGGCCAGCCGCCGGGCGCGGCCGGTGGCCGACGGCCCCACCGGCGCGGTGCGCAACTACTTCCACGGCGCCGACCCGCGCCGCTGGGCCCGCCAGGTGGGCGGCTTCCGGCGGGTGCGCTACGCCGGCCTGTGGCCGGGCATCGACGCCACGGTGTACGAAAACGCCGGCCAGCACCTGGAGTACGACTTTGCCCTGGCGCCCGGCGCCGACGCCGGCCGCGTGGCCCTGCGCTACGAGGGCCCCCAGGCCCTGGCCCTCGACGCGGCCACCGGCGACCTGACCGTTGCCACCGCCGTGGGCCGGGTGACGGAGCAGGCCCCGCAAGCCTGGCAAACCGACGCCCGGGGCCAGCGCCGGCCCGTGGCCTGCCGCTACGCGCTGGCCGGCGACGTGGTGCGCTTCGTGCTGGGGCCCTACGACCACCAACGGGCCCTGACCATCGACCCGACGGTGATTTTCTCGTCCTTCACCGGCTCGCTGGCCGACAACTGGGGCTTCACGGCCACCTACGACCGGGCGGGCAACCTGTACTCGGGCGGCATTGCGTTCGGGCCGGGCTACCCGGTCACGCGCGGGGCGTTCCAAACCACGTTCAGCGGCACGTGCGACGTGGCCGTCATCAAATACAACACCCAGGCCACGGGGCCGGCGGCGCGGGTGTGGGCCACGTACCTGGGCGGCGGCAGCAGCGAGTTTCCGCACAGCCTGGTGGCCAACGCCCAGAACGAGCTGGTGGTGATGGGCTCCACCTCGTCGCCGGATTTCCCGACCACGGCCGGGGCCCTGAGCCGGCGCTTCGGCGGGGGCACCTTGCTGGAGCCTTTCGGGACTGACATAACAAAGTACACGCTGCCCAACGGCGCCGATTTGTTCGTGACGCGCCTCAGCGCCGGGGGCGACGCGCTGCTGGCCAGCACCTACCTGGGCGGCAGCGCCAACGACGGCGTGCTGGGCCTCGACCCGGGGGCCCCGGCCGGCCAGCGCCTGACGGCCAACTACGGCGACACGTTCCGCAGCGACGTGCTGCTCGACGGGGCCGGCAACGTGTACGTGGCCTCCAACACCGCCTCGGCCGATTTCCCCGGCCTGGGCACGGGCTTCAACGGCACGTACCGGGGCGGCTCCTCCGACGGGGTGGTGTGCAAGCTGCCGCCCACCCTGAGCGCCGTGGCCTGGGCCGGCCTGCTGGGCGGCAGCGGGGCCGACGCCGCCTACTCGGTGCAGCGCGACGACCAGGGCCGGGTGTACGTGTGCGGCGGCACCCGCAGCCCCGACTTCCCGGCCTCGGCCGGGGCCTACCTGGCCGCCCGGCCGGGCGGGGTGGACGGGTTCGCGGCCCGCATCAGCGCCGACGGCCGGGCCCTGGAGCGGGCCACGTACGTGGGCACGGCGGGCTACGACCAGGCGCAATTTCTCCAGCTCGACGCGGCCGGCAACCCCTACTTGCTGGGCCAGTCGCTGGGCGGGGCCTTCCCCGTCACGGCCGGGCTCTACGCCAACGCGGGCGGCGCGCAGTTCATCCAGAAGCTCAACGCCGACCTCACGGCCAGCGTGTACAGCACCGTGTTTGGCACCGCCAACGGGCCCAACCTGGTGCCCACCGCGTTTTTGGTCGACGACTGCGAGCGCATCTACGTGAGCGGCTGGGGCGGCTTCGTGAACGACCAGGGCGTGTTTTTGGGGGGCCGCACCGACGGCCTGCCCGTGACGCCCGGCGCCGTGCAGGGCCGCACCGACGGCTCGGATTTTTACCTGGCCGAGTTCCTGCCCGGCCTGGCGGGGCTGGAGTACGCCACGTTTTTCGGCGAGCTGGGCGGCGAGGGCGAGCACGTGGACGGCGGCACCTCGCGCTTCGACAAGCGCGGCATCGTGTACCAGGCCGTGTGCGGCGGCTGCCAGGGCACCCAGGGCTTTCCGGTGCCGCCGGGGGCCAACACCTACACCGACCGCAACGGCAGCGACAACTGCAACAACGCGGCCTTTAAGATGGACTTTCAGGCCGTGAAGGCCGACGCCGGCCCGCGCCGGGCCCTGTGCGCCAGCGCCGCCCCCGTGGACCTGCCCGGCACCCCCGCCGGCGGCGTGTGGAGCGGCCCCGGCGTGCAGCGCACGCCCGCCGGGGGCTACCAGTTCGTGCCCGGGGCCGTGGGCGCGGGGGCCTTCCTCATCACCTACACCGTGGCCACCAGCGGCTCGTGCGTGGCCACGCTGCGGGTGCGCTACCAGGTGGCGCCGGCCGTAGTGCCGGCCTTTGCGCCCGTGCCGCCGCAGTGCGTGAGCGGCGCGGCGGTGGCGCTGGCGGCCACGCCGGCGGGGGGCACCTTCAGCGGGCCGGGCGTGGTGGGCAACACGTTTTCGCCCCGGGCGGCGGGGGCGGGCACCTTCACCCTGGCCTACGCCCTGGCCGACTCGCTGGCCTGCGGCACGGCCACCCAGCAGGTGGTGGTGAGCAGCTCGTTCACGGCCCTGCTCAGCCCCGACACCACGCTGTGCGCCGACCAGCGGCGGCCCTTCCAGCTGCGCGGCCGCCCGGCCGGCGGCACCTGGAGCGGCCCCGGCGTGAGCCCGGCCGGCCTGTTCACCCCCCCCAACACCGAAAACCGGGGCGGCGTTTTCGACCTCACCTACACCGTGACGCAGCCCCCGTGCCAGGCGTCGGGCGTGCACCGCGTGGTGCTGGCCCCGGCCAGCCTCGCCGACGTGCCCCTGAACCTGCCCGTGTGCGCCGCCGCGCCCCGGTTTGCCGGCCTCGCGCCCTTCGACTGCCCGCTGGCCCCGCTGCTGCCCGGCGGCACCTACGTGTGGGATTTCGGCGACGGCAGCCCCGCCAGCACCGAGGCCGCGCCCACCCACCGCTACGTGCAGGCCGGCACCTACCGCATCCGGCTCACGGCGCGCTACGCGGGCTGCGAGGTGCTCACGCAGTTTGCCCCGCTGGAAGTGGGCGACGTGTTCGTGCCCAACGTCATCACCGCCAACGACGACTCGCTCAACGCCACCTTCCGGCCGCGCTTCAGCTGCCGCCCGGCGGGCCTGAAAATCTTCTCGCGCTGGGGCCAGGAGGTGTACTCGACCGCCGACTACCACAACGACTGGGACGCCCGCGGCCTGGCCGCCGGCCTCTACTATTACCTGCTGCGCGACGCCGACGACCGCACCGTGAAAGGCTGGGTGCAGGTGGTGCGGTAGCCGCCGGCCCGGCAGGGCCCCGGGGACGGCGCAGCGGGGCCCGGGCGCGCCCGTAGGGCCGTCCCCGGGGCCGGTAGGCCCGGCCTCCGCGCCGGTAGCCGCCGCCACGGTGCCCGTAGGGCCGGCAACTGCACCGGTAGCCTCAGAAACAGTTCCGGTAGGCCCGGCAACCGTTTCTGTAGGCTCAGAAACAGTTCCGGTAGACTCATCCAAAGCATTTTTTGGGGCAACTGTTGCACATTATCCTCTTTTCCGGGGAAAGGCGGGGGCGGGAAGGCGGGAGCGGCGGGGGCCATCCTATATTTATCGGTTCGCTGTAAATGCTTTCGATAAATATAGGATGAAAACACTGTTTACGCTTTTAGCCGCGGCGCTGCTGGGGGCCCCGGCCGGCGCTGCGCCCGTGCGCAACGCCAGGGCGGCCCCCGCCCCCACCCTCGAATTTGTTGAGAACAAGGGCCAATGGGCGGCCCCGGTGCGCTACGCGGCGGCCGTGCCCGGCGGCCGGCTTTTTGCCGAAGCCGACGGCCTGCGGTTTGCATTATTCAGCGACGTGGACCTGCCCGGCCACGGCCGCACCCGGCCGGCCCCCGGCGCGGCCGTGCACGGCCACGCGCTGGACGTGCGCTTCGAGGGCGCGGCCCCGGCCCGCATCACCGCCGAGGCCATGACGGCCGAGCGGCGCAACTACTTTTTGGGGGCCGACGCGGCCCACTGGGCCCGGGACGTGCGCAGCTACCGGCAGCTGCGCTACGCCGGGCTGTGGCCGGGCGTGGCGGCGCGGGTGTACGAAAACGCCCGGCAACAACTGGAGTACGACTTCGACGTGGCCCCCGGGGCCGACGCGGCCGCCATCGGCCTGCGCCACGCCGGGGCCGACGCCGTGCGCCTCGCCCCCGACGGCCGCCTGCAAATCCAGACCAGCATCGGCACCCTCGAAGAGCTGGCCCCCGCCGCCTGGCAAACCGACGCCGAAGGCCAGCGCCGGCCCGTGGCCTGCCGCTACGCGCTGGCCGGCGAGGTGGTGCGCTTCGCGCTGGGGCCCTACGACCACCAACGGCCCCTGACCATCGACCCGGTGGTGGTGTTCGCCACGTACACCGGCTCGCTGGCCAACAACTGGGGCTTCACGGCCACCTACGACGCGCAGGGCAACCTGTACTCGGGCGGCATTGCCTTCGGGCCCGGCTACCCGGCCACGGTGGGGGCCTACAAAACCACTTACGGGGGCCTGATCGACATGGCCCTCATCAAGTACAACGTGGCGGCCACCGGCGCTTCGGCGCGGGTGTGGGCCACGTACCTGGGCGGCAGCCAGGCCGATTACCCCCACAGCCTGGTGGTGAACAGCCGGGGCGAGCTGCTGGTGCTGGGCACCACGGCCTCGGCCAACTTCCCCACCTCGGCGGGGGCCCTGCAACGCGCCTTTGGCGGCGGCACCGCGGCCGACCCGTTCGGCGACGGCCCGGCGTACGAAATCCCCGGCTCCGACCTCGTCGTCAGCCGCTTCAGCGCCGACGGCGCGGCCCTGGTGGGCAGCACTTACCTCGGCGGCTCGGGCAACGACGGCCTGCTGCCGCTGCAACCGTTCTCGGCCGCGCCGCAGCTGGCCCACAACTACGGCGACTCGTTTCGGGGCGACATTGAGGTGGACGCGGCCGACAACGTGTACATCGCCTCGTGCACGTCGTCGGCCAACTTTCCGGCCGCCCGGGGTTTCCAGAGCGCCTACCGGGGCGGCACCTCCGACGGGGTGGTGTGCAAGCTCAACCCCGGCCTGACGGCCCTGCTCTGGGGCAGCTACCTGGGCGGCAGCGCCTCCGACGCGGCCTACTCGCTGCAAGTGGCGCCGGGCACCGGCGAGGTGTACGTGGCCGGCGGCACGCTCAGCCCCGACCTGCCGGCCACGGCGGGGGCCCTGAACCCGGCGGCCCCGGGCGGGGTGGACGGCTTCGCGGCCCGCATCAGCGCCGACGGCACGGCGCTGCGCCGCACCACGTACCTGGGCACGAGCGCCTACGACCAGGCGTATTTCCTACAGCTGGGGTTTGACGGCGGGGTGTACGTGCTGGGCCAGACGCTGGGGGCCTACCCCACCACGCCCGGCCTGTACCAGAACGCCGACGGCCGGCAGTTCATCCACAAGCTGAGCGCCGACCTGGGCCGCACCGGGCTGGCCACGGTGTTCGGCAGCGGCCGCGCCACCGTGGACATCGCGCCCACCGCCTTTTTGGTGGACCGCTGCGACCGGGTGTTCGTGTGCGGCTGGGGCGGCGGCCCCAACGCCTACGGCGGGGCCGGTGGGTACCTCGCGGCCAACGCGGGCGGCGCGGTCTACGGCCTGCCCGTGACGCCCAACGCCGTGCAGCCCACCGCCAGCAATGGCTTCTACCTGGCGCAGTTCGCGGCCGGCCTCACGGCCCTGGGCTACGGCACGTTTTTCGGCGGCAGCGCCGAGCACGTGGACGGCGGCACCTCGCGCTTCGACCCGCGCGGGGTGGTGTACCAGGCCGTGTGCTCGTGCTTTTCGGCGGCGGGCTTTCCCGTGCCGCCGGGCGTGAACACCTACTCGCCCGTGAACGGCACCGGGGGCGCCACTTGCAACAACGCGGCCTTTGTGCTCAACTTCCAGCCCGACATTGCCCGGGCCGGGCCGCCCCAGGACCTTTGCCTCACGGCCGCGCCCCTGGCCCTGGTGGGCAGCCCCGGCGGCGGCGTGTGGAGCGGCGACGGCGTGAGCGGCACCCAGGCCACGGGCTTCGTCTTCAACCCCGCCGCCGCGCAGCTGGGGCCCCACGTGCTCACCTACACCGTGGCCAGCACGGGGGCCTGCACCACGGCTTCGACGCGCCGCGTGACGGTGACGCCGCCGCCCACGGTGGCCTTCGCCCCGCTGCCGCAGGTGGCTTACTGCCTGCCGTCGATTACGTATCCTTCGGGGTCCTCGGGCCCCCCGCCTCCCCCGCCGGCAGGCCCTCCGGACCCGGCGCCGGTGCCGCTGGTGGGCACCCCGGCGGGCGGCACGTTCGCGGGGCCGGGCGTGAGCGGCAGCGTGGCCACGGGTTTCGTCTTCAACCCCGCGGCGGCCGACAACGGCACCTTCACCCTCCTCTATACCTACAACACGGGCTGCCCCGTCACCGCCACCCGGCAGGTGAGCGTGCTGCGCATCGTGGACTTTTACCCCCGAACGCAGTTCTGCGCCAACGAGGGCCCCGTGGCCTTGAGCGCTTCGCCGGCCGGCGGCACCTGGAGCGGCCCCGGCGTGAGCGGCAGCGCGGCCACGGGCTTCGTTTTCGACCCGGCCCGGGCCCCGGCGGGCGTCAGCACCCTGATCTACACCGCGACGGCCCCCGGCGGCAGCTGCGCCGCCACCCTCACCCGCCTGGTGACGGTGGGCGCCGTGTCGGCCGTGGTGCTCACGCCCCTGCCGGTGCTGTGCAGCGTCGGCACCGGGCCGCAGCGCCTGACGGCCACGCCGGCGGGCGGCTTCTGGGCGGGCTACGGGGTGTCGGGCTCGTACGGCGGGGAGTATTTCTTCACGCCGTACCGGAACGACACGGGCACTTTTCATTTGACGTACTACTCCCAAAACGGGCAATGCGGCACCTCGGCGTCAATGGACGTGACCGTGGCCGACCCCGTGGCCGCCCAGGTGCCGGCCGACACGCTGCTGTGCCCCGGCAGCACGCGGCCCTTCGCCCTGCGCGGCACCCCGGCGGGCGGCGTCTGGAGCGGCCCCGGCGTGAGCGGCACCCCGGCCACGGGCTTCGTTTTCACGCCTTCGGCGGGTTTTGGTGGCGCCACGCTCGCGTACGCGGTGAGCACGGCGGGCGGCTGCGCCAGCAGCGCCGTGCGGCGCGTGGGCGTGGCCCCGGTGCCCGTGGCCGAGGCGGCCTGGGCCCCCGCGGCTTGCCCCGAAGACCGCCAGGTGCCGCTCGGCGTGCACTTCAGCCTGAGCGCGGCCGCGCATGGTGCGGCCATTTCCGGGGTGCAGTGGGATTTTGGCGACGGCACCCAGGACGCGGCCCCCGCCCCCACCCATACCTACGCTGCGGCGGGCCGCTACCAGCCCACCGTGCGCCTGCGCTACAACAACGGCCGCTGCGAAACCACGGTGGCCCTGGCCCCCGTCGAAGCCAAGGACGACCCCGTCCCGAACGTCATCACCCCCAACGGCGACGCCCTGAACCAAACCTTCCGCCTGCCCCCCAGCTGCGCGCCCCGCATCCAAATTTTCTCGCGCTGGGGCCAGCCGGTGTTCGAAGCCGCGGCCTACCGCAACGACTGGGCCGCCGAAGGCCAGGCGGCCGGCCTATACTATTACTTGCTCGAATACCCGGACCACCACCGCGTCCGGGGCTGGGTGGAGGTGGTGAAGTGAGGGCCCCGGCCTTCCTAGCGGCGAGCGGCCAGCACCACCGCGTACAGGTGCCGGTACGCCGTGCCCACGGCCGCCAGGCTGAACCGTGCCACGGCGCGCTGCCGTAGCGCCTCCGTAGCGAAGCGACCAGGCGCGGCCGTGAGCACGGCCGCGATGGCGGCGGCCAGCGCGGCTTCGTCCCCGGGCGGAACCAGCAGGCCGGCCGTGCCGTCGGCCGGCAGTAGCTCGGGCACCCCGCCCACGCGGGTCGCCACGGCAGGCAGGCCGCTGGCCTGGGCTTCGATGAGCACACAGGGTAAGTTTTCGTAGTTGGAGAACAGCACGAAGCAGGCCGCTTGGCGCATTTCGGCAGCTACCTCGGGGTAGCTGAGCTTGCCTAGGAACGTCACGGTGCCATCGGCCAGCAGGCCCAAAGCGGCGGCTAGCTGGTGCAGCGGGCCGGCCGCCGGGCCGTAGCCGGCCACGCGCAGGCTCACGGCCAGCTCGGGGCGGGCCGTGCGCAGCCGGGCCACCACTCGCAGCAGGCCGCTCAGGTTTTTGGCTTGCTCGTTGAAGGCCGCCACATGCAGCAAGCCGCGCCGCTGGGCGGGCACGGCGGACGGATAAAACAGATCGGTGTCGACCGCGTTTGGGATGACCACAGTGCGCGGGTTCAAACCACCCAACTGCATCAGCGCGTTCGCTAAGTCGGCCGACACGGGCGCGAAAGCGGCCGCCTGCCGCACGGCCCAGCCCGCCAGCCACCGCCGCGCCACGCCCAGGCGCGGGGCATTAACGGGCAAAAATCCTGTCCAGTGCTCGGTGAGGATATAAGGCACGCCGTGCCACCACCGCAGCCAAGCCGCTAGCAGCCCCGACCGCAGCAGTACGTGGGCATGTACCACGTCGGGCAGGGCCCCACCCCAGTTCCGATGCACGGCGCATAAGCCTCGGCGCAGACACACCAGCCACAGCCCCAGCTTCAGCAGCTTATCGAGGCCCGGCAGGCCGGTGGGGCGGGCACGGTAGTAGTAGCGCCACACCGGCACAGGGCCGCTTAGGTCGGCTTCTTCCTCTATAAGGGTGGGCAGGGGCCCGCGCGCCACGGTGGCGAATACCACCGCCGACTGCAACGGCGGACCGGGCGCGGCGGCAATGGCCGCCACGTGCCGTGCCACGAAGTCGCCGTCCAGCTCGTCGTAGCGGTGGGGGTACCACTTGGGCAGGTGCAGGACGTGGAAGGGCATCGCGGCGCAAAAACGGTGAGTGGGCCCCCGGCCCTCGCCCGGCGCCCGCCCCAAGGTAGGGCCCCGGCCCGGCCGGGCCCAAAAAAAGCCGCCGCTCCAGGGGGAGCGGCGGCTTTTCAGGACCGGCCGGAGACCGGGCGGGCAAGGGGCTAGAACGAGTAGCGGATGCCCAGCTGGCCCTGCCAGCGCGAGGCCAGCTGGTCGATGGAGTACGTGGCCGGGCTGCTGTACTGGAAAGCCGGGCGGTTGAACGTGTCCTTGTTGAAGGTCGTGGCGATGTTGCCGGCCGCGTCGGCGAAAGCCACCTGCGTCAGGCCGGTGCCCAGCGTCGAGTTGAAGGTGTTCGGCACGAAGTACTGACGGCCCCAGTTCTTGTTGAGCATGTTGCCCACGTTCTGGATGTCGAACGACACCTGGACGGTGTGGCCGGCGGGCGTAATGCCGGCGGCGTTGGGGGTGAGGTTGCCCAAGCGGGCTTCCAGCATGAAGCGCACGTCGGCCTGGTTGTTCCAGGGGGTGCGGGCGGCGTTGCGCTCGGCGTACTGGCCGCGGCGGGTGCTCAGGTACTTGTCGTTGTCGATGAAGCTGCTCAGGGCCGCGTACTGGGCCCCCGAGGCGTCCACGGCGTAGGCCGGGTTGGGCTTGGGGTTATCGGCCGTCACCGGCACTTTGTTCACCAGCACGATGTCGTTGGCCCCGCCGGGGATGTAGGCCAGCTGCACGTTCTGCTGGCCGTTGCCGAAGAAGTTGTTGTTGTAGACGTAGGTGAACGGCGAGCCGCTGGCGTAGGTGAGCACGGAGGTGAAGTAGCCCGTGAACCGCTCGCCCAGGTTGTGGTGCAGGTTCAGCGAGCCCACCACGCGGTGGCGCAGGTCGAAGTTGGAGTAGGACAGCGACGGGTTGTTCACGTTCTGGGCCGGGTTCAGCTCCCAGTTGCTCTGGAACGAGTTGCGGATGCCGTTGCTGATGTCCTTGCTCCGGCCGTAGGTGTAGGCCACGTTGGCGTCGAGGAAGTTCGAGAACGTTTTGCCCAGCGAGCCGGTGAGCTGGTAGCGGTAGCCCTGCTGCGTGTTGGTGAGCAGGAAGGCGTTCGAGAACTTGCTGTTCACCTTCGTGCCGCCGTAGGGCGCGGCCACGTAGTACGGCGTTCCGGTGGGGCCCTGGCCGAGGTAGGTCGCGTTATCGGCCAGGTTGATGTTCTCAAACCGCACGTCTTCCAGCACTTTCGTGTACAGGGCTTCCACCGAGCTCCGGATGCCGTAGGGCAGCTTCAGGTCGAGGGCCAGCGACGAGCGCCACACCTGCGGCATCTTGAAGTGGTTGTCGATCAGGTTCACTTCCGTGGTGCTCTGGGCCGAAGCCGGAAAATTCGGTTGGGCATAAATCTGGCTCGGATCCCGGTTGAGCAAGTACTTGGTGCCCGCTCCGGTGCCGGCCGGTTGGCCCGTGGCGCCGATGGTGCCTTTCTGGATGTTGTTCAAATCCACCGAGTTGTAGTTCACGCCGTTGTTGTAGTAGGCGTAACCCAACCAGGCAAACGGAATGCGGCCCGTGAACAAGCCGGTGCCGCCGCGCACCACCACTGAGCCGTCGCCCTTGGCGTCGAAGTTGAAGCCCAACCGGGGCGACACCTGCACTTGGCCGAGGATGTTGTTTTTCAAATCCGACCAGTTGGTGTGCTGGTAAGTGTTGTTCAGCGAGCGGACGTCATTGTCGGGGTTGTTCACCAGGCCCGCGTTCAGGGCCGGCGGCGTGGGCAGCGAGGTCAAGTCGAAGCGGATACCGGGCGTCACTTTCAAGCGGTCGCTCACCGTCCAGTCGTCCTGCAAGTAGCCCGAGTACAGGTTGATGTTGAACGAGGCCGACGGGTTGTTGTAGTTGTAGTTGTAGCTGTTGTCACCGCCGTTAGTGCCGAGGCGGTACGTGCCGCGGATGCGGTTGGGCTGGTCGGCCAGGAAGTCGTCCACGTTGTTGTACTCGATGCGGCCGTTCCACGAGTTGATGAAGCCGTAGTCGATCTTGTAGAGCTCGTTGTGGGTGCCCAGCGTCAGGGCGTGGGCCCCGGCGTAGTAGGTCAGGTTGTCGGTGATTTCAAACGTCTTCGTGCGGGTGTTGAAGATGCTGGCCTCGCGGTCCGAGCCGAGCAAAACCTGGTTCGAGCCGCGGTAGGTGGTGCCGGCCGTCGCGCCTTGGTTGGGCCCCACGTTGTTGATCTGCACCGACGGGAACACGTTGGCCTGCCCGCCCAGCAGCGAGCGGTAGTCGTGGATGTTGGTGTAGCCCAGGATCAGGTTGTTGGAGAGCTTGTTGGTGAAGTTCGACTTTACTTCCAGCACCGTCGAGTTTTGCAGGTTGTTCTGCACGAAGTCCTGCGAGCCGAACTTGAACAAGCTGTTGGAGCGCTCCAGGTTGGTGGCTTCCGACTTCACGTAGTTGTGGCGCAGGGCGATGCTGGTTTTGTCGTCCACGTTCCAGTCGAGGCGGCCAAAAATCTTGTCGCTGTTGGCGTAGATGTTGTAGTCGCCGTAGGCCCCCGGGTCGTAGCTGTAAGCCGTTTTCAGCTTGCCGGCGATGGCCTGGGCGAGTTCCGTCGACACCGGCGAGCCGGGCGCGCCAGCCGCGTAGAACTGCGGCTCCCGGCGGCGGGCAATTTCGGCGTTGGTGAAGAAGAACAGCTTATTTTTCACGATCGGGCCGCCAAGGCGGAAACCGGTCTGGTAGTCGTGGTACGAGGAGCCGATCTTGCTCTCGGCGCCGTCCACGCTCTTGCCCGTCACGCCCTGGTTGCGGCCGAAGCCGTACACCGAGCCGTGGAAGTCGTTGGTGCCCGAGCGGGTCACAGCGTTGATGGAGCCGCCGGTGAAGTTGCCCAGCTTCACGTCGAACGGGGCCACCTGGGCCTGAATTTCCTGGATGGCGTCGAGCGAAATCGGGTTGGCGCGGGCCGAGCTGCCGGGCAGGCCGCTGGTGCCGCCCTGCCCGCCGAGCGAGGGCGAGAAGCCGATGGCGTCGTTGTTCACGGCCCCGTCG
>JANXOE010000114.1 GCA_025353745.1 Hymenobacter sp.
CAGCGGCATCACCTGGGTTTTGCGCTGCAAGCGCCGGAAGGCCGACGAGAACACCACCCGGTCGTAGTCCTGCACGAAGGCCCCGCGCACGGGGGCCGTACTGGTTAGAGGAAGTTGTTGGTCGGGGAAGCGGCGGGGCGAGAGCAGGCGCGGCCAGGTCATTTCAGGCATGGCCGCGAAGGTAGGGGCGGCGGGTGCTGAGAACGGACAACTTAGGAAAATACGTAATTTGCGGTATGACGAAAGGGACGTAGCGAAAGGGACGTAGCTAGAAGATAAATGATTTAAGTGAACACAAAATGACTTATATTTTTTTACATAAATTCAGGTATATATGAGAGGGTTATTGAAAATTCCGGCCGCCTTATTACTTATTTTATTAAATCATTGTACATCTCAAAAAGGACTTGATAACATCGTAACTATAAATAATAAATTAATCAAAACCAAATTAGAAACCTATATAAACACACATAATATCTCTAACTGTGTGGTTACATTGACTATTTATAATAGAAAAAAATACTCAAGTCTTGTCATCCAAACCTGCGATAATATAGATGCATTAAAACACGTGCGTGCTTGTTACTACACTTTTATCCAAAAAAAGCCTATTGCAATTGCAATAGGCGCGGCTGGCGCTGAAACAAGTTTGATATGTGACCAAAAATCTGAAAGTATGGTCCCAACATTCGCAAAAAATGAGTTTCTCGGCAGTATTAAAATAGACACTTTATCATATACCCAAGAGGTTGCGACTTTTTATATGTCTGGACATTTATCTAAAAAAAATGACGATATTTTTTTAATTCCTAATAAATAATAGTAAACAATTTCCAATTCCTACTCCGCCTGCGCCCTTCCCAGCACCCGCACCGTGGCGTATCCTAGCAGCAAAAACGCACCGAATACCACCGTCACGCCCCAGGTGCGGGGGTAGGCGAAGGGGTGCAGTAGCCGGTGGAGGATGTCGTAGAACAAGGTGAGCGGGTTGGCGAGCACGTCCCAGGAGTTGAAGCGCAGGTAGCGGCCCAGGTAAATGCCGAAGCTGCTGAGCAGCAGCGCCACCGTGGCAAACGCCCAGCCGGCGGCGGGCCCCAGGCGCAGGCGCACCAGCGACTGCATGTCGGCCAGCGAGGCGTAGGCGAGCATCAGGCCGTTCCAAGCGCAGCTCATGATCAGGGCCAGGTCGAACCAGAGCGGGGCGTCGGGGCGCTCGTCGAGGTGAAACAAGTCGGTGACCAGATAGGGCGCGTTGGGAAAGAACAGCAGCCACGCCGCCCCCACCGGCACCAGCAGCCGCGCCCGCAGGGGGCCCCGGGCCAGCCCGAGCAAGGTGCTCAGCCCGTAAGGCACGAGGGCCAGGAACAGGTTCCAGGCCAGGAACAGGAACCGCAGCTGGTGCGTGGCCAGCGCCCGCCCGGCGATCAGGGCCAGGCTCAGGCCCACCGACGCGGCCAGCACAAACAGCAGCGTGATCCGGGCGCGGGTGAGGGGCAGGGCGGGTTGCATGCCGGCGAAAGTACCGCGCATTTCGCCCCGGTTGCCGCGCGGGGCCCCGGGCGCTGGCCTGGGCCCCGGCGGGCGCTACCTTTGCGGCGGCTGCCGCCCACGCCCCGCGGGGGCCGTCCGGGCGCCGGCTTTACCTTCTGATTATGCTGAACACCTACGCTTTGGGCCGGTACGGCCGGGCCCTGGGCCTGGCGCTTTTGTTGCCCGTGGCGGCGCGGGCCCAGCCCGGCCGGGCGGCCTGGGCCGCCCAGGCCCTGCACTTCCGCACGGGCAAAACCCAGCTCGACCAGGGCCAGCCCGCCGCCGCCCTGAAGGAGCTGGAGCCCCTGGCCCCGCCCGCCGCCCGCTTCGCCCGCGGGGCCGACGCGGCCTACTTCGCCGCCGTGGCCCACGCCCGCCTCAAGCAGTGGGCCGAGGCCGAACAGCTCCTCAACCTGCTGCGGGCCGAATACCCCGCCTACCCCAACCTGCCCGAGGCCCTGCTGCTGCAAGCCCAGGTTTCGCTGGAGCAGGGCGACTACGACACGGCCCTCAAAACCCTGAACGCCAACCCCGACGCCCCCCTGCGCCCGGAGCGCGACGCCCTGAAAGCCGCCTACCTGCCCCGCCTCAGCGACCGCGGCACCTGGCAGCGCCTGCTGCGCCGCAACCCCGACGATGCCGCCCTGGCCCGCGCCTACGCCGACCGCCTGGCCGCGCCCAACGGCTTCGGCACCGAAGCCGACCGGCCGCAGCTCGACGAGCTGGTTGCCCGGTTCAAGCTCGACCGCGCCCGCTACGCCGGGGCCCTCGCCCCGCGCCCCGCCCCGCACCCGCCCGTCCGCAAGGCCAGCTACAACGTAGCCGTGCTGCTGCCCTTCGAGCTGGACGACCCCAGCTGGCAGAAGCTGCGCAAAAACCAGTTCGTGACCGACCTCTACGCCGGCCTGCGCCTGGCCCAGGACTCGCTGCTGCGGGCCGGCCACCCGGTGCAGCTTTTCGCCTACGACACCGGGGCCGACACCCTGAAGCTGAAGCAGGTATTGGCCCTGCCCGAGTTGGCGGGCATGGATTTGCTCGTCGGGCCGGTGTACAAGTCGGGGGCCAAGCTGCTGGGGCGCTACGCCCAGGAACACCAGATTGTGTGCGTCAACCCGCTTTCGCAGGACGGGGATTTGGTGCTCGACAACCCCTGGCACTACCTTAATTGCCCCAGCGCGGCCACCCAGGGGCGGCTGGCGGCGCAGTTTGCCGCCGACGCCTTCGGGGCCGGCCGGCCGGCCATCGTGCTGCACGAAGACAGCCACGACGAAACCGCGTTCGCCGACGCTTACCAGGCCACGTACGAGGCCTTGGGCGGGCACGTCAGCGCCCGCCGCCGCTTCAACCCCGACGTGGACGAGAGCCTGGCCGCCGCCAGCGCCGGCCTCGACCTGGCCGGGGCCGGCCACGTGGTGGTGGCGTCCGACAGCCGCCGGGCGGGGCCGTACTTTCTGGGGGCCCTGCGCGGCGCGCCGGCCACGCCCCGCCCGCCGCTGCTGGCTTCCGGGGCCTGGCTCGACAACCCGCGCCTCGACCCGGGCCAGTTCGGTGGCGTCTACTTCGTGCAGCCCAAATTCATCGACGAGGCGGGCCCTGGCTACCGGCGCTTCCGCCAGCTGTACTTGCAGCGCCAGCACCTGCCGCCCGGCCCCTACGCCGGCCAGGGCTTCGACCTGCTCTTGTTTTTTGGCAGCGCGCTGGCCCAGTTCGGGCCGGCGTTTCAGGGCCCCCTGGCCGGCGCCGGGCCCGCCCCGGGGGCCGTGTTTCCGGGCTATGCCTACCCGAGCGGCGCCCGCGACAACCAAACAGTGCCCATCACCAAGCTCGACAACCTGGAGGTGCGGGCCGTGAAGTGAGCAAAAATGGGGCGCACAGGCCGGTTGTCATTCCGAGCGCAGCGAGGAATCCGGGTTAATCGGCGGCCCCAGATTCTTCGCTCCGCTCGGAATGACAACCGGCCGCGCCAATTGTTAACGGCTCATTGTTAACTAATAATCGATAATTGATAGATAATTGAAATTCATGCTTGACCAACACACTTCCGACGCCCTTTTCACCCAGGCCCAGGCCCTGATTCCGGGGGGCGTCAACTCGCCGGTGCGGGCGTTCCGCTCGGTGGGCGGCACGCCGGTGTTCATGGAAAGCGCCCAAGGCGCCTGGCTCACCGACGTGGACGGCAACCGCTACGTCGATTTCATCAACTCCTGGGGCCCCATGATTTTGGGCCACGCCCCCGAAGTGGTGCTGGATGCCGTGCGCGCGGCTTTGCCCCACTCGCTGAGCTTCGGGGCCCCCACGCGCCGCGAGAGCGAGCTGGCGCTGCTCATCACCGAAATGGTGCCCAGCATCGAAAAAGTGCGCCTCGTGAACTCCGGCACCGAAGCCTGCATGTCGGCCATCCGGGTGGCGCGGGGCTTCACGGGCCGGGCCAAAATCCTGAAGTTTGAAGGCTGCTACCACGGCCACGCCGATTCGTTCCTCATCGCGGCCGGCTCGGGGGCCCTCACCCTGGGCACGCCCGACTCGGCCGGCGTGACCGCCGGCGTGGCCCAGGACACGCTCACGGTGCCCTACAACGACTTGGCCGCCGTGCAGGCCGCCGTGGCCGCCAACCCGGAGCAGATTGCGGCCGTCATCCTGGAGCCCGTGGTAGGCAACATGGGGCTTGTGGCGCCGCACGAGGGCTTTTTGCAGGGCCTGCGGGCCCTCTGCACCGCGCACGGCATCGTGCTGATTTTTGACGAGGTGATGACCGGCTTCCGCCTCGCCGCCGGCGGGGCCCAGGAGTTGTTCGGCGTCGTGCCCGACCTCACCACGCTGGGCAAAATCATCGGCGGGGGCCTGCCCGTGGGGGCCTACGGCGGCCGCGCCGACCTCATGAACCAGGTGGCCCCGGTGGGCAAGGTGTACCAGGCCGGCACGCTTTCGGGCAACCCCCTGGCCACCGCCGCCGGCCTGGCCCAGCTGCGCCACTTGCAGCAGCACCCGGCCCTCTACGCCGCGCTCAACGCCACCACCGCCCGCCTGGCCGACGGCACCCGCCAAATAGCCAAAGAGCTGGGCCTGAACTACACCGTGAACCAAGTGGGCTCGATGTTCAGCCTGTTTTTCACGGCGGATCCGGTGCACAACCTCGAAGACGCCAAGCGCTGCGACCTGGCCGCTTTCGGCCGTTATTTCCACGCCATGCTGGCGCGGGGCATCTACCTGGCCCCGTCGCAGTTCGAGGCCCTGTTCGTTTCCACGGCCATTACCGACGAGCTGGTGGAAATGTACCTGACCGCCTGCCGCGCGTCGCTGCTGGCCGCCCACGGCCTGTAGCGTCCGGCGCAACGGGCGGGCCGCGCGCCTTTAACCTGCGTTTCTTGGCACCAAGAAGAAACTTAGCGCACCTTTGCGGGCTGATTCTTTTGCTTTTTCTATGCTGAAATATAAATTTCTCGCGCTGCTCCTGCTGTTTGCCCCGCTGGCCCAGGCCCAAACGCCGGCCCAGGCCAATAAGGCGCTGTTCGACAAAACCGTGGACGAGCTGAACTTCCGCACGTTTGAAACGGTGTACGACAAGTCGTTCACCCGCGGCAAGTTCCCCGTCACGCTGCGCACGGCCGCCGCCCGCCGGCAGTTCGACCAGTTCGGCGACAACGCTTCGCTCAAGAAGCTGTTTCAGAACTACAACGCCATTGCCGAGCGCTACAAAAGCCACTTCGGCACGGGGCCCGCCACGCTGGCCGAATTCGACAAGCAGCTGGCCGGCATCCTGCGCGACCGCAACTTTGAGTTCTTCATCCACGGCCTGCCCCGCGACGAGCGGGTGGCCCTGGTGCGCGCCGAGGAGCGCCTCATCAAGCAGGCCGACGCCCAGTTCAACGCCGCCGGGGCCCCCGCCGACGCGGCCGCCGTGCCCGCCGCCGCCGAGGCCCCCGTGGCCGCCCCCCTCACCACCAACGACGACGCCGGCCCCGCCGCGCCAGCCACGGCTGGCCCCGAAGCCGCCGCCGACGACACCGCCGTGGCCACGCCCCCGGCGGCCGGGGCGGCCCCGCGCCACAACTGGCTCGACTACCTCACGTTCCTGCTCAGCCTGAGCAGCTTCCTGCTGCTGCTGCACCTCGTCACCAACGTGGTGCCGGGCCTCCAGCGCCGCATCGACTACCTGGCCCCCGAGGCCGGCCCGGGGCCCGACCCCGCGCCGCAGCCCCAGCGGCGCAGCTTCCTTAGCCGCCTGCGCGACGCTGGCCCCAAGCCCCTGCGCGACGACCGCTACTCCGACGACGACGACGAAGACGAGGCCCCGGGCGACGGCGCTGACGCTCGCCGCCCCGGCTACGAGTAGGGCACCTGAGTACGAGCAGCCAACAAAATAAATAGTCCATATCCGCGGGCGGCCCCCACAAAACCGCCGGCTCATTTTTCTTCGCTACGCTTTGATTCTGACCGACCAGCAAATCCTCACCGAAATTGAAAAAGGCACCATCGTCATCGAGCCCTTCGACCGCGACTGCCTCGGCACCAACTCCTACGACGTGCACCTGGGCCGCTTCCTGGCCACCTACCGCGACGCGGTGCTCGACGCCCGCCGCCACAACGAAATCGACACTTTCGAGATGGACCCCGCCGCAGGCTTTGTGCTTCAGCCCGGCCAGCTTTACCTGGGCGTGACGGCCGAATACACCGAGACCCACGCCACCGTGCCGTTCCTCGAAGGCAAGAGCAGCGTGGGCCGCCTGGGCATCGACATCCACGCCACGGCGGGCAAGGGCGACGTGGGCTTTTGCAACCACTGGACGCTGGAAATCAGCGTGTCGGTGCCCGTGCGCGTGTACCCGGGCATGCCCATCGGGCAGCTCATCTACTTCGCCGTGCAGGGCGACGTGGCCACCTTCTACAACCGCAAGCCCAGCGCCAAGTACAACCGGCGCAGCGACCGGCCCGTGGAGTCGATGATGTGGCAGAACACGTTTTAGGCTAACCAGCGGGCCGGGTTTGTCGTTAATAACTAATAACGCGCACAAGGCCGGGCGGGCGTGGCCCAGTCCTTGCGTATGTTTTGCCCTCAGCTTTTCTTCCGATGACGAACCCACGCCTTTTCCCCGTTGCCCTGGGCCTTTTCCTGGCCGCGGCTCCCGCCGCCCGGGCCCAGCAAGCGGCCCTGCCCCCGGTGGCCGTGCAAGACAAAACCCAGCCCAGCCCGCGCCTCAACCCGGCCGTGGACCGCGCCGAGCGCCTGAGCGACCTGATGGTGCGCGACCTGCGCCTCAACGGCTACCAGGCCGCCCGCCTGCGCGTCATCAACGCCGACAAAACCGCCAAGCTCGTAGCCGCCGAGCGCCAGAGCGCCGGCAACGCCCCCGCCCTGGCCCAGCAGCGCACCAGCATCTACCACGAGCGCGACCAGGAATTGCAAGCCGTGCTCAGCAACGACCAGTATTCCAACTACTTCGACGCCCGCAACCGCTACAACAAAGCCGACCACGACTACGCCAGCAGCGCCGGCCAGGCCGCCACGCAGGCCTTCATCAAATCGGTGCAGAACCCCGCCCCCGCCCGCGCCAACAACGCCACCATCGGCCCGGCCAACCCCAAAGCCACCGCCCGCCCCGCGGGCAACCTGGGCCGCAACGCCCGCTAGCCGCCGGGCCGAAAAGCCACCAAAAAGCCCCGCTGGAAAGTACCAGCGGGGCTTTTTGGTGGTGAGGCAGGGCCCCCGGGCCATTAGCTCAGGCCCTGCTCCTGCTTGTCGAGGTACTCGGACAGCTCTTTGCAGAGGCTGCGGATTTTCTTGGCCATTTCCACGTCGTTGGTGGCCGTGACGATGTTTTCGGCCATTGAGCCCATGTTGTCGACGCAAAAGCGCTTCATCTCGTCGGTGGGCATGTCTTTGGTCCAGAGGTCAATTTTCATCGTCCCCACCTGTTCCCGGTCCCACACCGCGATGTTGATGGCTTTTGCGAAGTGAATGTCGGGCCCCGCATCGGTCGCCGACCAGCTGATGGCCTCCGGCACTTTCTGGTCGTCGAGGGCAATGCTAAAGCGGATTTCGGATTTTTTCATAATTCGGAAGATAAACAGGCCGTCCTGCTGAACGCAGGGAAGCAACTCTCTTGCCGCAGTAATTAATTACTTGCGTGGTAGAGGCACTTCCCTGCGTTCAGCACAACGGCCTGGTAGTAAGGGTAATCAATAAACAAAAAAGTTAAACGTAGTTGTTGAGCATCACCGGCATCACCAGCATCAGGATGCTTTCGTTTTCGTCGGCGGCGGCGGGCATCAGCAGGCCGGCGCGGTTGGGGGTGCTCAGCTCCAGGGTGATTTCCTCGGAGTCGATGTTGGCCAGCATTTCGAGCAGGAAGCGGGCGTTGAAGCCGATTTCCATGTCTTCGCCGTCGTACTGGCAGGCCAGACGCTCGTTGGCTTCGTTGCTGAAGTCGAGGTCTTCGGCCGAGACGGCCAACTCCGAGCCGGCCAGGCGCAGGCGCACCTGGTGGGTGGTTTTGTTGGAGTAGATGCTGATGCGGCGCACCGAGTTCAGCAGCTCCTGGCGGTTGATGGTGAGCTTGTTGGGGTTGCTCACCGGGATGACGTTTTCGTAGTCGGGGTAGCGTTCGTCGATCAGCCGGCACACGAGGCGCATCTGGTTGAAGGAGAAAAAGGCGTTGCTCTGGTTGAACTCGATGTGCACCGGGGCCGCCTCCGAGGGCAGCACGCCCTTGAGCAGGTTGAAGGCTTTGCGCGGGATGATGAGGTTGGCGGTTTGGCCGGCCCCCACGTCCTGGCGGCGGTAGCGCAGCAGGCGGTGGCCGTCGGTGGCCACGAAGGTGATTTGCGCGTCGGCCAGCTGCACCAGGATGCCCGTCATGGCCGGCCGCAGCTCGTCGGTGCTCACCGCGAAAATGGTTTTGTTGATGGCCCGCGCCAGCGACGACGACGGAATTTCGACCGGGGCCGAGCCCTTCACCACCGGCACGCGGGGGAAGTCGGCGGCGTTTTCGCCGGCCAGCTTGTAGCGCCCGTTGGCCGAACCGATTTCGATGGTGTAGGTTTCCTCGTCGATGGTGAACGTCACCGGCTGGTCGGGCAGGTTCTTGAGCGTGTCGAGCAGGATGCGCGCCGGGGCCGCGATGCGGCCGGCGTCGCGGGCTTCCACGGGCAGCTCGGTGATCATGCTGGTTTCCAGGTCGGAGGCCGTAATCGTCAGCTTGCCGGCCTCGATCTCGAAGAGAAAGTTCTCCAAAATGGGCACCACGGGGCTATTCGTAACCACGCCGTTGATGCTCTGCAGCTGCTTGAGCAGGGCGGAAGACGAGACGATGAATTTCATAAGGCGACAAGGCTAGGGTTGGGGGACGGCAAAGATACGCGGGCGCGCCGGGCTTTGGAAGGCCGCTGCGGCATCTTCGAAACAAGCCGCAGGCCCCGGCCGTGGGGCCCGCTAGCCCAGGAAAGAGCCCATGGCCGCGCCGCTACCGCCGTTGGGCCAGCTCCAGCATTTGGCGCAGCAGCTGCTGCTGCTCCAGCAGGTGCTGGTTGCGCAGCTCGGCCACGGCCAGCTGGTGCAGCAGCTGCTGGGCGTGCAGCGCAGCCCCGACGGTCCCCTCCGCGGCGGGCGCGGCGGCAGGAGCCGAAGCAACAGGGGCCACCGGGGCCGGGGCAACTGCCGCCGGAGGTAGCAGCGGAGCGCTGGCAGCGGGGCCCCCCGGGGTTTCTTCGGCTAGGGTTTCTTCGACGGCCGGCGCGGCAAACAGCGGGGCATTTTCCGCCGTCTTTTTCAGGGCCACGGCCGGGGCGGCGCGAGCCACCGGGGCAGCCGGCACCGGGGCCCCGGCGAGCAGCATGGGCCCGGTGCCTTCCATCAGCCAATCTTTCGACACATTTGGGTAAACCTCAAATACCTTGCACAGCAGGTCGTAACCGGGCTTGTTGCGGCCGTCGATGAGGTGCTGGATGACGCTGGCGGTTTTCCCCAACGACTGCGCAAAGGCATTCTTGCTTAGTCCGACTTCCTGGATGAGTTGGGCAAAACGGAGGTTGACGGGGGTCAGCATGAGGATTTACGCAAATGGTTGTTTGCGCAAATGTATAAACAGATAACGGCTTTATTCGTAGCGCAGGCTCTCAATCGGGTCCAGGGCCGCTGCTTTGCCGGCCGGGTACGAGCCCGAAAGCAGGCCCACGGTGACGCAAATAGCCAACCCCAGCAGCATCCACAGCCACGGCACGTAGAACGAGCCGCTGCCGATGAGCACGGCCACGCCGTTGCCGCCGAGCACGCCCAGTCCGATGCCCAGGGCCCCGCCGAGCACGCAAATCACGATGGCTTCGATGAGGAACTGCTGCCGGATTTGGACCGCCGTGGCCCCCAGGGCCTTGCGGACGCCGATTTCGCGGGTGCGCTCCGTGACGGACACCAGCATGATGTTCATCAGGGCGATGCTGGCCCCGAGCAGGGTGATGAAGGCGATGATGCCGCCGCCGACCCGCATCTTGCCCGACAAGTCGTCGAGCTTGTTGGAGAGCGAGTCGCTGCTTTCGATTTCGAACGAGTCGGGCTGGCCGAGGCGGTCGTGGCGCACGGTGCGCATGGTGCCGGTGGCCTGGTCGAGGAGGTAAGGCAGCAGCGCCGGGCGCGGGCTGGCCGTTTTCAGGGCGTAGGTGAGGGCCCCGGAGCGGGGCAGTTGGTTGCCGGTTTCGAGCGGCAGCAAGGCCAGGCGGTCGGCCCCGCTGCCGCCCATCGTCGAGCCGCTGGGGGCCAGCAGGCCCACGATCTGGAAGCGCCGGCCCAGGGCCGTAACGTACTGCCCGACCGGGCTTTGGCGTGGAAAAAGCTTTTGCTTGATTTCGTCGCCCACGATGGCCACGTTGGCCCCGCGCGCCAGCTCGTTTTGCGAGAAGCTGCGGCCCTGGACCAGGTTGTAGCCCTGGATGCGCAGGTAGTTTTCGTCGCCGGCCACCACCTGCATGTTGGGGTTGGTTTTGGTGCCGTTGGCTTTGATTTCGGTGGCCCCGGCGATGAAGGCCGACACGCCCACTTCGGCCTCTGCGCCCATCTGGGCCTTGTACTGGCGGGCCTGGAGCAGGCTGAGGGCCGGGTATTGCTTGTCTTGCACGCCGCCGCGGCGGAAGCGGTTGTTGTAGCCCTTGGCGCTGATTTCGAACGAGTTGCTGCCCAGGCTGGCAAACGTTTCGTTCAGCGAGTTCTTCATCGCGTCGATGCTGGTGAGGATGCCCACGAGCGCGAACAGCCCGATGCTGACGATGAGGGCCGTGAGCACGGTGCGCAGCAGGTTGCTGCGGATGGAGCGGAAGGCTTCGCGGATGTTTTCGAGCAGGTTCATGGCGGCGGGGGCCCGGCGCAGTGGGGCAAGGGGCCGGGCCAAAGTTCGCCCCGCCGCGCTTAACTTGAACCAGCATTGCGGCCGTCCCGTTGGGCGGCTGCGCTCTTCCCCGAAAAACTTCCCAAAAACCCATGCGGCTTTCGCGTTTCCTGCTTTCGTTTCTGCTCACCTTGGCCGGCCTGGCCGGGCCCCTGGCGGCCCGCGCCAACCACGTGTTCATCCCGATGGACAACACCCAGAAGGAGTGCCTGAAGGCCTACGGGCTGGCGTTCTGGCTGTTGCAGCGCGAGGTGCCCGTCGATTGGCTGCTCAACTACCGCGGCGGCTCGTTTGCCTTCGATGTGACGCCGGGGGCCGAAACCGAGTTGGCCGCCCGCGGCGTCAGCTACTCGGTCATCAGCGAGGCGCAGTACGGGAGCATCCTGGCCGAAATAGCCGACCCCAACGCCAACATGGACGTGATGAAGCTGGAAAAAGTGCCGAAAATCGCGGTGTACACGCCCAAAGGCAAGCAGCCCTGGGACGACGCCGTGACGCTGGTGCTCGAATACGCCGAAATTCCCTACGACCGGATTTACGACGACGAAATCCTGAGCGGCGTGCTGCCCAAGTACGACTGGCTGCACCTGCACCACGAAGACTTCACCGGCGAGTACGGCAAATTTTACGCCTCGTACCGCAACTACCCCTGGTACCAGCAGCAGCAGCGCGACGCCGAAGCCGCCGCCAAGCGCAACGGCTTCGGCAAGGTGAGCCAGATGAAGGGGGCCGTGGCCGTGAAAATGCAGGAATTCATTGCCGGGGGCGG
>JANXOE010000122.1 GCA_025353745.1 Hymenobacter sp.
CCCCTTACAAGCACGACGCCGACGTAGTGATTCCCAACAACCAGCACTTCGACAAAGGCCTGGAGGTGCTGGTGGGCTTTTTGAAAGGAAAAGCGGCCGGGCGCGCCTAGTTGCGGGGGCCGTACCCTGGGCCACCCAACCTTGCCCGCCACGCGATGGAGTCTCTCGATTGGCCCCGGCAGTTGCGCGGCGTGCCGCCCGGCTTTTTGCTCGATTTGCGTTCCTTACGCCGGACGGCTTAGCTCTACTTGGGAAGTACAGCCGTTTCACGCACCAAACACGGGGGTAGCGACGCGACCCTTCGCGTCTCAATCGTTGCAATCGCTGCGAGCAATCCAACTCGTGCAGCGATAGAGACGCGAAGGGTCGCGTCTCTACCACTATTCATGGTGCGCAAAACCGCGCTAAATACATTACATAATCAATAAAATAATGTATAGCAAAGCCGAAGCCACCCAACTGCGGCAGGCCTTCTGGACCACCTTTGGGCAGTACATGGCCCCAGTGCTGTCGGCCGAAGGCTTGCCCGCCAACTGGATAAACTACAAAACGGGCCTGAAAAACGTGTACTTCCGCCTGCAGGCCGACAACCGCCGTGCCCGCATCGGCATCGAACTGACGGAGCCCGATGCGGGCCTGCGGGCCCTGTTTTTTGAGCAGTTCGCGGAGTTGAAAACGCTGCTGCACGAAACCCTGGGCGAAACCTGGACCTGGGAGCCCGACGTTACGGACGACCACGGCCAGCCCCTGAGCCGCATCTACCGGGAGCTGACGCCCGCCAACCTGTTCCGCCGCGACGACTGGCCGGCGCTAATTTCCTTCTTCAAGCCCCGCCTCGTGGCCCTCGACGCGTTTTGGAGCGACGCGCAGTACGCATTTGAGGCGCTGAAATAGGGCCCCGGCGGGCGGGGCGGGCTTTGCAGTCAAAGTCCTATCTTTGCAGTCCCCGTTTGTACCGTGCCGGTGTCGCTGTCCCGTTTTTGGTTTTCGTTGCGTTTTGCCCTGCTCGCCGCTTCGGTGCTGCTGGTGCTGGGCTTGAACCAGCGGGCCGTGCGCGTGCTGGGCCCCGCGCCAGCCGCGGGGGCCGTCGCTTCGGCCAAGACGTTGGTCATCAAGCAGAAAGTATTACTGGAGGCCACTCCTGCCCTGGCCCGTTTCGTGGCCCCGGCGGTGGCGGCGTGGCTGCCCGGCACGGCGGGCAGCGTGTGGCTGCCGCAGCTGCGCCGCGCGCTGGCCGTGCCGCGCCCATGCGCCGGCGTGCGGGCCGGCGAGGTGTTCCGGGCCCGGCTGCTGGCCGTGGCGCTGGCCCCGCAGGCCCCCTAACCCGCTGAGCGATTGTCACCGCGCCCTGCGCAATGGGCCCGGGTGCCCGTTGGCTCCTGCTCGGCAGCGGTTGCTCTTTTTCGGTTTCGGGGCTTAATCGCCCGCTTGTTCGTTGCTCATCGTTAATTGTTATTGGAATCCATGCGTAATAAAGGACTCATCATCGCGCTCACCGTCATCGTATCGGCGTTGTGCGCGTACTTTCTCTTCTTCACCTACGTCTCGCGCGGGGTGCAGGACAAGGCCGTGGCCTACGCCACCCGCAACGGCCAGCTCAACGAGCCGCGCCGCCAGCACTACCTCGATTCGGTGTGGCGCGCGCCCGTGTTCGGGCCCTTCACCTACCGCGAAGTGCGGCAGAGCGAGCTGGGCCTGGGCCTCGACCTGAAGGGCGGCATGCACGTGACGCTAGAGGTATCGCCGGTGGAAATCGTGCGCGCCATGAGCGGCAATTCGAAAGACCCCGCCTTCAACACGGCCCTGGCCCAGGCCCAGGAAGCCCAGAAAACCAACTCCAGCACGCCGTTCACGTCGCTGTTTTTGCAGGCTTACCAGAAGCTGGCCCCCAGCAAGCCGCTGGCCACCATCTTCGCCAACACCACCAACAAGAGCCGCAACATCGACATCAACTCGCCCAACGAGAAGGTGATCGGGGCCATCGACAAGGAAGTGGAAGAAGCCATCGACCGCTCTTTCAACATCTTGCGCACCCGCGTGGACAAGTTTGGCGTGAACCAGCCCACCATTCAGCGGGTGAAGGGCACCGGCCGCCTCCAGATTGAGCTGCCCGGCGTCGACAACCCCGAGCGCGTGCGCAAGCTGCTGCAAGGCCAGGCCAAGCTGGAGTTCTGGGAAGTGTGGAGCCAGCAGGAAGTGGGCCCCTACCTCGTGCAGCTCGATCAGGCCCTGGCCGCCAAGGAGAAAGCCGACGCCGCCGCCAAAACCCCGGCCGGCGCCGCGGCCGCTACGCCGTCGGCCACCGCCAAGGGCGACACCACGTCGCTGGCCGCCCAGCTGGCCAAGAAAAACCCCGCCGGCAAAGCCAAGGCCGATTCGGCCGCTACTTCCCAAAAAGGAGGGCCCCTGGCCCGCCTGCTCACCATGCCCGGCCGCCTGGGCGTGGCCCTGCGCGACACCTCCCGCCTGAACGCGCTGCTGCGCAGCCCCGAAGCCAAAGCCGTGCTGCCCCCCAACCTGGCCCTGCTCTGGAGCGTGAAGCCCACCGTCGTGGACAAGCAGGAATACCTGGAGCTCAACGCCATCCGCAAAACCCGCGACGGCCAGGCCCCGGTGGCCGGCGAAGTGGTGGCCGACGCCCGCCAAGACTACGACCAGACCGGCCACCCCGAGGTGAGCATGAGCATGAACCCAAGCGGCGCCAAAAAATGGCAGCGCATGACCGCCGCCAACATCAACCGCCAGGTGGGCATCGTGCTCGACGACTACGTGTACTCCGACCCGGTGGTACAGGGCGAAATAGCCGGCGGCAACACCAGCATCTCGGGCAATTTCTCCATTGAGGAAGCCCAGGATTTGGCCAATGTGCTGAAAGCCGGCAAGCTGCCCGCCCCCACCCGCATCGTGGAAGAAGCCGTGGTGGGGCCCTCGCTCGGCAAGGAAGCCATCAACCAGGGCCTGTACTCGTCGCTGGCGGGCCTGCTGATCATCATGGCGTTCATGGCCGTGTACTACGGCCGGGCCGGCCTCGTGGCCGACGTGGCCCTGCTCTTCAACATGTTCCTGATTCTGGGCGTGCTGGCGCAGTTTGGCACGGCCCTCACGCTGCCCGGCATCGCGGGCCTGATCCTGGTCATTGCCTCGTCGGTGGACGCCAACGTGCTGATTTTCGAGCGCATCCGCGAAGAGCTCAACCACGGCCACAGCCTGCCCGACGCCATCAACGCCGGCTACTCGCGCGCCTTCTCGGCCATCTTCGACTCGAACGTGACCACGATGCTCATCGCCGTGATCCTGGGCTTCTTCGGCACGGGCCCGGTCCAGAACTTCGCCATCACGCTGGGCATCGGCGTGTTGACCTCGTTCCTGTCGGCCGTGTACGTGTCGCGCCTCATTATTGAAGCGTTGGTGAAAGGCAAGGAAATCAGCAAGATCAGCTTCTCGACCTTCCTCTCGCGCAACCTGTTCCAGAACCTGAACTTCGACATCGTGGGCAAGCGCAAGATTGCCTACATTTTCTCGTCGTCGGTCATCATCATCGGCTTCGTGCTGATGTACCTGCAAGGGGGCCCCAACCTGGGCGTTGACTTCACCGGCGGCCGCGCCTACGTCATCGACTTCAACAAAACGATGGTGGCCTCCAACGTGGCCGACCAGCTGCGGCCCGCCTTCAAAGGCTCGGGCATCGAGGTGAAGCAGTACGGCGCTTCCAACCGCCTGCGCGTGACCACCAGCTACCTCGCCACCGACGAAAGCACCGCGGCCGACAACAACGTCCTCACCGCCCTCAACCAGGGCCTGGGCAAGTTCCGGGCCGACGCGCCGGTCATCAAATCCACTTCCAAAGTGGGGGCCACCATCGCCGACGACATCAAGCGCACCTCGGTGCTGAGCCTGGGCCTGACGCTGCTCGGCATCTTCGTGTACGTGCTGTTCCGGTTCGAGAAATGGCAGTACTCGATGGCCGCCGTTATCGCGCTCTTTCACGATGCGCTGCTGGTAATTGCCTCGTACCCAATTGCCCGCGCGTTTGGCATCAACTACGAGATGGACCAGATTTTCGTGGCCGCCGTGCTCTCCATCATCGGCTTCTCGATGAACGATACGGTGGTGATTTACGACCGGGTGCGCGAGTACCTGCGCGAGAACCCCAAGCTGACGTTCGCCCAGGTGGTGAACCCGGCCCTGAACTCGACGTTCTCGCGGACGATGATTACGTTCACGACCGTGTTCATGGTGGTGCTGGTGCTCTACATCTTTGGCGGTGAGACGCTTCGCTCGTTCTCGTTTGCCATGATCATCGGCATCATCTTCGGCACTTATTCGTCGCTGTTCATCGCCACGCCCATCATCCTCGACACCTACGGCCGCAAGGAAGAGCGCGAGCGCCTGGCCGCCGGCGAGGACGTTTCGGGCCTGCCCGGCGATGCGCCCCAGCTGAGCCGCAGCACGGTGGCTTAGCCGCACCGCTGGCGGGCCCACAGGGCCCGCCAGCCCCGGAGAGCCGCGCCCTTAACGCGGCCGCACTTCACACAAAAGGCCCGTCCGGTAGTACCGGACGGGCCTTTTGTGTGAAGTGCAGCCGCGTTGAAAGCTACACCAGTATGCCTTCGGCCACCACGCTTTGCACTTCGGGCACCATGCGCTTGAGCAGGTTTTCGATGCCCGACTTAAGCGTGACGGTGGCCGAGGGGCAGCCCGAGCACGAGCCTTGCAGGTTCACGGTCACCACGCCTTCGTGGTAGCTTTTGAAGGTGATGTTGCCGCCGTCCTGCTCCACGGCGGGGCGCACGTAGTTGTCGAGCAGGTCGATAATTTTTTGGGCCGTCTGGCCTTCCTGGGCGCTTGGATCACCGGCCTGGGCCTGCTGGGCGGCTTTTTGCTCGGCAGCTGGATCGACGGTGAACAGGGGCCCTCCGGCTTCCACGTAGCTCTTCAGGAACTGGCGCAGCTCGGGAATGAGCTGGGTCCAGGCCAGATCGGGGTGGTTTTTGGTGACGGTAACGAAGTTTTGGGCGATGAACACGCGGCCCACGTAGTCGAACCCGAACAGCTCCTGGGCCAGGGGCGAATTGGCGGCGGCCTCCAGCGTGGGGTAGTCCACGCTTACGCCGTCGGCGAGGAGCTGCTGGTTGAGGACGAACTTCATGCTCTCCGGGTTCGGCGAGGCTTCGGCGTAGATGGATACGGCGGACATGGCGATAAAGTGTTGATTTTTCGAGGAATGGCCAACGGGCAGCTGTGCAGCAGCGCCCCGCTGCCCGGGGCTGCAAAGGTAACGAATGGGCCGCCTTGAGGGCGGGCAGCTACTAAAGTGCTACGCCGCCCAAAAAGTTGTCGCTGTTTAGAACAATTAAAAATAAACCTTCGGGAGCCCTACTCCAGCTGGTTGCCGCGGGCGCGCAGGAGCAAATCGGCCAGCACGAGCTGGGTCATGGCTTCCACGATGGGCACGGCGCGGGGCAGCACGCACGGGTCGTGGCGGCCCCGGCCGGCCAGCGTCACGGCCTCGCCGGCCTGGTTGACGGTGGCTTGCGGCTGCAAAATGGTGGCCACCGGCTTGAACGCCACCCGGAAATACACGTCTTCCCCGTTGGAGATGCCGCCCTGGCTGCCGCCGCTGCGGTTGGTGCGGGTGCCGATGCGGCCGTTTTCGTCGGTGTAAAACTCGTCGTTGTGCTGCGAGCCGGGCAGCTTGGTGCCCTCGAATCCCGACCCGAACTCGAAGCCCTTCACGGCGTTGATGCTGAGCAAGGCGTGGCCCAGCACGGCGGGCAGCTTGTCGAACACGGGCTCGCCCAGGCCGGGCGGCACGCCGGTGGCCACGCCCGTCACGACGCCGCCCACGGTGTCGTGCGCGTCGCGCGCGGCCCGGATCCGGTCTTCCATGCGGGCGGCGGTTTCGGGGTGCGGGCAGCGCACGAGGTTGGTGTCGGTCAGGGCCAGGTCGAGGGCCCCGTGGGCCACGGGCACTTCAATTTCGCCCACCGCCGACACGTAGGCGTGCACGCCCACGCCGAAGTGCGCCAGCAGCTGCGCGGCCACGGCCCCGGCGGCCACGCGGGCCGCCGTTTCGCGGGCCGAGCTACGGCCCCCGCCGCGGTGGTCGCGGCGGCCGTACTTGGCGTCGTAGGTAAAATCGGCGTGGCTGGGGCGGTAGGCCTGGGCGATGTG
>JANXOE010000156.1 GCA_025353745.1 Hymenobacter sp.
TTGGGGTCCACTTTGGTTGAGCCCGATTTGAAGAGCAGTTGCTCGGAGAGCGACACATACACCTTGCCGTTTTTCACGTTCACTTGCAGGTCCTGGGCGTTGAAGCCGAGCAGGGCGTCGCTCACGCGCTGGCGCAGGGCCTTGGTGGCGGCGTCTTTCTCGTCCAGCACCCGCTGCAATTCCGCGATGCGGGCGTTTTTGCCGGCCAGGTCCTGTTCGGTGGTGCCCAGCGTGTTGTTGAGCTGGTTCACCTGGTTGCTTTTGTTGAGCAGGCTGCCGCGCAGGCTTTCTTCGGTGCGCCCTTTTTCGGCGGCCAGGTTGGTTTTTTCGAGCTGAAGCTGGTCGCGCGTTTTGGTCAGGTCGGCGTTTTGCTGCTGCAAGGCCGCGATTTCTTTTTGATTGCAGCCGGGCAGGGCCAGGGCGCCGGCCACAAGCAGGGCGGGGAAGAGGGAGCGTTTCATGAGAAAGAAGGGGTAAGGGGTAAGCGCGGGGGCCCACGCGCGGCGGCCGGGCCCGAAAAGTGTTGGGCTTGAAACGGCCCCGGGCGGTCAGGGTTACCTTTGGCTTTTCGCCCTTGCCCGTGCGCTGTTTCTTTGTTGCTGCTTTCCTGGGGGCCCTCGCGGCGGGCCCCATCGCCCGGGCCCAGCCCGCCGCGCCGCCCGCCCGCTATTGGGTAGCGCTGGCCGATAAAAACGGGGTGGCCTTCGACCCGAAAACGTATTTTTCGGCCGCGGCCCGCGCCCGGCGCCTCCGCCAGCACCTGCCCGCCGCCGATGCCACCGACCGGCCCGTGCGGCCCGATTACCTGGCCCGCGTCCGCGCCGCCGTCGATACCGTAACGCTCGTCAGCCGCTGGTTCAACGCCGTGGCCGTGCGCGCCACCCCGGCGCAGGCCGCCGCGCTGCGGGCCCTGCCGGGCGTGCAAAAAGTGGCGGCGTGGCCGCAGCAGCCGGTTGCGGCCGCGGTGGCGGCGCGCCGGGCGGCAGCGCACGCCGCCCATTCTTTTGGTTCCGAAACCCCCTACATCGGCCCCGACGACTACCGCCTGGCCCGCCGCCAAACCGCCGCCCTGGGGGCCGCCGCCTGGGCCCGCGCCGGCCTGGACGGGCGCGGCCTGCGCATCGCGCTCTTCGACGTCGGCTTTCGGGGCGTCGACAGCCACCCCGCCTTTGCGGCCCTGCGCGCGCGGCGCGGCATCGTGGCCACCCACGATTTTTTGGCCAACCGCCCCGACGTGTACCGCGGCGGCAGCCACGGCACCGAAGTGCTGGGCTGCCTGGCCGGCCGCTTGCCCGGTGGGGGCGACGGCGATGCCGCCGGGGCCCCCGGGCCCGCCCTGGGGTTGGCGCCGGCCGCCGACTACCTGCTGGCCCGCACCGAGCGGGCCCTGCGCGAAACCCTGAGCGAGGAAGAAGCCTGGCTGGCCGCCGCCGAATGGGCCGACCGCGAAGGCGCCGACATCATCAACTCCTCGCTGGCCTACACCGAGCAGCGCTACTTTCCCGAAGAGATGAACGGCCGCCGCAGCCTCGTGGCGCGGGCGGCGGCCCTGGCGGCCCGCAAAGGCATGCTGGTGGTGTGTGCCGCCGGCAACGACGGCGACACCGACTGGGTGCGCATCGGCACGCCCGCCGATGCCGACTCGGTGCTGGCCGTGGGCGGCCTCGACCCCGAAACGGGCCTGCACCTGGCCTTCAGCTCGGTGGGCCCCAGCGCCGACCGCCGGGTGAAGCCCGACGTGTCGGCCTTCGGCGTCGTGCTGAGCACCACGCCCGGCGGCTACGAGCGGCTGGAAGGTACTTCGTTTGCCGCGCCGCTGGTGGCGGGGTTTGCCGCCTGCGCCTGGCAGCACAACCGCCGCCTGACGGCTGCCCAGCTCTACGGGCAGCTGCGGGCGGCGGGCCAGCTGTATCCGTATTTCGATTACGCCAGCGGCTACGGTTTGCCGCGGGCGGAATATTTTTTGGATAAGCCCCCGGCCCGGCCCGCCGGCCCCACGTTTGATTTTGTGCCCACCGACTCGCTGGTGGCCGTCGTGGTGCGGCCCGCCGCGGCGGTGCAGCCCGCCCGAACGCTGCCCCTCGTGGCCGAGCTGCCGGAGGAGGGCCCCGGCCCGCCCCGGGCCCCCGACCCCGATTTTCCCGCCTACCTCTACTGGAACCTGGCCGACCGCCGCGGCGTGCTGCGCCGCTACGAAGTGCGCGCCGTGACCCAGCGCTTGGTGCTGCAGGTGCCGCGCCGGCTGCTGCAGCCCGGCGACGCGCTGCGGGTGGAATTTAAAGGCTACACGGCCACGTATTCGGAATGAGCCCGGTATCTACCATGCATGGTTTAAGGTTTTTGCTGAAAGCCGGCCGGCTGCCGGCCCGGTGGGTGGGCTTGGCTTGGCTGCTGCTGCCCGGCGCGGCGCGGGCCCAGCAAGTGCTGGTGCGGGCCGACGTGGCCGACGATACCCTCACCAACCTGACGGGCCCCAACCGCCGTTATTTTGGCCACCTCTACGCCGGGGCCGGGCTGGTGGCGGGAGCCAGGGCCCCCGGCGCGCCGGTGCGCGCCGGGTTTTCCTCGATGGAAGGGCAGCTTGGGGGGCGGCTCAAGCGGCGCTTCACCCAAACCGTGGCCGTGGTGGCCGACGTCCGCTACGCCTACCTGCGCGACGGCTTCGAGCAAACGGCAGCCAAAACCTTTCCCGGGGCCGGCCGGCACCGGGCCGAGCGCCTTGCCTGGCACCAGGTGCAGGCCGAAATCGGCTTGCGCCTGAACGCCGGCCGCCGGGGCAACACCGTGGGCTCGTACCTCGACCTGCTGGCCTGGGGCGGCTGGGTGGCCGCCACTTCCCACACCACCGACGACGACCCGGCCCCCGGCGGGCCCGCCGCCGTCAGCACCACCGAAACCGGCCTGCCGTACCTGCGGCGCTGGACCGGCGGAGTGGGGGCCCGGCTGGGCTTCGACCGCTACGCCCTGGTGGCCCGCCGCCGCCTCGCCGGGGCCCTGCGCCCCGGCACGGCCCCGGCCGGGGCCTGCCTGCCGCCGTGGGTGCTGGGCCTCGAAATCGGCTTGTTCTGATTCCGTTCGGCCGGGGCCCGGCACATCCCTAACGGCCTTTTCTCGTATATTAACTCAACATTATGCCGTATGCTAGCCCAACGGTGTTGTTCCGGCATTACTTTTGAGTTGCTTCTCAGCGGTTTTATTTCCTCCCTGTTCCTATGAAAACACTTTTCCGCTGCCTGGCCACGGCGGCTTTGTTGCCAGCGGTTTTTTCGTGCGCCACCACCGAGCGCGAAGCGGCCAACACCAACAAAGACCCGCGTACCACCTACGTACCGCCGGCCCCCGGGGCCCGCAACCACCTCAACAGCCAAACGGTGCTGAACACGGTGCGCGCCACCCACGCGTTTTCCAACCCCAAAACCCGCGATAATTTCACGCTGCAGCTGCGCGGCTCGCGCATCATCACCGGGCAGGTCCACTTCATCGTGACCAGCTCGACCGGCGACACCTTGCGCCACGAGGTGCTGCCCGCCCGCGCCCTGCTCGACGGCAAGGCCCCGGCCGATGCCCGCGGCGCTACGTCCCGCGACCAGGAAATTGCCATCTTGCGCGGGATGAACACGTTTTTCGCCACCAGCCATTTCTCGCAGCCCGCCGTGCCCGCCCAGGAAGACCAGCCGGCCGAGGTGGACGGGGCCGTGTGGCAGGCCCTGCGCGCCGACCCCGCCGCCGTGGGCTTCGATTTTCCCGGTCCCGACGGCTCTGAGCGGCGCCTCGCTTACGTGCGCAAGCTGCGCAAGGCCGTGGTGTTGAGCCAGTAATGCCCCGATAGCTTTTTGGCTGGTATTCGTTTTAGTAAAATCACCCACGATGAAATTTCTTCTTTCTTTCCTGGCCGTTCTGGTGGCCATCTTGCTGTTCGAGCGGTTTTTTCCTTCGTCGGCGTCCATCAACCCCGTGCTGCCCATCGGCCCGCAAACCGAGGTGCACGGCCACGGGGCCGACGTGCCGGCGGGCCCCACGGCCCCGGCCACCCCGCCGCAGTAGTGCCGCCGCCCTGCCCGAAAGGCCGCCCCCGGGTGGCCTTTTTTGCGTAGCGCCCGGGCGGCGGTGCGTTACTTTGCCGGGCCGGCGGCCTTAGGAGGTGCCGGCCAGTTTCTGCCGCCGCGGCCCGGGCCGCGGCTCACCTTGCTTGTATGCCCGACGCCGTTCAAACCCAAATCCAGGCCCTCACCGAGCGGCTGCACCACCTCAACCACCAGTATTACCAGCGCGACGTGTCCGAAGTGACGGACCAGGAGTTCGACCGCCTGCTGGCCGAGCTGCACGCCCTGGAGGCCGCCCACCCGGCCTGGGCCCTGCCCAACTCGCCCACCCAGCGCGTGGGGGGCACCGTCACGAAGCAGTTTGCCACGTCGGTCCACCGGTTTCCCATGCTCAGCCTGGGCAACACGTACTCGGAAGACGACCTGCGCGAGTTCGACGAGCGGGTGCAGCGGGGCTTGGAAGGGGCCCCCTACCGCTACGTCTGCGAGCTGAAGTTCGACGGCGTGGCCATGAGCCTGGCTTACCAGGACGGCGAGCTGCACCAGGGCGTGACGCGCGGCGACGGCACGCGCGGCGACGTGGTGACCGCCAACGTGCGCACCATCCGCACGCTGCCCCTGCACCTGCGCCCGGCCCCCGGCCGGCCCGACGACTTCGAGGTGCGCGGCGAGGTGTTCATGCCCTTGCCGGTCTTTGCCGAGCTGAACGCCGAGCGCGAGCAAAACGGCGAAGCCCTGCTCGCCAACCCCCGCAACGCCGCCAGCGGCACCCTCAAGCTCCAGGATTCAGCCCTGGTGGCGGCCCGCAAGCTGCGCTTTTTCGCGTACTCGCTGCTCACGCCGGGCCGGCATTTTGCCTCCCACAGCGAGGCCCTGGGGGCCCTGGCGGCCTACGGCTTGCCGGTGTCGGACACGTGGCGCCGGTGCGCATCGCTGGCTGAGGTGCTGGACTTTATCCACGAATGGGAGAAGAAACGCTTCAGCTTGCCCGTGGCCACCGATGGCATCGTGATCAAGGTGGACGACCTGCGCCAGCAGGACCAGCTCGGCCTCACGGCCAAGAGCCCGCGCTGGGCCATTGCCTACAAGTACCCGGCCGAGGCGGCCCGCTCGGTGCTGCGCGAAGTGCAGTACAACGTGGGCCGCACGGGGGCCGTCACGCCGGTGGCGCTGCTCGACCCCGTGCCGCTGGCCGGCACCGTCGTCAAGCGCGCCACGTTGCACAACGCCAACCAAATCGCGGCCCTCGACCTGCGCCTCGGCGACACGGTGCTGGTGGAGAAGGGCGGCGAAATCATCCCCAAAATTACCGGCGTGGTGCTGGACGCCCGCCCCGCCGGGGCCCTGCCCATCGCGTACCCCACGCACTGCCCGGCCTGCGGCACGCCGCTGGTGCGGCCCGAAGGCGAAGTCCACTTCCGCTGCCCCAACGAGCGCGGCTGCCCGCCCCAGCTCAAGGCCCGCCTGGAGCACTACGTGGGCCGCAAGGCCCTGAACATCGACGGGTTGGGGGCCGAAACGGTGGGCCGCCTGTTCGATTTGGGCCTCGTGAACACGCCGGCCGACATCTACGACCTGCCCCGGCGCCGTGCCGAGCTGGTGACGCTGGAGCGGCTGGGCGAAAAGTCCATCGACAACCTGATCAACGGCATCGAGGCCAGCAAGCAGGTGCCGTTTCCGCGGGTGCTGTTCGGGCTGGGCATCCGCTACGTGGGCGAAACCGTGGCCCAGAAGCTGGCCCAGCACTACCGCGACATCGACGCACTGGCGGCCGCCTCGGCCGAAGAAATGGCGGCCGTGCCCGAGGTGGGCGGCGTCATTGCCGTGGCCGCTGCCGCCTGGCTGCGCGGGCCCGAAAATCGGGAATTGATCGAGCGCCTGCGCCGGGCCGGCGTGCAGCTGGCCCTCACCGGCGAGGCCCCGGTGCCGGCCTCCGACCGGCTGGCGGGCCTCACTTTCGTGCTTTCGGGCGTGTTTGCCGCGCACAGCCGCGACGAACTGCAACACATCATTGTTTCGAACGGCGGCAAAATCACCGGCTCCATCTCCAAGAAGCTCAGCTACTTGGTGGCCGG
>JANXOE010000205.1 GCA_025353745.1 Hymenobacter sp.
TTCCCGGCGCTGGCTTGGGGCCGCCCTGCTGGGCGCCGCGCCGCTCGCGCTGCCGGCCCAAACGCCGCCCCCCGCCCCCGGCGCGGGGGCCCCCACCATGCCCGTGAGCCTGGCGCAGGCCGTGCGCTACGCGGTGCAAAACAAGCCCAGCCTGCTGGCCACGCGCCTGACCGAGCAGACGGCCGCCGCCCGGGTGGGCGAAATCAGGGCCCAGGGCCTGCCGCAGGTGAGCGTGGGGGCCAACGTGGCCGACAACTTCAAGCTGCAAAAATCGCTGGTGGACTTCGGGGCTTTTGCCGGGCCGGTTTTGACCGGTACGACGCTCACCCAGACCGACATTGCCAACGCCCAGGCCGGCCGGCCCGTGACGCTGGGCCCCACCTACCGCGACCCCGTGCCCGGCTCGCCCCAGCCGTTTGCCTTCGGCCTGCAATACGCGGGCAACTCGTCGGTGTCGCTTTCGCAGCAGCTCTTCGACGGCTCGTACCTCATCGGCCTGAAGGCCGCTAAGGTGTACACCGACTTGTCGAAAAAGCAAACCCAGCAGGCCGAAATCGACGTGGTGGAGCAGGTGAGCAAGGCCTACTACAGCACCTTGGTGGCCCGCTCGCGCCTGGGCCTGCTGGCCCGCAACGTGCAGCGCCTCGACACGGTGCTCTACCAAACCAACCAAACCTTCAAGGCCGGCTTCGCGGAAAAGCTTGACGTGGACCGCCTGCGCGTGCAGCGCAACAACCTGGTGGTGGAGCAGCAGAAAGCCCAGCGCCTCACCGAGCTGAGCGTGGCGCTCCTCAAGTTTCAGATGGGCCTGCCCCAAAGCCAGGCGTTGCAGCTCACCGACTCGCTCGGGGCGGCCCTGGTCGACGCCGGGGCCCTGCGCCAGCGCCTGGGCGCGGCCAACTTCGCCACCGGCGGCGGGGCCGACGGGCTGGGGGCCCTCCCCGCGCCCGCCCCGGCCCCCGGCGCGGGCGCGGCGGCCGGCGGGGCCGCCACGGCCCTCAACAACGGCCAGCCGCCGCAGGCCCAGGCGGCGTTCAACTACAACAACCGCATCGAGTTTTCGACCCTCGAAACGCAGCAGGCCCTGGCCGGCCTCGACCTGCGCAACCGCCAGGCCGGGGCCTACCCCCGCCTGGCCCTGACGGCCGCCTACGGCTTCACGGGCTCGGCCAAATCGATGGGCGACTTGTTTGCTTTCCGGGGCCCCGACTCGCGCAACGGCGCGGGCAACCTCAACCAAAACTGGTTCGGCTTCGGCAACGTGGGGCTGAGCCTGAACATCCCGGTGTTCGACGGCTTCCGCCGCCACTACCAGGTGCAGCAGGGCCGCATCGCGCAGCAAACCATCGAGAAGGGCTTTGAAACCCTGCGCCAGAGCATCGACTTGCAGGACGCGCAGAGCCGCACCTCGCTCGTGAACGCCCTCGACGTGCTCGACAACCAGAAGGCCAACCTGGACCTGGCCGCCGACGTGGCCCGCGTCACGCGCATCAAGTTCAACGCCGGCGTGGGCTCCAACCTGGAGGTCATCACGGCCGAAACGTCGCTGCGCGAAGCCCAAACCAACTACTACGCCGCCATCTACGACGTGCTGGTGGCCAAGGTGGACCGCGACAAGGCCACCGGCGAGCTGTATTCGCAGGCCAAGTAACCCGCTGCTTTCATTCCGTTAGAAACTTCCGCTCATCATGCGTACCGCTACTTCCTCCGTTGCCCTCGCCGCCGCGCTGCTGCTCACCGCCTGCGGCGGCACCCCCGACCCCAAGGCCGAATTGGCCCAGCTGCAAAAGCAACAGGCCGACACCCAAGCCAAAATCGCGGCCCTCGAAACCAGCACGAAAACGACGGCCGTGGCCCAGCCGGCCGTGCCGGTGACGGCCACCGCCGTCCGGCCCGAGAGCTTCAAAAGCTACCTCGAAGTGCAGGGCCATGTCGATTTCGACCAGAACGCCACCGTGCCGGCCCGCTCGGCCGGCACCCTCACCAGCGTGCGCGTGGTGCGCGGCGACCGGGTGGGCGCCGGCCAGGTGCTGGCCACCATCGACGCCAGCATTCTCGACGCCAGCACGGCCGAGCTGCGCACCCGCCTCGACCTGGCCCGCACCGTGTACCTGAAGCAAAAAAGTCTTTGGGACCAGAAAATTGGCACCGAAATCCAGTTCCTGACCGCCAAAAATAACAAGGAAGGCCTGGAGCGCAGCCTGGCCACCCTCAACCGCCAGCGCGCCATGTACAGCGTGGTGGCCCCCTTCGCCGGCACCGTCGACGAGGTGCTGCCCAAGCTGGGCGAGGCCGTGGCCCCCGGCGTGCCGGTGGTGCGCCTGCTGAGCGGCCAGGGCGGCAAAATCGTGGCCGACGTGTCGGAGAACTACGCCAGCAGCATCAAGGCCGGCGACGTGGCCCTGGTGAAGCTGCCCGACCTCGGCGACGCGGAATTTCCGACCACGGTGCGCACCGTGAGCCGCGGCATTTCGGCCGTCAGCCGCACGTTCACCGTCGAGCTGAAGGTGCCGGCCCGGTACGCCGGCAAGCTGCGGCCCAACCAGGTGGCGCAGGTCCGCATTCAGAACTACGCCTCGGCCGCCGTGCCCGTGCTGCCCATCGACGCGGTGCAGAAGGACGAAACCAACTCGTTCGTGTACGTGGTGGTGGGCGGCAAAGCCGTGAAGCGCGTCATCAAAACCGGCAAAACCTACAACGGCAAGGTGGAAGTGAGCGACGGCCTGAAAGCCGACGACCGCGTCATCACGGCCGGCTACCAAAACCTCAACGAAGGCCAGACCGTGGCCATCTGATGCCCGGCTGGGCCCGGGTTTGGCAAATCCGAGCCCAATGTTGCCAAACCTGAACCCAACATTGCCAACATTGGGTTCAGGTTTGGCAATGTTGAACCCAATGTTGCCAATGTTGAGCCCAAGTTTGGCAAACCCGAGCCCAATGTTGGCAAACTCGGGCTCAACATTGCCAATGTTGAGCCCGAGTTTGCCAAAATGAAGCCCGAATCACCGGATGTGGCTTTCCGCCGCCCCTTCTGCGCCTTCCAGCCTTAGTCTTTTGTCCCAAGCCCCCGCACCATGCAAGAGGTAGAAAAAGAATTCAAGCCCACCAGCTGGGCCATCGACAACCGGACGAGCATCTACATCCTCACGGTCATCATCACCATCGCGGGCCTCTTCACCTACGTGAAGCTGCAAAAGGAGAAGTTCCCCGACATCGTGGTGCCGCGCATCATCGTGAGCACCATCTACCCCGGCATTTCGCCGGCCGACATGGAAAACCTGGTGTCGCGCGTCATCGAAAAAGAGCTCAAGTCGGTGAACGGGGTGAAGAAAGTCAACTCCACTTCCAACCAGGACTACTCCATCATCGACGTCGAGTTCAACACCAACATCAAGGTGGACTACGCCAAGCAGCTGGTGAAAGACGCCGTGGACAAGGCCCGCACCGACCTGCCCAACGACCTGCCCACGCCGCCCAACGTGAAGGAAGTGAGCTTCTCGGAGTTCCCCATCATGAACGTGAACCTGAGCGGCAACCTGCCGCTGGTGAAGCTCAAAAAGTACGCCGACGACATCCAGGACCAGATCGAGAGCCTGCCCGAAATCACCCGCGTCGACATCGTGGGGGCCCTCGAACAGCAGGTGAACGTGGACCTGGACCTGTACAAGATGCAGGCCGCCCACCTGAGCTTCGACGACATTCAGGGGGCCATCCAGCGCGAAAACCTGAACGTGAGCGGCGGCTCCGTGACGGTGGGCGGGCAGAAGCGCGCCGTGCGCGTGGCCGGCCAGTACGCCCGGGCGTCCGACATCGGCAACATTTTCGTGAACAACGCCGACAACAACCCCATCCGCATCGGCGACGTGGCCACCGTCACCGACGGCTTCAAGGACCGCGAGAGCTACGCCCGCCTCGACGGCAAAACGGCCATCACCTTGAACGTGGTGAAGCGCAGCGGCGAAAACCTGATCAACGCTTCGGATAAAATCCGCGCCATCATCAACCAGGACCAGCGCACCACCCTGCCCAAGGACCTGCGCGTGACCATCACCGGCGACACCAGCAACGACACCCGCGTGACGCTGGCCGACCTCATCAACACCATCATCATCGGCTTCGTGCTCGTCACGCTGATCCTGATGTTTTTCATGGGCACCACCAACGCCCTGTTCGTGGGCCTGAGCGTGCCGCTGAGCATGTTCCTGGCCTTCCTGGTGCTGCCGCTGCTGGGCTTTTCGCTGAACATGATTGTGCTCTTCAGCTTCCTGCTGGCCCTGGGCATCGTGGTCGACGACGCCATCGTGGTCATCGAAAACACCCACCGCATCCACCACGACCACGCGGGGCTGAGCGTGGAGAAGTCGGCCAAGTTTGCGGCCGGCGAGGTGTTCGTGCCCGTGCTGGCCGGCACGCTCACCACGGTGGCGCCGTTCATTCCGCTGGCCTTCTGGCCGGGCATCATCGGCAAGTTCATGTACTACCTGCCGATTACGCTGATCGTGACGCTGCTCTCGTCGCTCATCGTGGCCTTCATCATCAACCCGGTGTTCGCCGTCACGTTCATGCAGCGCGAAGACCACAACAGCGCCGAGGCCCGGCGGCCCCCGCTCACGCGCAAGTTTTTGGGCTGGATGGGGGCCCTGGTGGCCATTGCGGCCATCGGCTACGCCCTGGGCTCGCCGTTCACGGGCAACCTGCTGATGGTGCTCGTCGCCTTTATTTTCCTGAACCGCTACGTGCTGAACCGGGCCATCGCCTACTTCCAGCAGCGGATGCTGCCGGCTTTCCAGAACGGCTACGCCCGCGTGGTGGACTGGGCGGTGCACGGCTCGGGCTGGCGCCAGGGCGGCATCATCGGGGGCATGCTCGGGCTGCTCGTGCTCTCGTTCGTGGCCGTCGGCATCCGCAAGCCCCACGTGGAATTCTTCCCCAAAGGCGACCCCAAGTTCATCTATACCTACGTCATCATGCCGGTGGGCACGGCCGTGGAAGTAACCGATAGCGTGACTTCGCTGCTGGAACAGCGGGTGTACGGCGTCATCGGCCACAACAACCCCGACGTGGAATCGGTCATCACCAACGTGGCCATCGGGGCCAACGACCCGCAGGAGCAGACCGGGGCCGCCCAGTCCAACCTGGGCAAAGTAGCGGTGGCCTTCAAGGAATTGAGCGACCGCACCGGCCCCAAAACCGGCACGTACATGACCAAGATCCGCGAGGTGGTGAAGGGCATCCCCGGGGCCGAAGTCACCGTGGACCAGGAATCGAGCGGGCCGCCCCAGCAGAAGGAAATTGCCATCGAGGTGAGCGGCGACGACTACCAGCAGCTGGCCAGGCTCAGCAAGCGCGTGTACCGCTACGTGGATTCGCTGCAAATTCCCGGGGTAGAGAAGCTGCGCTCCAACCTGGAGGACGCCAACCCCGAAATTGCCGTGCGCGTGGACCGCGAGCGGGCCAACCGCGAAGGCATCAGCACGGCCCAGGTGGGCCTGCTGGCCCGCACGGCCATCTTCGGCCGCGAGAGCAGCAAGTTCAAAACCCCCGACGACGACTACGACATCCAGGTGCGCTACGCCGATAAGTACCGCAAAAACGTGGACGCCCTGATGGACGCCCCCATCACCTTCCGCACCAACCGCGGCACGCTGCGCCAGGTGCCCATTTCGGCCGTGGCCGACTTGCAGTACGGCACCACCTACGGGGCCATCAAGCGCAAAAACCTCAAGAAAATCATCACCATCGGCTCCAACGTGCTCACCAGCCAGGGCTACACCGGGGCCGACGTGGTGCCGCAAATCGCGCAGGCCCTCAGCCGCTTCCACGTGCCCGACGGCTACACCGTGAAAATGGGCGGGGCCGCCGAAGACCAAAAGGAAACGTCCGACTTCCTGGTGGTGGCCCTGGTGCTGGCCATCGGCCTGATTTTTATGATTCTCGTCACGCAGTTCAACTCGCTGGCCAAGCCGCTCATCATCCTCTCCGAAATCATTTTCTCGATCATCGGGGTGCTGTTCGGGTACGCTTTCACGGGCATGACGATTTCCATCGTGATGACGGGCGTGGGCGTGCTGGCCCTGGCCGGCATCGTGGTGAAGAACGGCATCCTGCTCATCGAGTTCACCGACATCCTGCGGGCGCAGGGCATGCCCTTGCGCCAGGCCCTCGTCGAGGCCGGTCGCACCCGCCTCAACCCCGTGATTCTCACGGCCACGGCGGCCATCCTGGGCCTTATTCCGCTGGCCATCGGCCTGAACGTGGACTTCTACGGCCTCTTCGCCGCCGGCAAGCCGCACTTCTTCATCGGGGGCGAATCGGTGGTGTTCTGGGGCCCCCTGGCCTGGACGATCATTTTTGGTCTGTCGTTTGCAACGGTCATCACCCTGGTGGTGGTCCCGGTGATGTACCTGCTTAACGAAGAGGTGCAAGCCTACTTCCAGGGCCGCAGCGTGGACGCCGTGCAGCCGCCGGTTCCGGTGGGCCGCGAGGAGCTGGAAGCCGCTACTCCGGCGGTATTGGCCTAAAATTTGCCCGAACTTTTGTCCTGTTCTTTCGATTATTAAACGCATTCCGTCGATTTTATCACCCCGGCGGAATGCGTTTTTCGATTTTTTGCCGTTTGTTCCGGCGGCAACCCTTATCATTTCTCACGCAAGCCAATCTGCAAAAAATTATGTACTCGTTTACTAAACCGGCCCTGCCCGCCGCTTCCATCGAGCAGCAAGTGTTCCGCATCATCAGCAAGCGCAAGGCCATCCGGGCGTCGCGCGTGCGCAAAACCGCCAGCCTGGCCCGCGACCTGCGCTTCGACACGGTGGACGTGGTGGACATCATTTTGGAGCTGGAGCGCAACTTCCACATCGTCATTCCCGACGAGGTGCCCCTGTACACGGTGGGCGATTTTGTGCGCTTCGTGCGCGACCACGCCGCCGCCTAAGCGAGGGCCCCGCGCATGAAAAAACCCGGCAACAGCAGTTGCCGGGTTTTTTCATGCGCGGGGCCCTCTGCTGGCACCCGGCTTTGCGAAAGTCAGTCGCCCGCTCGGCTATTGAAAAGCTACCGTACGTTGCCGCCGGTGTCCACGGTGCCTTGGCTGCGGTCGCGGCTGCCGTCGGTGGTGGTGGCGGCCACGTCGGGGTGCACGGCGGGCGCGTGGGGCAGCGGCCCGGTGCTGCCGTGCTTGGCCGATTCGGCCTCGGGCACCAGGTCGTCGAGGCCATCGGTGCGGGCGGGCGGGCGGGCGGCGGTCACGTCGTGGGGCCGGGTCAACTCCCACTCGTGGAACTTGTCGATTTCGGTTTTGATGGTGAGCGAGAACCACGCCACCAGGGCCACGTCGTCGAGCAGGCCCAGCACGGGAATGAAATCGGGGATGAGGTCGATGGGGCTGATGAAGTAAATCAGCACGGCCACCGCGGCCAGCACCGTGCCGGTGGGCACGCCCGTGTACTCGCCCGACACGGCCGCCCGGATGAGGCGGAACAGCGTTTGCAAGGTCGTCCAGGCCTCGTGGGCGAGGCTGCCCAGCTCGTTTTTCTGCTGGGCCTTGGTGTAGGCATCGGTCAGCAGCTTCTTGAGCAGCGTGGGCTGGCGCAGGTAGTTTTCGGCCTTGGCCAGAAACTTTTTGAACAGGGCCGAGCCGGCTATGTCGGCACCGGAAGGAGGGGTACGGGTATCCATAAAAAGGAAGATAAAGCAGCAACGGGGAAAAAGCCAGGGCCCCGGCAGCTGTTATACCGCTTGCGCGGGGGCTGGGTTCGGCGGCACGGCCCCGGGCCCAAAAAAAAGTCCCGCACGGGGCGGGTCTTCTCAGGAATGGGGGCCAGCCGGGCGGCGGCTATTCGGCGGGCGGGGCCACGTCGGCGGCCGCGGCTACGGCGTCGGCCAGGGTGGCGGCGTCGGCGCGGGCGGCGGCGGGCACGCGGCCGGCGGCGTAGAAATTGCGGTGGTAATAGGCCTCGTCGAGGGAGCTGACGCGCACGCCGCCGTTGCAGGCCGCGTGGGCGAACTTGCCCTCTTTCAAGTAGATGCCCACGTGGTAGATGGCCCCGCGGCCGTGGCGGAAAAACACCAGGTCGCCGGTTTGCATGTCGGCCTTGGCCACGTGCTGCACGGTGCCGAACATCGAGCGCGAGCTGCGTTGCAGCACAATGCCGTACACTTCGTTGAAGACGCGCGTCACAAAACCCGAGCAGTCGGTGCCGTGGCGCGAGTTGGCCCCGAAGCGGTAAGGCGTGCCCATCCAATCGGTTACGGTTTGCAGCAGGCTCTTGTTTTCGGTGTGGGCGAGCGTCAGGCCCAGCGTTTGGGCGTAGTAGCCGTAGGCAAGCGAGTCGCGGGCGGCGGTGGCCGGCGAGGCCACGAGGGCCCCGGGCTTGCCCATCAGGCCCGAAAGCAGCGATGCTTCGGCCACGGCCGGCGCATCGAGGGCGCGGGACGTGAGCGAAGCATCGGGGACGCGCTCAAAGCAGAAGGAGAGAACCAGGGAGGCAGCGGCGAGGCAATAGAGAATACGGTTTTTCATTGTCCGTCGGAGGGTGGGAAAACCCGGGCCCGCCAAAAGGCGGAAACACCGGCAGAAAGCGGTTTCTTAGGCGATAGGCAGGGCCGCGGGCGGCCAGAGACGAGGTAGTAAATGCGGGGCAGTGAGGGGGGATAATCGCAGAATATTACCATCCCCTGCTTGGTAAAACTAAGGAGAATTTTCGGTACCGTCGAGCCCTGAAATTAATTAATCCTGCTTTTTGTTCGAAATATTATATTAATTAAGCTAATTATTATACCAAGGAGCGTAACCGGCCATAATCTTGCACCGTACATGGCAGTCCGCGAATTTTCAACGACCTCCACCGTGCCCGACGCGCCGCTCCGAACCTGGGTGAACTCTCCGCTGGCCCGCGTGGCCCGCCTCGTGCTGGGGGGCAACGCACGGGTGGCCATGGTCATCGGCGGCACGGTGCACCTGAGCGGGGCCTCCCGCGCCGAGTTTTTGGCCAACCCCGAGTGGGTGGCGCACGAGCGGGTGCACCTGCGCCAGTACCGCGAGCAGGGCCTGCTGCCCTTCCTCTACCGCTACCTGGTGGAGTCGGCGCGGGTGGGGTACTATGCGAACAAGTACGAGGTGGAAGCGCGGGAAGAGGCCCGGCGGGTGGTGCAGGCCGGCGGGCGGGGCCCCGCACCGGCCCCGACGACCTGACCCAAAGCCGGCCGGCCGGTGGCGTGCGTCAGAGCTGCGCCAGGCGGCCGCCGTCCACCACCAGCGTGGTGCCGTTGACGAAGCTGGCTTCGGCCGAGGCCAGGAAGCAGATGGCGGCGGCCAGCTCTTCGGGCGTGCCCACCTGGCCGGTCACTTGCTCGGCGCCGCTCTTCACGTTGGGGTTGTCGCGGAGCATGGCCGTCTCGACGGCCCCGGGGGCCACGGCGTTGATGCGGGCCTGGGTGTGGGGAATTTCGAGGCTCAGGCCGCGCACGAAGGCTTCCGTGCCGCCCTTGCTGGCGGCGTAGGGCACCACGTTGGGGGTGGTTTGAAACGCGTGGACCGAGCTGACGGCCACCACGGCCCCGCCCCGCATGTGCGGCAGGCACAGCTGGCACAGCCGGAACAGGGCCCGCAGGTTCACGTTCATCACCCGGTCCCAGTCGGCAGGGTCGAGCTCCAGCAGGGGCGTAAACGTCATCATGGCGGCGTCGTTCACCAGCACGTCGATGCGCTTCCACTTGGCCAGGGTTTTCTTCACGGCGGCCACCAGGTCGGCATCAACGCCCACATCGGCTTTGATGAACAGCATTTGGCCGCCCACTTTTTTTATTTCGGCCGCCAGTGATTTGCCTTCCTGCTCGCTGCGGCCCAGGGCCGCCACGCGGCCGCCTTCGCGGGCCAGCTGCACAGCGGTGGCCCGCCCAATGCCCGACGTGGCCCCGGTGACGATGCAGACTTTATCTTGAAAACGGTTCATTGAAAAAACGGAAGGGTGAAGGCAGCACGCCGGCTGCAGAACCGCCGCGCGGGCCTCCTGTTCGGCCGGCGGCTGGGCGCCGGGCGCCGGTGGGCCAAAAAATCGGGCGAACCGGCAACTTCCCGCCGCTGGTTTGCGAATAACAGCACCTTACCCAGGCCTACGCAGAACATTACGGGGTTTCACGAGCCGGGTACCGGCGGGCCGCAGCGGCGCGCCCCGGTGCACTATCCCTAAAACTGCTTTGCCGAGACACTTCCTTTTCACCTTTTCCACCCGCCATTTCCCATGCGCTCCACCTCACCCCTCGATTCTGCCCCGGCCGCTCGCGAAGCGGCTCCCGCCGCTGCTCCCGAAGCCGCCGCCGGCCGCCCCCTCGACGCCGCAGTGGCCCAGGGCCAGCAGTGGCTCAAAAACATTGATTTGAACCAATTCCTGGGCCAGGTACCCCAATCGGTGCGCGGCCTGGGTAACCGGGTGGCCGACCGGGTGCGCAGCCTCACCCCCGCCCAGCAAGCGGTGGGCGGGGCCGTGCTGGCCTTCGGCCTGGGCTGGCTGGCCGTGCGCGGCCGTCGGCCCGACCGCGCCGCCGGGGCCGAAGCCGCGGCCACGCAGCACGCCAAATTCGACGGCAAGCTCTTCAAGGGCCGGGGCAAAGCCCGGTACGCCGGCAGCTAAACCAGCTGCCCCGCGGGGCCAACAAAAAGCCCCCGGCAACTTGCGTTGCCGGGGGCTTTTTATTGGCCCCGTCCGCCCGGTGCGGGCCCGGGCCGGGCAGGCGGGGCGCGGTGGGCAATGCCCGGCACGGGGGCCGTACTTATGGACTGGAGCAAGTAAAGTATCGCCGGCGGCAGCAGCCCAAGCAGGCTGCTTGGAGAATGATTCGTTGAGACATGATTTTAATTTTTTATTACTATTCCGCTACGAAATCAATTCTCATTGCTGAGTAAGCTAGCAAAGAAAGGTGTAATAGCATCTGAGTAAATCTTCATAATCGGTATTTTTCAACACTATACACTTTGCTATGGTATATTGCCGCCGCCTTTTACAATTCAGCCATTAAATACATAATAATTGTACTTTATCAACATTATTTATCTATTTTTTAAATCTCTTTACAAGTTTTTATCGGTTGAGCGTCAGCGCCGGTCGTTTGGCCTTTTTTGGCTTTTCCCGCTGAACCTACCCATGTTGGAAAGCCTCCTTTCCCACTTGCCTTCCTCAAAATTCCCCTTTTTGCTTTCCACAGAATCTACCCACTTTCATTTCATTTCATTATGAAAACACCTACTCTGCTGCGGGCGGGGCTATTGCTGGCCACCGTCCTGCTTCCGGGCCTGGCCCGCGCCCAGGGCCCGAACCTGATTGCCAACCCCGGTTTCGAAGCGGGCGGCAACGCCGGTTTCACCTCGGACTACTTTTACGTGGCGGCCCCCGGCGCCAGCACCGGCCCGGGCAGCTACACGGTCGGGGCCGACAACAAGGTGTTCGACAGCGCCCTGCCCGCCAGCTATGGCGACCACACCTCGGGCACGGGCAACTACCTGATTGCCGACGGGGCCGCCACCGTGGACCCCGCGCCGGTCAAAACGGTTTGGGCGCAGGATATAACGGGCCTGACGCCAAACCGCTTCTACACCTTCTCGTTTTGGCTGATGAACACCAATTCGGGCTCGTTGGCCAGCAAAGCGCAAATCCAGGCGTCGGCCAATGACGTGGATACCGGCCTGCCCTACACCAACGCCGACAACGCCGGCGTCTGGAACCGCTACAGCGTGCAGGTGAACCCGGGCAACAGCACCACTTTTACACTGCGCCTGCGCGACCTGAACCTGAACAGCAGCGCCAACGACTTCGGCCTCGACGACCTGGAGCTGGTGGAAAGCACCGCCGACGTGACCACCACCCTGACGGGCCCCGCCGTGCTCGGCGCGGGCGTGTCGTCGGGCAGCTATACGGTCACGTTCACCAACAACGGCCCCCAGGCGGCCGCCCAGGTTACGCGGGTAGTGGCCCTGCCCGCGGGGGCCTCCCTGACGGTGGCCCAGCAATCGGCCCTGCCGAACACCGCCGTTTACGACAGCGGCCTCAACACCATCACCTTCGAGCCGGTGGCCATCCTGCCCAGCAGCAGCGGCGCCACTTTCGCGTTCAGCTTCACCTCCCCTACGGCGCTGGGCAACAACTCGCTGACCAGCACCGTGGGCACCAGCACCCCGCAGGGCGACAATAAGGCCCCCGACGCCAGCACGGTGAACGTACGGGTGAAGGCAAGTATAGCCTTCGTGACCAACGATGACAGCAACGAAGTGCCGGCCAACGGCTCCAAGTCGGGCAACGTTATCCTCAACGATGCCAACCCGGCCAACCTGGCCAACAGTGCCTTTAGTGCCCAGGTGGTGACGCCCCCCGCCAACGGCTCGCTGACGCTCAACGCCAACGGCAGCTACACCTATACGCCCGTAGTCGATTACAAGGGCCCCGACAGCTTTACCTACAAGGTAAATGTGCCGGGCGCCACTCCGCAGTACTCGAACGTGTCGACGGTGGCCCTGAACGTGTACCAGGCCGACTTGGTGTGCACCAGCGGCACGGGCCCCAACCTGCTGATCAACCCCAGCTTTACGAACGCCAGCGCTGGCGCCGGCTACACCTCGGCCTACGACTACGCCGGGGCCGGGGCCAACAGCCTGGTGCCCGAAGGCTTGTATATGGTGGGCACCGATGCCCACAACTACCACAATAACTTTGTCGGCAACGGCCGGAAGGGCGCCGGTGACAACTTCATGATTGTGAACGGCTCGCAGAATCTTTCTGTGGTGTACCAGCAGACGGTGACGGTACAAGCCGGGCGCTACTACACGTTTTCGGCGTACGCTTCGAGCGTTAACATGGAAAGCCCTGCCCAGCTCGGGTTCGTGATCAACGGCAAGTCCACCTCGTCGGTAACGACGCTGGGTACAGGCCCTAACGCGTTTGTAAAAATCTCGGACCTTTGGTTTTCGGGCGAGAGCACCCAGGCCGTCATCGAAATCCGGGACGTGAACAAGGTCAAGGGCGGCAACGACTTTGGGCTCGACGACTTATACATCGGCACCTGCACCGTGTACCTGACGGCCAACGACGTGCTCAACCCCGGCATAAGCAACCAGGCGTCGGCCATTTCCGTCCAGCCGATGAGCGCCACCGTGACGAACGGGGGCCCGCCAGTGGGCACCTTCACCGTCCAGACGCTGCCCAACCCAATCGCCGGCACCCTGTACCTGAACGCCAGCGCGGTAATTCCGGGCCAGGTCATCACGGCCGCCAACGCTGGCCAGCTGACGTTTGACCCCGCGGCCAACTACACGGGCAGCGCCGTGTTCACCTACAGCGCCACCGACGAGAGCGGCTCGGGCAGCAACAACATCGCCACGTTCACCATCCCCATCGACCCGCGCCCGCTGCCCGTAGAGCTGACCGCGTTCGAGGTGCACGCCGTGCGCAACCTTGATGCCCACCTGACCTGGACCACTGCCCAGGAGCACAAAAACGACCATTTCGACGTGGAGCGCAGCTTCGACGGCGTGTCGTTTGCGCGGGTGGCCACGGTGGGGGGCCAGGGCAACGCCAGCGGCCCCACTGCCTACGCCTACACCGACGCCGGGGTGGGCGCGGCGCACACCAGCACCGTGTACTACCGCCTGCGTCAAGTGGACCACGACAACAGCGCGACCCGCTCGCCGGTGCGCACGGTGGCGTTCGAAGGCGCGACGGCCCTGAGCCTTTACCCCAACCCCACCACCGGCCCGGCTTCCCTCGACCTGAGCGCGCTGCCCGCCGGCAACTACCAGGTGACGCTGGTGGACGCCACCGGCCGCCAGGTGCTGAGCACGGCCCTGGCCGGCGGCCAGCGGCACGCGCTGCCCCTCGCCGGCCTGGCCCGCGGCACCTACCTGCTGGTGGTGCGCGGGGCCGGCACCAAGCTGAGCCAGCATTTGGTGCGGGAATAGCCCAGCGCCGGGTTCCTGCCCTGCCCCCGGGCCCAAAAAAAGCCTTTGCCGCGCTGGCAAAGGCTTTTTTTGGGCCCGGGGGTTGGCTCCAACCGGGGCCGGGGCCGGGGCCGGTCAATATTTATCACGGAATAGCGATATTGTCAAGGAAATGCGCTTCGGCACGGACACCCAGCTGAAACAATCTCCGGAATTTGCGCGGGGCCGGCCCACGGGCGGCCCGGCAGCCAACCTGCTTCTCAGCCATGATAAAAATTCTGGTGGTCGACGACGAAGTGGACGTGCGGCTGCTGTTCGAGCAGCGCTTCCGCCGCGAAATTCGCAGCGGGGCCCTCTTGTTCACCTTCGCCTACTCGGGCGAGGAAGCCCTGGCGTACTTGCAGCAGGCGCAGCACTACTCGGAAATCGTGTTGATTTTGTCCGACATCAACATGCCGGGCATGAGCGGGCTCGAGCTGCTGCGGCGCATCAAGCAGGACCATGCTACCCCGCCGCCCACGGTGATGATGATTACGGCGTACGGCGACGCGGAAAGCTACCACAAAGCCATGGCGCTGGGGGCCAACGATTTCCTGACCAAGCCGCTTGATTTTGCCGCGCTGCGGCGGAAGCTCATCCCCCTGGAAGAAGCCTGAAACCCGCGCCATGAAAACGAAAATACTGGTGGTGGACGACGAGGCCGACCTGGAGCTGCTCATCAAGCAGAAATTTCGGCGCAAAATCCGGGAAGGCACCTACGAGTTCTGGTTTGCCCACAACGGCGAGGAGGCCCTGGCGCGCCTCCACGAATTCCCCGACATCGACATCGTGCTCAGCGACATCAACATGCCGGTGATGGACGGGTTGACGCTGCTCACGAAGCTGGCCACCGCCAACCCCTTGGTGAAGACCGTCATGGTGTCGGCCTACGGCGACATGGAAAACATTCGCACCGCCATGAACCGGGGCGCGTTCGACTTCGTGTGCAAACCCGTGGATTTTACCGACCTCGACCTAACCATCGACAAAACCGCCGCCCACGTGGCGCAGCTGCGCCAAACGCTGCGCGCAATCCAGGAAAACAACATCCTGCGCATGTACGTCGACGAGACGGTGCTGAATTTCATGGCCCGGCCCGGCTTCGAGAACACCCTCACGGCCAGCGAGAGCGTGAGCGCCACGGTACTGTTCATTGACGTGTGCGGCTTCACGGCCCTGGCCGAGGTGCTGCCGCCCGCGGAGGTGGTGCAGCTGCTCAACACGTACTTCGACCAGGCGGTGAAGGAAATCATCGCGCAGGGCGGCCACGTCGACAAGTTCATCGGCGACGCCATCATGGCCGTGTTCCGCGACGAGTACCACCTGGACCGGGCCGTCGACGCGGCCCTGGCCGTGCGCACCGCCGTGCAAGCCAACCAAACCACCCTGTCCGACGGCGGCACCTACCGGCCGGAGCTGTCCATCGGCATCAATTCCGGCGAAATGGTGTCCGGCAACATCGGCTCGGCTTCGCTGAAGCGCTTCGACTACACGGTGATCGGCGACGCGGTGAACGTCAGCCAGCGCTTGCAGTCCATCGCACAGCCGGGGCAAATCATCATCACCGAGACCGTGTACCAGCTCGTAAAAGAGTCGTTTCAGTGCCTGCGGCTCCGGGAAGTCAGCCTGAAGCACAAGGTGCTGCCGGTCAACATTTACGAAGTAATTTCTTGATTTACTGACAGTAGCGGCGCAATTTTTTCGTTTTGCCGGCGCAGGCGCTGGCACAGCACCCGCATGATGTTGCGCACCACTTCGGCGCACTCCTCCATCACGTCGTAGAAGTCTTCCTGGTCGATGCGAAACGCCACCACCGGCCCCAGGGCCACCGCCGTGGCCGAGCGGGCCTCGGCGTCGAGCAGCGCCAGCTCGCCGAAAAAATCGCCTTTGCCGAAGGTCGTCAGCCGGCGCGGGCCGTCGAAAATGCCCACCTCGCCGTCGCAGACGATGAACAGCGAAGTGCCGAGGCTGCCCTTGGCAAAGATTTCCTGTTCCGGCGCGAACGGCACTTCTTTCATGATCGCCACGATGGTGGCGAGGACGTTTTCGGGGGTTTCGGCAAACAGCGCGGTGCCTTTCAGCAGCAGCACGCGCGCGCGCGCCGAAGCGCAGGACGGGTTGGGGGCCTGGGTCGTCATAGTGCTAGTGGTGAGCGTGGAGGCAACGTCGGGGTGCAGCGTGAGCAGGTGGTCGTAGGCAGCGGGGCGCAGCGTGGGCAGCTGCCGCAGCACGGCCCCGGCCGCTTCCCGAACGACGGGGCTGGCGGCTTGCAGGTGCGGGTAGAGGTGGGCCACGGTGGCCGGCTGGGGGTGCCACTGCCGCAGGGCCACCCCGATCGTCCAGGCCGAAAAAGCGGTCGCCCCCCGGCGCACCACGGTGGCCTGGATGGATTCCGACGCCGCAGGGGGCCCCAGCAAGTCGTCGAAGGTCTGCACTTTGTCGCGGAGCCGGCCCACGTCCAGCATGGCCTGAAGGCCCTGGTACAGCGGCCGGGGAATCAGGTTGTCGAGGATTTCCAGGGCGTTGGCCTGCCGCTCGCCGGCCGTGTGCGCCGCCCCGCGCTGGGCGTCGAGCATCGGTTGCCGGTCGTACACCTGCATCAGCAGGCCAAACAGGCGCTGCTGGCCTTTGCGCAGCTCGTAGCGCAGGGCCGTCCGCAGCTCGGTGTTGGCCGCGTCCATGCCGTGCAGCAGGTGCTGGGCCAGCCGCAGCTCTTCTTCCACGAGGCGGTGGAACAGCGGCGCGTCGGCGGGCACCGCGGCAAAGCGGCCGAGGGCCCGCAGCGCGGCGGCCCGCCCGTGCAAGTGGTCGGTCTGGGCTGTTGCCACCAGCAGCTGCCGGGCGGCGGGCGTGGCCAGGCGGGCGCACACCTGGGCCAGGCCTTGCAGGCGCCGGCCGTCGGCTTCCTGCGCCAGCGCCCCCCCGAGCTGGGGCAGCGCGGCTGCTCCGAGCCGGACCAGGGCGGCGG
>JANXOE010000216.1 GCA_025353745.1 Hymenobacter sp.
ACGGGCCGTTCCGGCGCCGGCCGGGTCCGCCGGGCAGCCGTTTCAGCGGCCCGCTTGGCCGCCGATGCACCACTAGATGCCAGCCGGTCGGCGGCGGTTGCCCGGGTCGAAGAAATATTATCCGAAGGTGTTAAAAGCGCCGTTTTGCTGCGCGCCGCCGGCGCCGGCGCCTTCGCTGCCGAAGTACCAACGGCGGCAATGATGGCCGAAAGGGCCGGTCCCGGGGCCCGGCCGGCGGCCGCGGCCGGGCGGTTGGCTTCCGCAGCAGAATTTGTCGCCCGGGGGCCTCGGGCCGCCAGGCCAGCGGCCGGCCGGGGGCTCGGCCAGCCCCGCCACAGCAGGCCCGCGCCGCCGGCCACCAGCAGCAAGGCCACCGCCGCGGCCAGCGCCAGCGGCCCCCAGGCCGCGGCGCGGCGCCGGCGCGGCGGGCGCAGGTGCTCGTCCTCCAGCCGCTCCCACAGCGGGCGGGCGGGCGGCGTGGCGTGGCCGGAGAGCCCGCGGCGGAACAGCGCGTCGAGGCGTTCGTCGGCGGCGTGGTCGGCGAGGCGGTTCCACAGGGCCGGGTCGGGCGGGGTGGCGTGCCCGCCGAGCCCGTCGCGGAACAGCGCGTCAATATCTTCTTCTTCGGGAGGCATAATTTTAATTGATAAATAACTAATTAACAATGAGCGATTAACAGTGAGCAATGGGGGATGGGTGGCAATTGCCCGTTCCTAAGTGCTCATCGTCAATTGATGATTGACCCGCCGCTGCAGCTGGGCCCGGGCCTTGCTGAGCTGCGACTTGCTGGTGCCTTCGCTGATGCCCAGCAGGGCGGCGATTTCGGGGTGGCCGTAGCCCTCCAGGGCAAACAGGTTGAACACGGTGCGGTAGCCGGGCGGCAGCTCGGCCAGCAGGGCCAGCAGGTCGTCGGCCTGGAGCTGGGTGTCGGCGGTGGCGGGCACCGCGGCCAGGTTTTCGGGCTGGGCGAAGTCGTCGAACGAGCGCGTGAGCGGCTCGCGGCGGCGCAGCTCCATCAGGGCCTGGTTCACCATGATGCGGCGCACCCAGCCCTCGAAGCTGCCCTCGCCCCGGTACGTGGGCAGGGCCCGGAACATCTGGGCGAACCCGAGCAGCAGGGCTTCTTCGGCGTCTTCGCGGCGGCGCAGGTAGCGGCGGCACACCGTGAGCATGGGCCCGGCCAGCCGCTCGTAGAGCTGGCGCTGGGCGCGGGGCTCGCCCCGCTGGCAGGCGGCGATCAGGTCGGCTTCGGGCGTCACGGTTGAAAGGTAGAGTAGGGCAGAGGCAAAAGCGTTTGGGGCGGTAGATGCGGGAAGGGGCGGCCGGGTTGCCCGGCGGGGAAATTTATTTTTTGGGCGTGAAAAAGCCCCGGCGGGGCTGCCGGGGCTTTTTCAAATCAAAACACTTGACTCAACAAAAAGCCGTACGCGTGAGCAACTGCTCTTAGTATTGCCCAATCGAAAGCAGCACCAGCGTGCACGCTTCCTCCGTTTGAATGCCCTGCTGCTGCGCCAGCGCTTCGAATTCGGGGTTTTCGGTGCCGGGGTTGAACAGGATGCGGCGGGGCTTCAGGCCCAAAATGTAATCGTACCAGGCGGGCTGGTTCCGGGGCCCTACGTAGAGCGTTACGGTGTCGACGCCCGGCTCCTGGGGGCGGTCGGTGCGGATGGGCAGGCCGGCGACTTCGCCCTGGCGGATGCCGACGGGCACCACCTCGTGGCCGTGGCTTTGGAGTGAGTGCACGGCGCGGTAGGCGTAGCGGTCGGGGTTGGTGGTGGCCCCTAAAACGAGGGTTTTCATGCGAAAAAGGAATTGCAGGGAAGAAAAAGCGGCGGCCGGCCTTTCGGGCCCCGGCCGCCGGCAAAGTACGGACAACCGGCCCGGGCCGGCCGTGTTCGGCCGGGCCGGGCTGCTACCTTTGCCGGCATGACCCATCCCCGCCGCGCGCCGTTGCTGGCCCCCTCGTTCCTGGCCGCCGACCTGGCCAACCTGCAAGCCGAAACCGAGCGCCTGGCCGCCAGCGCCGCCGACTGGCTGCACTTCGACGTGATGGACGGCCGCTTCGTGCCCAACATCTCCTTCGGCCTGCCCGTGCTGCAAGCCGTGGCCCGCTTCGCCAAGCAGCCCCTCGACGTGCACCTGATGATCGAGGAGCCGCAAAACTACCTGGCCGCGTTCCGCGACGCGGGCGCCGCCGGCCTCACCGTGCACCAGGAAGCCTGCCCGCACCTGCACCGCGTGGTGCAGCAAATCAAGCAGCTGGGCTGCCGCGCCGGCGTGGCCCTGAACCCGGCCACGCCCGTGGCGGTGCTGGCCGACATCGCCGCCGACCTCGACGTGGTGCTGGTGATGTCCGTCAACCCCGGCTTCGGCGGGCAGGCGTTCATCCCGCACACGCTGGCCAAGGTGGCGGCCCTGAAAGAGCTGCTGCTCGACGCCGGTTCCGACGCGCTGATTGAGGTGGACGGCGGCGTGAACGCCGACAACGCCGGGGCCCTCGTGCAGGCCGGGGCCGACGTGCTGGTGGCCGGCAACTTCGTTTTTTCGTCGCCCGGGGGCCCCGTGGCCGCCCTGGCCGCCTTGCGCGCCCAGCTCGACGAAACGCTGGCCGGGGCCGCCGCGCCCGGCCGCGCCCGGCAATAGCGGGCCGGCCCCGTCGTTGGTGGTTAGTTAAGAAAAACGCATTTTTACCGCTTTTACCGCCCCTCCTTGCCGCACCTGTACTTGTCAGCGCTCTTGAATTGTGGGAAACGGCCGCTGCTGGGCCGCCTCGTGCTGGCCGCCGCGCTGCTGGGGCCCCCGGGCGTCGGGCGCGCCCAAAACGCGCCGGCCGGGCCCCCGGCGGCGGGCCCCCTCACGCTCACCGGCACGGTGCGCGACGCGGCCGGCCAGCCCCTGGAGCTGGCTTCGGTGAGCGTGCTCGGCCAGCCCGGCGGGGCTACCACCACCGCCCAGGGCCAGTTTGTGCTCACCGTGGGGGCCCCCGGCCGCGCCGGGGCGGCGGTGCTGGTGGTGCGGCGCCTGGGCTACCGGCCCCTGCGCCGCGCCCTGGTGCTGCCCGCCGACGCCGGCCGGCCGTTGGAGCTCGTGCTGCGCCCCGACCAGCAGGCCCTGGGCGGCGTGACGGTGCGCGGCGGCCGCGACGCGGCCAATTCGCGCGAGCAAGTCAGCGTGACCGCCATCGACCCGCGGGACGTGAAAACGCTGCCCTCGCCGTTCGGCGATTTCAACGCCATCCTCAAAACGCTGCCCGGCGTGGTGAGCAACAACGAGCTGAGCAGCACCTACAACGTGCGCGGCGGCAACTTCGACGAGAACCTGGTGTACGTCAACGGCTTCGAGGTGTACCGGCCGTTTTTGGTCACGGCGGCGCAGCAGGAGGGGCTCAGCTTCATCAACCCCGACCTGGTGAGCGGCGTGGCGTTCAGCGCCGGCGGCTGGCAGCCCAAGTTCGGCGACAAGCTCTCGTCGGTGCTCGACGTGACGTACAAAGAGCCCGAGCAGTTCGCCGCCTCGCTCACCGCCAGCCTGGTGGGCGGCGCGGCCCACGCCGAAGCCCGCTCCCAAAACGGCCGGGTGAGCTACCTGGCCGGCGTGCGCTACAAAAACGCCCAGTACGTGCTGCGCTCGCTGAAGCAGGCGCAGGGCGGCTACAACCCCACGTTTTACGACGGCCAGGCGTTTGTGAACGTCGGCCTGGGGCCCCGCGACGACTTGCAGCGCACCTCGCTGGGCCTGCTGGGCGTGGTGGCCCACAACGACTACCGCTTCGCGCCCGCGTCGGGCCAGGCCACGTTCTCGACGTCCGCCAACCAGTTCACGCGGGTGTACATCGGCTACGACGGGCGGGAGCGGATGCAGTACGACACCTACCAGGGCGGGCTCAGCCTGAAGCACCGCTTCACCGATGCCTTGCAGGGCGAGCTGCTGGGCGGGGCCCTCGTCTCGCGCGAGTTCGAGTTCCGCGACGTGGAGGCGGCCTACCGGCTGGCCGACGTCGAGCGCGACCCGGCGGACTTCAACCAGGTCGTGCGGGAGCGCGACATCGGCTCGCAGTTCCAGCACGCCCGCAACCGCCTCACGGCGCGGGTGTACACGGCCGAAGCCCGCGCCCGCTGGGCGCCCGGCCGGCGCCACGCCGTGCGCGCCGGGGCCAAAATCGGCCGCGAGCAAATCGACGACGCCCTCGACGAGTACTCGTTTGCCGACTCGGCCGACTACGTGCCCGACGCCCGCCGCACCCGCCTGCGCACCGACCTGGCGCTGGCCAGCACCCGCACCCAGGGCTACGTGCAGGACACCTGGAGCCCCGACAGCCTGCGCACGCTCACCTACGGCCTGCGGGGCCATTACTGGTCCACCAACGGCCAGCTGGTGGTGAGCCCGCGGGCGCAGTACGCGCAAATCAGCCGCCGCCACCCCAACCGGACGTTCAAGGTGGGCCTCGGCGAATATGCCCAGCCGCCGTTCTACCGCGAGCTGCGCAACCAGCAGGGCGTGCTCAACCCGGAGCTGCGGGCGCAAAAGTCTTACCATTTGGTGCTGGGCCGTGAGGCCACCTACCGCTGGGGCGGGCGGCCCTTCAAGCTCACCACCGAAGCGTACTACAAGTACCTGACCGACGTGGTGCCCTACGACGTGGACAACGTGCGGCTGCGCTACTTCGCCAAAAACAACGCCCGCGCCTACGCCGCCGGCTTCGACGCCCGCCTCAGCGGCGAGTTTGTGAAGGGGGCCGAGTCGTGGTTCAGCCTGGGCGTGCTCACCACCCGCGAAAACGTGGCCGGCGACTCGGTGAACGTGGCCACGGGGGCCGACGCCGCCGGCAAGCCCACCTACACCCGCCAGGCCAAGGGCTACCTGCGCCGGCCCCAGGACCAGCGCGTGACGCTGGGCGTGTTCTTCCAGGACCACCTGCCCGACAACCCTTCGGTGCGCGGCTACGTGAACGCCGTGTTCGGCACCGGCCTGCCCTTCAGCCCGCCCAACCTGCCCGATTTGCGCGGCCTCGACGCGCTCGAGCGCAACTACCTGCGCGTCGACCTCGGCTTCTCGAAGGTGGTGGCCCTGCGCGCCGCCCCGGCCCCGCGCCCCTACGCGCTGCAAAGCCTGTGGCTGGCCCTGGAAATCCTCAACGTGCTGGGGGCCAACAACGTGGCCGGCTACAGCTATTTGCAGGACGTGGACGGCCGCACCTACGCCGTGCCCAGCTACCTCTCGCAGCGCCTGGTGAATGTGCGGGCCATCGCGCGGTTTTAGCGGCGCGGCCTCCCCGAGTCAAAGCTGCTTACGCGTACAGGTCCTGCGGGTCGGCGGCGGCCAGCTCCGTCAAAAACCGGCCGATGGCCCCGCAGGCGACGGCCAGCAGCGCCGCGCCTTTTTCGGCCGTGGCTTCGGCCGGGTCGCCGGCCCCGGTGTCGGCCGTTACCTGGCTCCAGTCGCGCTGGGCCCAGGCCCACCCGTGCCGCAGCGCCTCGATGCGGAACTGCTTGGCGTGGCCCGCGCCGGCCTCTGCCAGGGGCCGTACCAGGGCGGGCGCGATGTGGAGCATGGCGCTGGTTTCCAGGGCGTCGGCGTGGTCGCCGGGGGCCGTAAAAAACTGGCCCCGGTCCACGGCTTTGAACCAGGTGACCGTGCTCAGGAACACGGCGGGAAACTCGGCCTGCAGCTCGCGCAGGTGCTGGCGGAAGTCGTTGCCGCCGTGGCCGTTGAGCACCACCAGCTTGGGGATGCCCTGGCGCGCGAGCACCCGCACCACGTCGCGCAGAATGGCGAGCTGGGTGCTGGGGTTCAGGTTGATGTCGAGCGTGATGTCGAGCTGGCCCGTGTTCACGCCGAACGGCACGATGGGCAGCACCACCACCTTGGCGCCGGCTTCCCAGGCCAGGCGGGCGGCTTCGGCGGCGATGTAGTCGCACTGGATGTTGTCGGTGGCGTAGGGCAGGTGGTAGTTGTGGGCCTCGGTGGCGCCCCAGGGGAGCACCACTACGTCGTAGGCGGCATCTTTTACGTGTTGCCAGGTGGTTTCGGCCAGGATGTAGGGGCGGGGCGGCATGGGCGGGGCGGGGAGTGAAAAGTGGAGCGGCAAAAATAGTCGTTCCGCGAACAAGCGGGCGCCGGTAAAAACCCCTACCTTATTAACGCCTAATTTTTACCGCCTAATTTCGGGAAGATGCCCTACCGCCACACCGTCCGCGGCCACGCCTACGCCTTCGACGACCTGAAAACGCTGCTGGCGCGGGCCTCGCCGCTGCGCGCGGGCGACGCGCTGGCCGGCGTGGCCGCCGCCACCTACGAGGAGCGCGTGGCCGCCCAGTACGCGCTGGCCGACGCGCCGCTGCGCGATTTTCTGCGCCACGCGCTGGTGCCCTACGAGCGGGACGAGGTGACGCGGCTCATCGTCGACACCCACGACGCGGAGGCGTTCGGGCCCGTGGGCCATTTCACCGTGGGGCAGCTGCGCGACTGGCTGCTCTCGGACGCGGCCGACGCGGGGGCCCTGGCCGCGCTGGCCCCCGGCCTGACGCCCGAGATGGTGGCCGCCGTGAGCAAGCTGCTGCGCAACCAGGAGCTGATCGGCGCGGCGCGCAAGTGCGAGGTCGTCACGCGCTTCCGCAACACGCTGGGCCTGCGCGGGCGCCTGGCCACCCGCCTGCAGCCCAACCACCCCACCGACGACCCGCGCGGCATCGCCGCCAGCCTCGTCGACGGCCTGCGCTACGGCAGCGGCGACGCGCTCATCGGCATCAACCCGGCCACCGACAGCCCCCGGGCCGTCAGCAACTTGCTGCACCTGCTCGACGCCGTGCGCGCGCAGTACGCCATCCCGACGCAAACCTGCGTGCTCTGCCACGTCACCACCGCCCTCCAGCTCATCGGCCAGGGGGCCCCCGTGGACGTTACGTTCCAGTCCATTGCCGGCACCCAGGCCGCCAACGCCAGCTTCGGCGTCAGCCTGGCGTTGTTGCAGGAAGCCTGGGACGCTACGCGGAGCCTGCACCGGGGCACCGTGGGCCAGGACGTGATGTACTTCGAAACCGGCCAGGGCAGCGCCCTGTCGGCCAACGCCCACCACGGCCTCGACCAGCAAACCTGCGAGGCCCGGGCCTACGCCGTGGCCCGCCGGTTCCGGCCGCTGCTCGTCAACTCGGTGGTCGGCTTCATCGGCCCCGAATACCTCTACGACGGCAAGCAAATCATTCGTGCGGGGCTGGAAGACCACTTTTGCGGCAAGCTGCTGGGCCTGCCGATGGGCGTCGACGTGTGCTACACCAACCACGCCGAAGCCGACCAGGACGACATGGACGCCCTGCTCACGCTGCTGGGCGTGGCCGGCTGCACCTTTGTGATGGGCGTGCCCGGGGCCGACGACGTCATGCTCGGCTACCAGTCCACGTCCTTCCACGACGCCCTCTACGTGCGCCGCGTCCTGGGCCTGCGCCCGGCCCCCGAATTCGAAGCCTGGCTGGTGCAGCAAGGCATTTTCGACGCGCAAGGCGCCCTGCTGCCCGCGGCCGCCGCCTCGCCGCTGCTGGGAAAATTGCCGGCGGCGCTGCGCTAAAAAAGGAGACATTCCCCGCCCCGCCCATGCCCGATTTGCCCGATCCGCTGCCCTACGCCGGGGCCCCCGCGCCCGACCCGTGGGCGGCCCTGCAAGCCTTCACCGCCGCCCGCATCGCCCTGGGGCGCACGGGCACCAGCGTGCCGCTGCGCGAGGCGCTGGCCTTCCGGCTGGCCCACGCCCACGCCCGCGACGCCGTGTATTCCGTCCTCGACACCGAGCGCCTGCTCGCCGGCCTCGCCGCGCTGCCGCTGCCCGCGTGCGCCGTCCACAGCCGGGCCGCCACCCGCCCCGACTACCTGCAGCGCCCCGACCGGGGCCGGCGGCTCGACGACGACTCCCGGGCCCGGCTGGCCGGCCCGGCCCCCGCCGCCTGCGACCTGGCCCTCGTGCTGGCCGACGGCTTGTCGGCCGCGGCCGTCAACGAGCACGCCCTGCCGCTGCTGCGCCGGCTGCTGCCGCTGCTGCACGGCGCGGGCTTCCGGCCGGGGCCCGCGGTGCTGGCCGCGCAGGCCCGCGTGGCCCTCGGCGACGAGGTCGGCCAGCTGCTGCGGGCCCGGCTCGTGCTGGTGCTGATCGGGGAGCGGCCCGGGCTGAGCGCGCCCCGCAGCCTGGGGGCCTACTTCACCCACGGCCCCCGGCCCGGCCTCACCGACGAGGCCCGCAACTGCGTTTCCAACATCCGGCCCGAAGGCCTGGGCTACCAGCCGGCGGCCGATAAGCTGTTTTACTTACTATGCGAGGCGCGGCGGCTGGGGCTGTCCGGGGTGGGGCTGAAGGACCAGTCGGACCTACTGGCGGGGTAGGCCGGGGCCCCCGAACCAAAAGGGCCGGGTTTTCTGTTATCACGGAAAATATTCCCATCTTTGGGGAAATATTTCCCCTCCGCCGCCATGCCCGCTGCTGCCGTTCACCGCCCCGCTGCCGTTTATTCCGCCGCCCTGCTGGGCCTGGCCGCCGCCGCGGCCGACCCGTTTGCCCTGGTGATGGAGGCCCGCGCCGGCGTGCTGGCCAAAACGGCGTTCGACGTGGCCGGCGTGCTCCGGCTGCACGCCGACGAGCTGGCCGACCTGCTGCACACCACCACCAAAACCCTGCGCACCTACCGCGAAGCCAAAAAGCGCCTCAACCCCGCCGCCAGCGAGCAGGTGCTGAAGCTGCTGGCCCTGGCCCGCCGCGGCGAGGAAGTGTTCGGGGCCCCCGACGCGTTCCGCCGCTGGCTCAGCAAGCCCGCCCACGGCCTGGGCGGGCAGCCGCCGCTGGCGCTGCTGCAAACCGGCGGCGGCATCGACCTGGTGGCCGAAGAAGTCGACCGCATCGCCTACGGCGACCTGGCCTGAGCCCGCCCGCCGCGTGGAAGTCTACCGCATCTGCCTGGCCAAGTACGCCGGGGCCCTCGTCGCCTCCGGCAACCCCGGCCGCTGGAACCTGCGCGGCCAGTTCGTTATTTACGCCGCCGGCAGCCGCGCCCTGGCCTGCCTCGAAAACGTGGTGCACCGCAGCGGCGAGGGCCTGAACGACTTGTTCAAGGTGGTGGTCATCGGCTTTCCCGACGACCTGGCCGTAGCGGCGCTGGCCCTGGCGGACCTGCCCGCCGGCTGGGAGGGCCCCCAGCACTACGCCCGCTGCCAGCCGCTGGGGGCCGCCTGGTACGCGCGCCGGGCGGCGGCCGTGCTGCGGGTGCCCTCGTCGGTCATCGCCCACGAGGTCAACTACGTCTTCAACACCCAGCACCCCGACTTTGCCCGCGTGCGCCTGCTGGGAAGGGAAGATTTCGCGTTCGACCCGCGCATCAAGGGCGCGGAAACGGCGTAATGGCCACCGGCCGCCCGGAGCGTTCGGCCCAAAACCTTGGCCCGCCCTTGCCCGTTTGGCAAACCGCCTTACCTTTGTGCCCGTGATGAGTGCTCCCGCTGCTGCGTTTTGCTTGAGGGCAACGGCCGTTCTGGCCGGGCCGGGGGCCGGGGTGGGCCACGGGCACCGCCACCACCATCGGTGGGGGGCCGGGCGGCGTGCCGGGTGCTAGAACGGCGCCGGTAGCCCGCGCCTCCGCCGCCGCGCCCCGGGCGTTGTGCCGCCCCGGGCTTCTCTTTTTTCAATTTTGGGACGTTCCGCTGCCGGCCGTTGGGGCCGGGCCCGGAGCCGTTGGCGCCCCCGGCGGGGCGCGGCCCGCCTGTTTTTCCGTTTCATGCTCCGTTTAGCCATTCAGAAGTCCGGCCGCCTGAGCGAGGACTCGCTCCAGCTCATCCGCGAGTGCGGCATTCACTTCCTCAGCAGCTCGTACAAGCTCAAGACCGAGGCCACCAATTTCCCGCTCGAAATCCTGTTTTTGCGCGACGACGACATCCCCGGCTACGTGCAGGACGGCGTGGCCGACCTGGGCATCGTGGGCCAGAACGTGCTCGAAGAAGCCGGCGGGGCCCACTTGCAGGTGGAGGCCCTGGGCTTCAGCAAGTGCCGCCTGAGCCTGGCCGTGCCCCGCGCGGCGGCCTACGACGCCGTGGCCAGCCTGCAGGGCAAGAGCATCGCCACCTCGTACCCGAACCTGCTGGGCCGCTACCTGGCCGCGCACGGCGTGCAGGCCCAGCTGCACACCATCAGCGGGTCGGTGGAAATCGCGCCCAGCATCGGGCTGGCCGAGGCCATCTGCGACATCGTGAGCAGCGGCTCGACCCTGCTCGGCAACGGCCTGCGCGAGGTCGAAACCGTGTTCCGCTCCGAGGCCGTGCTCATCGCCCAGCCCAAGCTGAGCGCCGAGCAAAAAGATTTGCTCGACCAATTGCAGTTCCGGATGCAGGCCGTGCGCCGGGCCAAGCGCCACAAGTACATCGTGCTGAACGCGCCGGTGGGGGCCCTCGACGAGGTGCGCCGCCTGCTGCCGGGCATCAAGTCGCCCACGGTGACGCCGCTGGCCGAGGCCGGCTGGGTGTCGGTGCAGTCGGTGGTGCAGGAAGACGATTTCTGGCACATCACCAGCCAGCTCAAGGCCGTGGGGGCCGAAGGCATCCTGGTGCTGCCGATCGAGAAAATGATTGCCTAACGAGTTCAGTTACTAGTTAACAAGGGGCCGTGCACAGCCGTTTACTTTCGAAAACCGCTCCTTGTTGACGGATAGCTGCTAGCTGAAAATTGCCCATGCAAACCTACCTGAACCCCGCGCCCGCCGCCTGGGCCCCGCTGCTGGCCCGCCCCGCCGCGGCCGAAAGCGCCGCCGTGGCCGCCCGCGCGCAGGAGATTTTTACCGAAGTGGCCGCCGGCGGCGACGGGGCCCTGCGCCGCCTGGCCCGCGCGCTCGACCACGCCGAGCTGACCGATTTGCGGGTGAGCGCGGCCGAGTTTGCCGCCGCGGCCGCCCAGGTGCCGGCCGCGCTGCACGCCGCCATTGCCCAGGCCCAGGCCAACATCGAAGCCTTCCACGCCGCCCAGCACACCCCGGAGCTGTCCGTCGAAACCCAGCCCGGCGTGCACTGCTGGCGGCGGGCCGTGCCGGTGCAGCGGGTGGGCCTGTACGTGCCGGGCGGGTCGGCGCCGCTCTTCAGCACGCTGCTCATGCTGGGCGTGCCGGCCCGGCTGGCGGGCTGCCCCGAAATCGTGGTGTGCACCCCGCCGCGGCCCGACGGCACGGTGAGCCCGGTGATCCTGGCCGTGGCCCAGCGCCTGGGCATCGCGCAGGTGGTGAAGGCCGGCGGGGCGCAGGCCGTGGCGGCCCTGGCCCTGGGCACGGCCTCGGTGCCGGCCGTCGACAAGATTTTCGGGCCCGGCAACCGCTACGTGACGGCCGCCAAGCAGCTCGCCGCCGCCCGCTACGGCGTGGCCATCGACCTGCCGGCGGGGCCCTCGGAGGTGCTCGTCATCGCCGACGCCAGCGCCAACCCCGCCTTCGTGGCCGCCGACCTGCTCTCGCAGGCCGAGCACGGCCCCGACTCGCAGGTGGTGCTGCTCACCGACTCGGCAGCCCTCCTGCACCAAGTGCAAGCCGCGCTGGAAACCCAGCTGGCCGGGCTGCCGCGCCGCGCCGTGGCCGCCCGCGCCCTGGCCGAAAGCCGCGCCGTGCTGCTGCCCGACGCCGCGGCCATGCTGGCGTTCGCCAACCGGTACGCCCCCGAGCACCTGATCCTGGCCGTGGCCGACCCCGAAGCCCTGGCCGCCGGCGTCACCAACGCGGGCTCGGTGTTCCTGGGCCACCTCACGCCCGAGGCGGTGGGCGACTACGCCTCCGGCACCAACCACACGCTGCCCACCGGCGGCTACGCCCGGCAGTACAGCGGCGTGTCGCTCGAATCGTTTCAGAAGAAAATCACGTTCCAGCGCCTCACCGCCCGGGGCCTGCTCGCCCTGGCCCCGGCCGTGGAAATCCTGGCCGAAGCCGAGGGCCTGGCCGCCCACGCCCGCGCCGTGGCCCTGCGCCGCGAAGCGCTGGCCGCCGCGCCACCGGAGCCGGCCCCCGCCGAAACCGCAAAAACCGCAAAAACCGAAGCCCCCGCCTTCGACCTGGGGGCCCTGGTGCGGCCCAGCGTCCGCCGGATGCAGCCGTACGCGTCGGCCCGCGACGAGTTTGCGGGCGCGGCCCCGGTGATGCTCGACGCCAACGAAAACAGCTTCGGCTCGGTCGGCGACCGGGTGTTCAACCGCTACCCCGACCCGCACCAGCGGGCGCTGAAGGCCGCCCTGGCCCCGCTCAAGGGCGTGGCCCCGGCCCAGATTTTCCTCGGCAACGGCTCCGACGAGCCCATCGACCTGCTGCTGCGCCTGGCCTGCGTGCCCGGCCGGGACGCCATCGCCGTGCTGCCGCCCACCTACGGCATGTACGAGGTGGCCGCCCACCTCAACGACGTGCGCGTGGAGCGCCTGCCGCTGACGGCCGACTTCCAGCTGGCCCCGGAAACCGTCGACCGGCTGGCGCGCTCCGCGGCCAAAATCGTGTTCCTGTGCTCGCCCAACAACCCGACCGGCAACCTGCTGGACCCGGGGGCCGTCGAGCAGGTGCTGCGCCGGTTCCGCGGGCTGGTGGTCGTCGACGAGGCGTACGCCGACTTCGCCGGGGCCCCGAGCTGGCTGGCCCGGCTGGCCGAGTTCCCGAACCTGGTCGTGCTCCAAACCTTCTCCAAGGCCTGGGGCCTCGCCGGCCTGCGCCTGGGCGTGGCCTACGCCTCGGCGGAAGTGGTCGGCTACCTCAACAAAATCAAGCCGCCCTACAACCTCTCGGAAAACACCCAGCAGCTGGCCCTGGCCGCCCTGGCCCACGCCGACCGCCTGCCGGCCCTGCGCCGCCAAATCCTGGCGGGCCGGGCCTGGCTGGCGGCCGCGCTGCCCGCGCTGCCCGGCGTGGACCACGTCTTTCCCTCCGACGCCAACTTTCTGCTCGTGCGCTTCCGCGGCGACGCCACGGCCGTGTACGACGCGCTGCGGGCCCGCGGCATCGTGGTGCGCAACCGCACCGCCCAGCCCGGCTGCGCCGGCTGCCTGCGCCTGACCGTGGGCACGCCCGCCGAAAACGAGCAGCTCGTCGACGCGCTCCGGGCCATCGGCCAGGAGCACCCGGCCGAAGCCAGCGCCGGCCTGGGGGCCGTGGTGGGCAACGCCTGAGCGGGGGTGCCCCGTGCTTGAGAAACGCTTAAATGATACTGATACTTGTTAACCGTTGAATGATTTGAAAAAGGCCCTGTTCATCGACCGCGACGGCACCATCCTGGTGGAGCCCCAGCCCAGCCAGCAAATCGACGGCCTCACGCCCGATAAGTTTCAGTTCGTGCCGGGGGCCATCGGCGGGCTGGCGCGCATTGCCCGCGAGCTGCCCGGGTACGAGCTGGTGCTCGTGACCAACCAGGATGGCCTGGGCACGGCCAGCTTCCCGGAAGACACGTTCTGGCCCGCGCACCGGCTGATGCTCGACGTCCTGGCAGGGGAGGGGGTGCGCTTCGCCGCCGAGCACGTCGACCGCAGCTTCCCGGCCGACAACCGGCCCACCCGCAAGCCCGGCACCGGCCTGCTGGGCCGCTACCTCGACCCGGCTCAGGGCTACGACCTGGCGAACTCCTACGTCATCGGCGACCGTCGCACCGACGTGCAGCTGGCCCACAACCTGGGGGCCCAAGCCATTCTGCTCAACGCCGTGCCCGACGCGGAGGCCGCGCTCAGCACCACCGATTGGGAAGAAATCTACCGCTTCCTGCGCTACCCCGCCCGGGTGGCCGCGGTGCAGCGCGACACCAACGAGACCCGGATTGCCATCCGCCTCAACCTCGACGGCACGGGCCAGACCGACGTGCACACCGGGCTGGGGTTCTTTGACCACATGTTGGAACAATTGGGTAAACACAGCGGCGTTGATTTATCCATAAGGGTAAACGGGGATTTACACATCGACGAGCACCACACCGTGGAGGACACGGCCCTGGCCCTGGGCCAGGCCTTCGACCAGGCCCTCGGCGACAAGCGCGGGCTGGCCCGCTACGGCTTCCTGCTGCCCATGGACGAGGCGCTGGCCCAGGCGGCCATCGACTTTTCGGGCCGGCCCTGGCTGGTGTGGAACGCCAAGTTTCAGCGCGAGCGGGTGGGCGACTTGCCCACGGAGCTGTTCTTCCATTTCTTCAAAAGCTTCACCGACGCCGCCCGCGCCACGCTCAACATCGCCTGCGAGGGCGACAACGAGCACCACAAGATCGAAGCCATCTTCAAGGCGGTGGCCAAGGCCATCAAAATGGCCGTGGCCCGCGACGCCACCCTGGGCATCCCGAGCACGAAAGGCATTTTGTAAGTGTTACAAATGGGTAATAATTGCTTTGCACAAATGAATATAAATCGTCCTTCCACTTGTTTAAACCTGTGCCGATGGTAGCCGTGGTGGATTACCGGGGCGGCAACGTGCAGTCCGTCCTGTTTGCCCTGGAGCGGCTGGGCGTGGAGGCCGTGCTCACCGCCGACCCGGCCGTGCTGCGGGCCGCCGACAAGGTGCTGTTCCCGGGCGAGGGGGAGGCCTCGTCGGCCATGCAGGCGCTGCGCGCCGCCGGGCTCGACGCGGTGCTGCCGACGCTGACGCAGCCGTTCCTGGGCATTTGCCTGGGCATGCAGCTGCTGGGCACGCACTCCGAAGAGCAGGACACGCCGCTGCTCGGGCTGCTGCCGTTCCGGGTGGAGCGCTTCGTGCCCGACGCCGCCCACAAGGTGCCCCACATGGGCTGGAACACGCTGCAAGCGCTGCGGGGGCCGTTGTTTGCCGGCCTGGGGCCCGCCGACCACGTGTACTTCGTGCACAGCTACCGGGCCCCGGTGGGGCCCTACACCACGGCGCAGGCGGCGCACCCGGCCCCGTTCAGCGCGGCGGTGCAGCACCGCAACTTCCACGGCGTGCAGTTCCACGCCGAAAAAAGCGGGCCCGTGGGCACGCGCATTCTGCAGAATTTTCTGGCCCTGTAAGCCAACGCCTCGCCCATAGGCTTCCTTTAATTAAAGTAATACCGAACGGACCGTTTATGATGGAAATCATCCCCGCCATCGACCTGCGCGCCGGGCAAGTGGTGCGCCTGAGCGCCGGCGACTTTGCCCGCCAGACCACCTACGCCGCCGACCCGCTGGCGGTGGCCCAGCGCTTCGAGGCCGCCGGCTTGCGCCGCCTGCACCTGGTGGACCTCGACGGGGCCCGCGCCGGGCGGCCCGTGAACCTGGGCGTGCTCGAAACCCTGGCCCGCCACACCGCGCTCGACATCGATTTTGGGGGCGGGGTGCAGGCCGGGGCCGTGGCCGAAGAAGTGTTTTCGGCCGGCGCCCGGCACCTGACGGCCGGCAGCCTGGCCGTGCGCGACCCCGCCGCGGTGCGCGGCTGGCTGGCGCGCTGGGGGGCCGAGAAGATTTTTCTGGGGGCCGACTTCCGCGGGCAGCACCTGCTCGTCAACGCCTGGGCCGAGCAGAGCGCCTCGACGCTGAGCGGCTTCGTGGCGGACTACCTCGCGGCCGGGGGCCACACCTTCGTTTGCACCGACGTGAGCAAGGACGGCCTGTTGCAGGGCCCCAGCTTGGCCGTTTACAAAGAGCTGCGGGCGCAGTTCCCGGCGGCGCGCTTCGTTGCCAGCGGCGGCGTGACGACGGTGGCCGACCTGGAGGCCCTGGCCGACGCCGGCCTGCACGGGGCCATCATCGGCAAGGCCCTCTACGAAGGCACCATTGCCCTGGACGACCTGCGGCGGTTCTTATAATATGGTTAACCAATAACCAATCTAATACTGTACAATCTAATAATACGGTTTAACGCGTAGCCACATGGTCACCAAACGCCTCATTCCCTGCCTCGACGTGCGCGACGGCCGCACCGTGAAGGGCATCCAGTTCGAGGGCCTGCGCGACGCGGGCGACCCCGTGGCGCTGGCCGCGCGCTACGCCCGCGAGGGCGCCGACGAGCTGGTGTTCCTCGACATCACGGCCACCCACCAGCGCCGGCAGCCGCTCACGGCCCTGGTGCGCGCCGTGGCCCGCGAGCTCGACATCCCCTTCACCGTGGGCGGGGGCATCGCCAGCGTGGCCGCCGTGGAAGAGCTGCTGCTGAGCGGGGCCGACAAGGTGGGCGTCAACTCCGCCGCCCTGGCCCGGCCCGCGCTGCTCGACGAGCTGGCCCGGCGCTTCGGCGCGCAGTGCGTCGTGGTGGCCGTGGACGCCCGCCTCGTGGCCGGCCAGTGGCAGGTGATGACCCGCGCCGGCACCCAGGCCACGGGCCGCGAGGCGCTGGCCTGGTGCCGGGAAGCCGCGGCCCGCGGGGCCGGCGAAATCCTGCTCACCTCCATGACCCACGACGGCACCAAGGCCGGCTTTGCCCTGGACCTGACCCGGGCCGTGAGCGAGGGGGTGCCCGTGCCGGTCATCGCCTCGGGCGGGGCCGGCCAGGCGGCCGACTTCACGGCCGTTTTTGCCGAAGGGCGGGCCGATGCCGCCTTGGCGGCCAGCATTTTCCACTTCGGCGACACCTCGCTGCCCGTGCTCAAAGACTACCTCCACCGCGCCGGCGTGCCGGTGCGCCGGTAGGAGGGCCCCGGCGTTATTTTTCCGAGCAAATCCATCCACTTACCGATACGTTCCCCTTTCATGGCCGCAGGCTTCGCTTCCGATATTCCCGTTCCGCTCGACGCGCTGCGCTTCGACGCGGCCACCGGCCTGGCCCCCGCCGTGGTGCAGGACGCCGACACCGGCCAGGTGCTCATGCTGGGCTACGTCAACGCCGCGGCCTGGGCCCAAACCCAACGCGAGCAGCGCGTCACGTTTTTCTCCCGCTCCAAAAACCGTCTGTGGACCAAGGGCGAAAGCAGCGGCCATTTCCTCGCCGTCGTCAGCCTGCACCTCGACTGCGACGCCGACACGGTGCTGGTGCGGGCCCGGCCGGCCGGGCCCACCTGCCACCGCGGCTGCACCAGTTGCTTCGAGCAGCCGGGCCAGGCCACGGCCCCCGCGGCCCCGGTGGGCTGGCTGGCCGAGCTGGAGCGCCTGATCGTGGACCGCCGCGACCGCCCCGACGCCGCGCCGGGCTCCTACACGGTGTCGCTGTTTCAGCAAGGCTTGCCCAAAATCGCCCAGAAAGTAGGGGAGGAGGCCGTCGAAACCGTCATCGACGCGGTGGCCGGCCACCGCGGCACGCTGCCGGGCGAAGCGGCCGATTTGCTCTTCCACCTGCTGGTGCTGCTCGCGGCCACCGGCGTGCCGCTCGCCGAGGTGCTGGCTACGCTGCACGCCCGGCAGGGGCAGCCCCGGCGCGGCGAATAGCACCGCGGCCCACGGTTTATTGTTTCGTTTGAGATTCCTTCCGCAGAATAGCATGCCCGCCGCCGCCGATTTTTTTGTGCCGTCGCTGCGCACCGTCGCCGTGACGCGTTACGTGACCCCTTTGCGGGAAGGCGGCTCGTTGCCGGCCCTGGTGGAAGCCGACGACGGGTTTCTCTACGTGCTCAAGTTTCGTGGGGCCGGGCAGGGGGTGAAGGCCCTCATCGCCGAGCTGCTGGTGGGCGAGCTGGCCCGGGCCCTGGGCCTGCGCGTGCCCGAGCTGGTGTTTGCCGACCTGGACGTGGCCTTCGGGCGCAGCGAGGCCGACGAGGAAATCCAGGACCTGCTGCGCGCCAGCACGGGCCAGAACCTGGCCCTGCACTACTTGTCCGGGGCCGGCACGTTCGACCCGCTGGTGACGGCCGTGGCCCCGGAGCTGGCCGCGCGGGTGGTCTGGCTCGACGCGCTGACGCTGAACGTGGACCGCACCGTTCGCAACACCAACCTGCTCGTGTGGCACCGCGAGCTGTGGCTCATTGACCACGGCGCGGCCCTGTACGTGCACCACGCCGGCCCCGATTGGGCCCGGGCCGGCGGGGCGCGGCCGTTTCCCCAAATCAAGGACCATGTGCTGTTGCCCAGCGTCCCGCCCGGGGCCCTCGCTGCGGCCGACGCGCTGGGCCACGCCCGGCTCACGCCGGCCCAGCTGCGCGCCACCGTGGCGCTGGTGCCCGAGGGTTGGCTGGCGGAAGTATTCCCCGACGTGTCCGCCGCGGCGGCGCGGGCGGATTATGTGCACTTTCTGGAAACCCGGCTTGCCGCCTCCGCCACTTTCGTTCACGAAGCCGACCTTGCCCGCGATGGACTTATTTGAGTACGCCGTGGTGCGCGTGGTGCCGCGCGTGGAGCGCGAGGAGTTCCTCAACGCCGGCGTTGTGGTGTACTGCCCCGCGCAGCAGTTTTTGGAAACCCGGTACGAGGTGTCCGAAGCGCGCCTGCGGGCCTTCGCCGGCGGCCTCGATTTGGCGGATCTGGCCGCGCGCCTGGGGGCCTTCGACCGCATCTGCCGGGGCCGTCCCGGCGGCGGCCCGATCGGGGAGCTGCCGTTGGCGGCCCGTTTCCGGTGGCTCACGGCCACGCGCAGCACCGTGGTGCAAACCTCGCCCGTTCACCCCGGCCTGTGCCTCAACGCCGCCGAAACACTCATTCGCCTGCACGCCCAACTGGTGCAATAAGCCGCCGGCAACAGCTCCGGGAGCGAAGCTCATAATTAACATAATAAATAAACAGGATTGAAAATGGGTTTAATTTACTGCATCCGTTAAGGCTTCAACTGGAGGGTGGGGCTGCGGCTTCCGTTCGAAGCGTACTTGCGACTGCGCACAGCCTTGTTTTTGACTACGTGCGCAATTGCCGTCTGATTTTTTCGAGTAGTCCTTGTACCAGCATCAAATCGTCCTCGTCGGCAATCACCAGCTGGGTGTCCATTCCCGGCCCGTTCAGGCGCACGGTGAACTGCGTTGGGGGATTTTTAGGCTGTGTTTGGGTCGGTTGGGAAAAGGCGGCCTGGACGCCTGGCTGGGCCGGTGCGTTCTGTGCGAGCGGTTTTTGGGCCGGCGGTCGGCTAGTCGGCCGCGTTGGGGTAGGCTCTTCGCTAGCGGCGAGCAGGCCAAACAACGAAGCGACTGCGTCCGTGGCGCTGGTGGGGCCGGCCAGGGAATGAGCAGAAGGCGCGGGAGGAGTTGATTCATCGGCGGCGCCTTCACCTTCACTGCCATCGTCTTCGTCAATAGAGGCAGGAGGGGCCGCTGTGGCCCGGAAAGAATTGACGACGGGAGCCGGCGAAGACAATTCCCGCCTGGGCTGGGCCTGGCCCGCGAGTTGGTCGATGTCAGCGATGATGTTGTGCTCGTCGAGCAGGCCCACCACGCGGGCGCCTTCGGTAAAGGCCTTGGCCACGGCGGCGGCGTTGATCTCTTCCACGTCAAACTCGCGGATGAGCGTTACGTCGAGCATCTGCACAGGTAATTCCCGCTGCCGGAACTTGCGGCACAGTTGGGTGAACAGAGGTGGAGCCAGGAATGCCTCGCGGTGAAAAAGCAGTTCCTCCTGTTTGTCGTAAGCGTGCTTGATGCGGCGAAACAGGGTGGTAGTGCTCAGTAGCTCCCGTTTGCTGGTCAGCAAGCCGAATTTCACGGCAGAACCGATGATGGCCTTGAACGAGCCGCTCACCTTACGGTTCAATTTTCGGGCGCAGGTTTCAAGGGCGCATTTTCCGCCCGTATCGTCCACTACTTCGGCCACCTCCCAGGCGCTGGCGTAGGAGGTGCGCGGATAGTCTATAAGCTTTGGCATGGTGCGGCGAGTTAGGCCAGTTTTAAAGTGGGGTATAAACGAATGTAGGATAAATAAAGTCATTAAAATCTATCAAGGTATAAAAAAGTATAAAATTTCATCATTATTTTATACTTTTTTATACTACATAAACATGTAATTAACTATCTTTTAGGATATTTTAATTTTATACCCGTATCTTAATTCAACCATTCCGTTTTTAGCAATGATTGCAGGCATAAAATCCCAACCCGAAACTACGGAGCAGGAGTGACGCAATACATAGATAATAGTTAGACAATACTCGATCTTTTTATTTCCTACGACGAAAGACAGCACCTTGAAAGCCCATGGAACCGTACGAGTTCATCGACACAAAACTCCGCAGCAAACTACACTGCACCAACGGTTTAATATGGTGACTCGGCACTAGCATGCTTTCCGTGCGAACGCCGTGACGATCCTGATCACGGATAGTCACGGCTGCAGCGGTGGCGCGTCATCAGGCGGGCCATTAAATTTTAAGCGCTTCCCAAGGACGCGCACGCAGGGCCGGGCCGAAGCACCGGCGATGGCCCCGGAAGCCGAACCCCGAGACGTGTTCTGGGCAACAGCCAAGAGGCTGGACCGCCGCAAAATTCCGTACGGAGCGCAGGAAAACCGAACCAGTATTTATGTCTTATAATTTATA
>JANXOE010000218.1 GCA_025353745.1 Hymenobacter sp.
AACACCTCGTCTACGGTTAGTTCATGGAGAAATTCCAGCGGGCCGGCGGCCGCAGCCGCCGCGTCCGGCCGCTCGGTGGCGCGCTGGTGGCGGGCCCCGCGGGGGGCTTGCACGTGGGCGGCGCGCTCCTGCAGCACGGCCTGCACGCGGCGCTGCACCTCGGCGGGGGGCTCGTCGGAGCGCACCTGCACGTCGGCCCAGGCCACCAGGCCGAAGGCGGCGTTGTCGTACGCCAGGATGCTGGCTTCTACCGCCTCCAGCGTGCCGTGGAACCGCTGCAAGCGCCGCGCCACCGGCACCGGCAGGGCCGTAACCTGCGGCGGACCGGCCCCGGCGAAGTCCAGCAGCAGCACCTGCTGGCGGTCGTCGGCCTCGGTGAAGGAAAGCGGCACCGGCGAGCCCGCGTAGCGGATGTGGGCCCGCCCGCCCACCACCTGCGGCCGGTGCAGGTGCCCCAGGGCCACGTAGTCGAACGCGGCCGGGAAGTGCTCGGCGCCCACCGAGCCCAGCCCGCCGATGTGCACGTCGCGCTCGGCGCCTTCGCGGGCCTCGCCGCCGGCCGCGTAGAGGTGGCCGGTGGCCAGCACGGGCACGTCCTGCTCGCGCAGGCGCTGCACGGCGGGGCCCCCGGCCAGGGCCGCGTAGTGGCCGGCAATGCTCTGGCGAATGCGCACCTGGCGCTCGTCGGGGGTTTCGCCCGCTACGGCCAGGCGCAGGTCCCGGTCGCGCAAAAAGGGCACCGCGCACACCACCAGCGCCGGCCGGCCGTGGGGGCCGGCCAAGGCCACCACCTGCTCGGCGGGGTCGGCGGGCACGCCGCCCACCACGTGGATGCGCAGTTGCCGCAGCAGCTGCCGCGAGGCGTTGAGCAGGGTGGGGGAGTCGTGGTTGCCGCCCACCACCACGATGTCGCGGCAGCCAGTGCCCTGCATCTGCACCAGGAAATTGTAGTACAGTTCCTGGGCCGCGTGCGAGGGCGTGGTGGTGTCGAACACGTCGCCGGCCACCACCAGCGCGTCCACGCCGTGGGTTTGCACGGCCCCCAGCAGCCAGGCCAGAAACGCCCGCTGCTCGGTCAGGCGCTCCTGCCCGGTGAGGAAGTGCTGGCCCAGGTGCCAGTCGGCGGTGTGCAGTACGCGCATTTAGGTAGAATGAGAATCGGTTTCAAATACTGCAACGGCTCTCACAGGCGAACCTGTTCCGCCACGAATATTCAATGGAAGTCCTATAAAACGAAAGCGACCGCGGCCAATTAGCAGATGCAGATTTATCATGTTTTCATAGTGAGTAAACCCGAGCTCACCACAAATGCGATGTACCTCTTTATTGCTCACGCCTGGAATTCCAGGAGACATGGTTTCTACGCCAAAAGCAGCAATTTCAAGGTTTCCCAACCACCGTGCTGTGGCAGCACTGATTCCTGGACCATTGTTCCAATTATCTCCGCCAAACGCTTTCCTGTAATGGTTTGTATACAGTAAAATAGTGTCTCCCTTTTTGATTTTAACGTCTTCTTTAACGCAGGCTTCTGCTATTTCAAAAGGCTCGATTAATTCTCTAAAGCTTTTGGTAGAGAAGTCTAAACATATGCCTTCGGTGTAAAACATTGAAAGAGGCATGGTGTCAATCGATTGCCCTTTGTTTTGACGGGTCATGTGGTTGAGCGCGTCTACGTGAGTTCCGGTATGATCTCCTAACTCAAGCTTGTACACACTGGGAGAAACAACGTCTGAATTCGTGATGCCTTCCCATTCTTCATGGGAATTATGCAGGCTTATTTTTACTTCGGGAAGGCCTTTGAAAACCGGCATGCCTGAAAAAATCTCTTGGCTCAAGTCGATTATTTCAATCATTTTCCTTCAAAAACTATTCAAGAAATATACCGAGTTATCTGTTATCAAAACTCCAAAACTGCTTCGCCCAAATCCAGCACTTCCGCGCCCGGCAGCGCCGCGGCCAGAATGCTGGCCCCGGCCGCCGAGCGGTAGCCGCCGGCGCAGTGCACCAGGATGGGTTTGTCGGTGGGCACTTCGTGGGCGCGCTCGCGCAGCTCGGGCAGCGGAATCAATAGCGCGTTTTGGAAGACGGGCGTTTTGGCTTCGGCGTGGTTGCGGATGTCGACGATGGCGAACCGCTCGGGGTGCTGGCGCACGGCGGCCACGTCCACCTCGGGGGAGGTGGCGGGCAGGGCGGCGGGGGCCAGCAGGGCCCCCTTGATGTTGCCCTCGTAGCCGATTTTGGCCGCTTTGCGGATCACGGTGTCGAGCGCGATTTTGGAATCGGCCAGTAGGTAGAACGGCTCGCCGGGGCCCACCACCGAGCCGAGCCAGGTTTCGAACTTGCCGCCGTCCTGCAGGTTGAGGGCCCCGGGCAGGTGGCCGGCGCGGAACTTGGCGGCGGGGCGCGTGTCGACGAGCAGCACGCCGGGGGCCAGGGCCGCGTCGGGCTCGAGGTGGGGCACGGCGCGTACACTGTCTTCGTAGCCCTTGGCGCCCAGCTTGTTGAGCTGCACGCCGTGGCCGAAATACTTGGGTGCGAAGGGCTGGTCGTCGAGCAGCACGTGCACGAACTCCGGCTCCGACATGGGTTGCAGCGCGTAGTTGGTGGCCAGCTCCTTGGCGATGGTGCTGTCGAGGTCGGGGCTCGTGGTTTTGCCGCAGAGGCTGCCGGGGCCGTGCGCGGGGTACACTTTGGTGGTGCCGGGCAGCGTCATCAGCTTGCGGCGGGTGCTGTGGTAGAGCTGGGCGGCGAGGGCCTCGCGGGAGTGGCCGCCCACGGCGGCGTCCTCGCGCAGGTCGGGCCGGCCCACGTCGCCCACAAACAGCGTGTCGCCGGTGAACACGGCCCGGGTCTGGGCCAGGTCGTCGAGCAGCAGCACGCTGATGCTGTCGGGCGAGTGGCCGGGGGTGTTGAGGGCGTGCAGTTCCACGGCCCCGAGCTTGATGCGGTCGCCGTCGTCGAAACCCTTGTGCGGGTAGAGGGCCCCCACCAGCTTGCTGCAGTAGATGACGGCCCCGGTTTCCTCCGCAATCTCGAGGTGCGACGACACGAAGTCGGCGTGCGGATGGGTTTCCACCACGGCCACAATTTTGGCCTCGTGCTCGTCGGCGAAGTCGTAGTAGGGCTGGGGGTCGCGGCCGGGGTCGATGAGGGCCACCTGGCGGCCGCTGCGCAGCGCGTAGCTGGCGTGGGCCAGGCCCTTGTCGTAAAACTGCTGGATTTGCACAGCCGGGGCCGCGCCGCTACTGGGAAGGGGAGGCATTTGCGAGGGTATGGGGTGGGGCGGGTTCGGGTTTTGGATTTCCAAAAAGGAATCCACTAACCCAATTCCGACGCTATCGGTTTCGTCAAATATAAAGCGCACGGCCCCAATAAAAGCCGGCCCGCCGGGGCCCCGCGCCGGGCCAAACACAAAAAAGCCCCGGCCAGGCGGCCGGGGCTTTTAGCCAACGCGCGGTGGAATAAGTTCGGCGTCAGTTGTTGGGGCTGGGGGCCGTGCCGGTGCGCTGCTGGTGCTTGGCGCGCATCTGGTCGTGGCGCTGCTGCTGCATGGCGGTGTACCTGGTGTACTGGTCGGGGGTGAGGATGGCCTTCACCTGCGCCTCGTACCGGGCGTGGTTGGCTTGCATGGCCTGGTGCAGGGCCTGGCGGTCGGCGGGGGCCGGGGCAGTGGCGGTCATGGCCTGGCGCTCGGCCAGCAGGGCGGCCGAAAGCTTCTGCTGCTGGTCGGCGCTGAGGCCCAGCTGCTGGGCCATTTTCTGGGAGCGGTGGGCGGCCATTTGCTCCGGCGATTTCATTTTGTGGTGGCCTTTCAGGGCCATTGGCGGGGCGGCCGGGACCGGAGCGGACATCGGGGGTGCAGTTTGGGCAAACGCGCCGGTGGCGGCCAGGGCCAGGGCGGCAAGCAATGCGAGGGACTTTTCCATGATGCGTAAAAAGAAGATGGATGCGAGCGGGTTGGAGGGTGGCCGGCCCGTCCGGTTTAAGGGGCCGTGCCCGGCGCTTTGCAAGCGGGGTGCCAGAAATTCGGGCCGGGCCCGAAATGCTGCCTATATTTCGGGCCCTGCGCCGCGCCTGGGCATGGCGGCTCGGTTTTCACCTTCCCTTTTTACTTCCTATTTTCTAAGAAATGGCCAATATTTTCGCCAAAAAACCGCTGGCCGTGCTTCTGGGCGAGGCCAACTCCACCGGGGCCGGCGCACTGAAGCGCACGCTCGGCGCGGGCAACCTCGTGGCGCTGGGCGTGGGCGCCATCATCGGGGCGGGCCTGTTTGTGCGCACCGCCAACGCGGCGGCCCAGGCGTCGGGCCCCGGCGTCACGCTGGCCTTCATCCTGGCCGCGTTTGGCTGCGTGTTTGCGGGCCTGTGCTACGCCGAGTTCGCGGCCATGATCCCCATCGCCGGCTCGGCCTACACCTACGCCTACACCACGATGGGCGAGTTCGTGGCCTGGGTGATCGGCTGGGCCCTCATCATGGAGTACGCGCTGGGCGCGGCCACCGTCAGCATTGCCTGGAGCGAGTATTTAAACAAGCTCTTGCAGGTTTTTGGCACCAGTATACCGTACAATTTAAGCCACTCGCCCTTCGAGCACGCCGTGATCAACGGCGTCACCGAGCACGGCCTCGTCAACCTGCCGGCGCTGCTCATCATCGTGATGCTGAGCCTGCTGCTGGTGAAAGGTACCCAGGAATCGGCGCTGTTCAACGCCGTGGTGGTGATTCTGAAAACGGTCATCGTGCTGGTGTTCATCGCCGTGGGCTGGCAGTTCATCAACCCCGCCAACCACACGCCCTACCTCATTCCGGCCGACGCCGTGGTGAAAAACGCCGCCGGTGAAGTGGTGCGCACCTACGAGGGCTGGAACAAGCACGGCCTGGGCGGCATCCTGGGCGGGGCGGGCATCGTGTTTTTCGCCTTCATCGGCTTCGACGCCGTGAGCACCGCCGCGCAGGAAGCCAAAAACCCCAAGCGCGACATGCCCATCGGCATCCTGGGCTCGCTGGCCATCTGCACGGTGCTCTACATCCTGTTCGGGCACGTGCTGACGGGCGTGGCCAACTGGCGCGAGTTTGCCGACCCGGCCCTGGGCGGCGAGGCCTCGGTGGCCTACGCCATCCGGGCGCACATGCCCGGCTACGGCTGGCTGGCCACGGCCGTCACCGTTGGCATTCTGCTCGGCTTCACGTCGGTAATTTTGGTGATGCTCATGGGCCAGAGCCGGGTGTTTTTCTCGATGGCCAAAGACGGACTCATGCCCAAGGCCTTCGCCGCGCTGCACCCGCGCTTCAACACGCCCTACAAATCCAACCTGATGCTGATGGTGTTCGTGGGCTTGTTTGCGGCCCTGGTGCCCGGCTCGCTGGCCGGCGACCTCACCTCGTTTGGCACGCTGCTGGCCTTCGTGCTCGTGAGCCTCGGCGTGTGGATCATGCGCCGCTCCGACCCCGACCAGCCGCGCCCGTTCCGCTCGCCGCTCGCCACGCCCTCCTTCCCGCTGGTGCCCGTGATGGGGGCCCTGGTGTGCACGGCCCTGATCATCGGCCTCGATTCCTTCACCCTGCAAGTGGCGTTTGCCTGGATGGCCCTCGGCTTCGTCGTGTACTTCCTCTACGGCCGGCGCAACTCCAAGCTTCAGCAGGGCATCGTGGTGGTGCCCACCGAGATGGAAGAGCAGGCTTTCATCGAGCCGAACCCCAACAACCTGTAGCCCTTCGGCGCAAGCCAAGCCACCGCATGAAAAAGCCCCGTCCGCAGCCGCCGGCGGGGCTTTTTCATGCGGTGGCCGTCACTTCGCTTTGCAGCTTGAGCACCCGGTCGCCGTTTGCTTGCACGATGACCAGGGCCGGGTCGGCGGCCGAGCCGTTGCGGCGGATTTCGCTGCCCTTGATGGTGCGCGCAATCGGCTCTTTGTGAACCGATTCGATTTTGCCGGTGGCCGTGCCGGTGCCGTATTTCCAGGAAACTTTGCTGCCTTTGCGCATGGTAGGAGAGAATGGGTAAGGGGCTTTTTACTGTGAACGCGCCCCGGCCGTTGCCGCCCCGGCGGGCGCGGCCGGCCAAACCCGCGTCGGCCCCGGCGGGGTTCAACGCGGCCGGCCGGGCGTTTTCGCCTTTCATAGCGTCTTTTGTGCCCGTATTGCCCACCCACCAACGCGCGCGGCCCGGCCGCGCCTTGCCCATGCTCCGACTGCTGCCGCTGCTGCTCTTGTTTTGTTCGCTGGGGGCCGCCGCCCAGGGCCCCTTCCAACCCGACGAGCGGGCCTACTACGGCCTGATTGACCGGGGCAGCGGGCGCTGCCTCGACGTGGCCGCGGCCGGCACCAGCGCCGGCGACGCGGCCGTGCAATGGGAATTCACCCACGCCAACAGCCAGCAGTGGCGCTTCGTGCCGCTCAGCGCGGGCAGCGAGTACTTCCGCCTCGAAGCCCGGCACAGCACCCAATGCCTGACCGTGGACAAGCCCGGCGAGGGCGTGCCGCTGGTGCAGCGGCCCTTCCAGGGCGGGCTGGGGCAGCAGTGGCGGCTGGTGCCGGCGGGCCCGGCCGGCACCTTTCAGCTCGAAAACCGCCTCGAAGGCCGCGTGGCCGCGCTGGCCGCTTCCGATAAGTTCAACGGCACGCCCGTGCAGGCGCAGAAGGCCAACGGGCGGGCCACCCAGCAGTGGCACCTGTTCCGGCTGCGCCTGAACGTGGCCCCGGGCGCGGGCTTCGGCGCCCGCGAGCCGCTGGCGGCGCTGAACTCGGCGGGCAACGAAATCGGGCCGGTGCTGGCCTCCGACGGCAAGACGCTGTACTTCGGGCGCACCCGGTTTGCCGGCAACACCGAGGGCAACGCCGACACCGGCGACGCTTGGGCTGCCCGAAGCGCCGACCAGGGCCGCACCTGGGGCCCGCCCCAGCGCCTCGACGCCCTCAACACGCCCCAGAACAACGGCGTGCTGGCCGTGGTAGGGCCCCAGGGCACTACGCTGCTGGTGCGCGGCACCTACGAGCGCGATGGTACTTTCCGCGACGAGGGCCTGAGCCGGGTGGCCCGCGCCGCCGCCGCGGACCCCGGCGCCACCCCCAAAACCGTGCGCCCCGAGGCCGTGCGCGTGGCCAACTACTACGCCGCCGTGCCCGCCACGGGCTTTTTTATGACGCCGGACGAAAAAATCCTGCTGCTTTCGCTGGAGCGCGGCGACACGGAGGGCGGCAACGACCTCTACCTGAGCCGGTCCGACGGCGCGGGCGGCTACACCGCGCCCCAAAGCCTGGGGCCGGTGCTGAACTCGCCGGGCTTTGACTTCGCGCCGTGGCTGGCACCGGACGGCAAAACCCTGTACTTCAGCTCGTACGGCCACATGGGCTACGGCGGGGCCGACGTGTTCGTGAGCCAGCGCCTCGACGAGACGTGGACGCGCTGGAGCGAGCCCCAAAACCTGGGCCCGGCCCTGAACGGCCCCGGCTTCGACGCCTACTTCAGCCTGACGCCCGACGGGCAGACGGCCTACTTCGCGGCGTCGGCCACCGCCAACGCCCCGGCCGACCTGTTCCGGGCCGGCCGCGCGGCCCCCGACACGGCCAAGGCGGTGGCCGCCGGGCCCGCGCCGGTGTCGGAGGCCAACCGCGCCTTCGTGAGCGGGCGCGTGCTCGACGGCCGCAACCGCCAGCCGGTGCCGGGGGCCACGGTGCGGGCCGTGCTGCTGCCCAACGCCGAGGGCGTGCAGTTCGAAGCCACGGCCCGCACCGACGCCACGGGCGGCTACACGCTCTCGGTGCTGGCCGGGCGCTACCGGGTGGCCGGGGCCAGCGGCTTGCTCACCAGCCTCGACACGCTGGCCCTGGCCGGCAATTCGGGCCACGACCTGCTGCTGCGCCCCGCCGCCGTGGGCACCAAAATGGACCTGCCCACCCTCATCTTCGCCCAGGGCAAGGCCGGGCTGCTGGGGCCCTCCTACGCCGAGCTGAACCGCCTGGCCATCGCCCTGCAAGCCGAGCCCAAGTCCGAAATCCGCCTCGAAGGCCACACCGACAACCAAGGCCCGGCCGTCAAAAACCAGCAGCTTTCCGAAGACCGGGTGGCCGAGGTGAAGCGCTACCTCGTGAAGCGCGGCATCGACGAGCAGCGCATCACCACCATCGGCTACGGCGGCTCGCGGCCGCGCTTCGCCAACGACCGCGAAGAAACCCGCCGCCTCAACCGCCGCGTGGAGCTGGTGATCGTGAAGTAGCGTCCTGAGAAAACAGCCGATTTTATTGGCACCTGAGCCCCCGCCACAGCTAGTGGCGGGGGCTTTTTCGTGGGCAGGTGTGCGGGGCCCGCGGCAGCGCCCCGGCCGGATTTTTTGGTGAGGCGGGGCGGGAAAATAGAGCCCACCCATTCCAGCTGCCGGCGCTCCGGCCAGCCCTCAAAAACTGCTGATTCAGGCGCTACGCAAGGCCTGCGCATACGGTTGCATCATGGCGTGAAAGTGCAAAATATTGTCATTTGCATGTGTTGAATTAATAGGACTTGAACATTGGAAAAACAGCCTAACGCAACCCTAAGGCGCTTATCTGGGGCGAATAAATAATGCTTTCCGAATTGATTTAGAGGGTTCACAAAATTTAGCTACTCAGCGTTGCGCTCCGGGCGTAGTAGTTTTGTCCAATATACCGGAATTCGAACCAGCAAAATATTCACTTTAAATACTCAGGATAATCCAATTTAAAAGTATAGTATGATTGCATTTTTCAACCAAACCAGTCGGCTGGCAACCGTCGGATTAGCGTTGGTAGCTGGTCCCGTAATGGCCCAGTTTAACCCCGGTTCTTATTACCGGATCACCTCCCAAACCAGTGGCAAAAGCCTCGACATTGTCGGCGCTTCGCTCGTCAACGGGGCCTTGGCCGAGCAGCGCGACTACGCGGGCAGCACCAACCAGCAGTGGCAGATTCTGGACACTGGCGGGGGGTATTACAAAATCATTTCCCGCAGCAGCGGGCAGTGCCTCGACGTGAGCAACGTCTCGCTGCAAAGCGGCGCGCAAGTGCACCAATGGCCCTACGTGGGGCAGGCCAACCAGCGCTGGCTCCTCGCCGCGCTGCCCAGCGGCGGCTACTCGCTCGCGGCCAAGCACAGCGGAATGATGCTGCAGATTGCCGGCAACTCGCTCCTCAACGGCGCCCTGGCGCAGCAGGGCACCGCCCAGTCGTGTGCTTTGGGGGGCAAGCAAGTGCTCACCGCCACCCAAACCGTTAGCGCGCTCGCCGACGGCATTCAACCCGTTGAGGTGGTGCAGTCGGCCCGCGAAGCAGGAGCGGGCAGCACGGGCGGTAGGGCCCCCGCGCCGACCGCCGACCGGCTGACCGCCTACCCCAACCCGGCCAACGATTTTGTGACCGTGCTGCTGCCCAGCGGCGAGCGCCCCACCGCCCCCGTGGCGGTGTACGACGCGCTGGGCCACCTCGTGCCGCACCAGCCCCTCGACGGCGACGGCCGCCTGGCCGTGGGCCAGCTGCCGACCGGCACGTATTCCCTGGCCGTGGGCCAAGGGGGGCAACAGCTGCGTCAGCGCGTTCTGGTGGCGCACGATGGCTCCGTAGGTTCCGGTTCCGGGGCCGGTACCGATCGGGCGTGGGCGTCCGCCGGGGCCCAGTCGGCCACGCTGGCCGCCACCAGCGCTACCACCACGACTACCTGCCCCCAGGCCTGGCTTATTACGGAAATAGGAACTGTTATCCAGCCCATTGATCCCCCGGCACCGGCCCCGGCTCCCTCAGTGGACCTGGCGACCTACCGGCAGCTGGCCCGGAACTATTCGCTGGCTTCGGGCATGGCCTACCGCTACGGCTCGCCCAGCACCGTGAGCAACACCGGGTTGCCGACCCTGTACCAGCCCAGCGATAAGCACTTCGACAACCACGGCAACGGCGCCGGCTGGCAATACCAGGTGGCCGGTGCCCAGAACAGCACCGTCAACGACTTCGCCACCAACCAGGCCCAGGTGTTGCACGTGGCCGATAATACCTCGGACGTGGGCGTCGACGCCGTTCAGCAGCTGTTGATGGCCGAAAACACGTTTTCCGAAAAGCCCATGCTGCCCTGGACGTACTACGGCGGGGGCCACCCCGACCCCGATGCGCTGCGCTACGCCTCCACCCTCGGGGCCCTGCACCAGCCCACGGCGGTCGGCCGCTCCTACGGGTTTTCGACCTGGGCGTCGAATGATCTGGTGGCCTTCCAGTCGGGGGTCATCGCCTCCTTCGGCACCAACACCAGCCGCGGCACGGTGTCGATGAAGCTGCCCGCCAACAAGGTGCCCACGGCCGTGGCCATCACCAGCAACAACGAATTTGCCCTCGTGACGGTGTGGGACACCGACGCCCTCAAGGGCCAGGTGGCCGTGCTGGCGCTGGGCACCGGCAACAGCTTCTGGGGCGATTGGGCGGCCGTGTACCCGGGCCTGCGCAACCGGGGCAAGTTCACTTTCATCAAGCTGCTGGGCTACGTGGACCTGCCCGGCGTGACCCAGCCCACCGAGATTTCGGCTTCCAGCGACTTTTCGGCCACGCTCGACTACAACCAGGGCTGGATGCAGTCGCCCGACGGCACCAACGGCCGCTACCACGAAGAGCAGCTCACGCTCAACAACGAAACCAACCGCCAAAGCTTCATCGGGGGCCCCAACAAGGCCCGCTACTCGAAGGGCGGCTTCGCCGTCGTCACCAGCAAAGCCGAGAAAAAGGTGGTGTTCCTCGACCTGAAGCCGTTGTTTGACCAGGCGCGGACGATGTACTTCACCACGCTCAGCAACTTCAACCTGACCAAAAACCTGGGCCAGCAGGCCAGCCAGTGGCCGTACGCCTTCTCGGTAACTCCGGCGGCGGCCCCGGTGGTGGTGAAAACGGTGGCCCTGTCCCAGGCCCCCACGGCGGTGCGCACCAGCCTGGTGCCGGGCGTCAACCAAGCCTACGTGGCCACCCAGGACGGCGTCCTGCACTTGTTCAGCGTGGGCGGCTACGGCACGGCCACCGGCGGCACGCCCACGGCCATTGCCGAGGTGGGCAGCGTCGCGGTGGGCAGCAACCCCACCAGCATCGCCTACTCCAAAGACAAGGGCTGGGGAAATGCCAAAACCCTGGGCACCCAGCTCATCGTGGCGGTGCGGGGCGAGCGCGCCATCAAGTGGGTGAACCTGGCCGGTACCACGGCCAGCGTGTACAAAACCCTGCGCGACACGCGCATGACCGACCCGGTGTGGGTGGAAGACAACGACAACCACGGCACCGAATCGTACCTTGTGACGGTGGCCGACTACAGCGGTAAAAAAGTGCTCAACTACCGCTACGGGCCCGTAATTTTCCATACCAACGGCGGGGCGAGGTACGGCATGGGCGCCGACGGCCAGGCGCTGTTTGAGTTCGGCGGCATGTACTCGGTGGCCGGCCACCCGTTCCAGGTCTCGGGCACCAACGTGCCGTAGCGGGAGGGCCCCCGGGGCCCCCGCCGCCCGCAAAAAGGCCGTGGCCGCTTCGCAAAGGTGCGGGGCGGCCACGGCCTTTTTCGCGGGCGGCGGGCAGCCCGGGCTTTGGCGCAAGCTGCTGCCCGAACGCCTACCTTGAAAGTAGCAGCTGCTGCTTCCAAGGTAGCAGCAGCTGCCTCAGGAGCAGCAATTCCTTCCCCGGAGGTAGCAGCCGCTACTTCCAAGGTAGGAATTGCTATTTCCAGGGTAGCAATTTCTTCCCCGGAAGCAGCAACTGCTACCCCGCAGCTAGGACAAGCTACCCCGGAAGTGGCTGCTGGGGCCCCGGACGGGCAGCATCAGCTGTAAAACCGTTGTTGGCGCGGGTTTGGGCAGGCCGTGCGGGGCCCCGGCGGCCCGGGGCCCCGCACGGGCCCCGGGCTACTTGCCCGTCACCTTGAACTCGGTGCGGCGGTTGAGCTGGCGGCCGGCCTTGGTGGCGTTGGGCACCACGGGGCGGGTGTCGCCGTAGCCGGCGGCGGTCAGGCGGTCGGGCGCGATGCCGTGCTGGGTGAGGTAGGTCACCACGGCCTGGGCGCGGCGCTGGCTCAGGTCGCGGTTGGCGGCGGGCTTGCCCACGTTGTCGGTGTGGCCGGCCATTTCGAGCTTGACGGTGGGCTGCTCGGCCAGCAGCTTGCGCAGGCGCTCCAGCTCGGCGGTGCTTTCGGGGCGCAGGATGGCCTTGCCGGTGTCGAAAAAGATGTTGTTCAACACGATAACAACGCCCACTTCCAGCTTTTTCAGCGGAATGTCTTTGATGATTTCAGCGTAGGTGGCGCTGGCGGGCAGGTCGAAATTTTCGGAATGGAACAGGTAGCCGTCCTGCCGCACCACGATGCCGTAGTTGGTGCCCGAGGGCAGGCTCACGAGGTACTTGCCCGAGGTGGCGTTGCTGTGGAAGGTGGCGATGACCTCGTTCAGCTTGTTGTCAATCAGGTCGATGCTGGCTTCCAGCGGCTGCTGGGTGGCCGCGTCGGTCACGGTGCCCTTGAGGATGGTGACCTTGGCCGTGGCCATGATCACGGGCGGGGCCAGCAGAATTTGGGCCACCGGGGCCAGGCGCGAGGCCAGCAGCTGGCTCTCTTCGCTGAGCACCGGCGGCTTTTCGGGCCCCAGAAACGTGACGCGGTACACGTCTTTGCCGCCCTGCCCGCCGGGGCGGTCCGACGAGTAGTACCCGTGCCGGCCGGAGGCCGAGGTCACGAAAAACACGTCGTCGTCGGGCGTGTTGATGGGCCAGCCCAGGTTTTCGGGCTCGCTCCACTTGCCGTTGGCGAACACCGATTTGAAGATGTCGTAGCCGCCCATCGAGTTGTGGCCTTCCGACGAAAAGTACATGGTTTGGCCGTCGGGCATCATGAACACGCCTTCCTCGCCGTAGGGCGTGTTGATGACGGGCCCCAGGTTTTCGGCCGGGCCCTTGCCCTCAATCTCAATCTTGTAGATGTCGCGCCCGCCGCGCCCGCCCTCGGGCTTGTCGCTTACGTAGTACAGGAAGCGCCCGTTGGGCGAGTACGCGGCCGACGACTCGTGGTAGCGCGAGTTGATGCGGCTGCCCAGGCGCTGGGGCTTGCCCCAGGCCGTGCCCCTGAGGTTCGACTCTTGCAGGTCGCCGCCGTTTTCGTCCACGTACACCAGCAGGCGCTGGCCGTCGGGGGCCAGGCCCACGGTGGCGTCGTGGCCGTCGGTGTTCACGGGGGCCCGCAGGTTGGCGGCCGTGCGCCAGGCCTTGCCCAGCCAGGCCGTCTGGTAAATGTCCTCAAAATAGCTGTCGCCGTCGGGGTCTTTGGGGGCCCCGGGGCCGTTGGGGCGGCGCGAGGTGAAAAGCATGGACGCCTCGTCGGCCGCCACCACGGGCCCGTAGTCCGCGTACGCGGAGTTCACTTCCGGCCCGGCGTTGTCGACGAACACGCGCACGGGGTGCTTTTCCAGCTCCTGGCCGTTGCGGCACTCGCGGACGCGGCGGGCCAGGTCGTCGGCCGTCACGGTCAGCTCGCCGTCGGCGGCTTTTTTGCCGCCGCGGCCCATCGGCGCGCTCAGCTGGTATTCCTTGATGGCCTCGGCCCACTTGGCGTTCAGGTGCAGGGCGCGGCCCAGCAGGTAGTGGGTGCGCGGGTCGGCGACGGGGGCCAGGGCCTGGGCGTGCTGCAAGTAGGGCAGGGCCAGGGCCTTGGTGCCCGAATGCAGGTAGCAGTCGCCGATTTTAGCGTTCAGGGCGGCGTTGTCGGGGTTGCGCTGCTGGGCGGCCAGGTAGTGGGGCAGGGCCAGGGCGTAGCGCGCCGGGTCGGCCTGGTAGGCGTCGTCGCCGGCCCGCAGTTCGCGCACGGCGTCTTTATAAGCTTCTTTGTCAGCCCCAAATTTCTCTTTGGTGAACTCCACGCTCTGGGCGTGGGCCGCGGCGGCCGACAAGCCGCTCAGCAGTAGTACGAACCGGGCAGAAGCGCGTAGCATATATCAGTTATCAGAAGGTGATTATCAAAACATTTGGCCCCGCGGGCCCCGCTGGCGGGCCGCCGGAAGCATTGCCACGGCGGCGGTAGTCGGTTAACGGAGCAGCAGCGAGGCGGCCCCGCGTGGACGCCAGACGAGCAGGAGCATTTTTTGAGCGGATGGATGCGCCGGAGAGGGCCCCGGCGCTATTTCGCGGCCGGGGCTTCGGCGGCATCGCCCGCGCAGCCGGCGGCGGCGGCGTAGTCGTTGCCCTGGGGCAGGCCCAGCGCGGCGGCCTGGCGCCAGTCCTGGCAGGCCTCGTCGGCCTGGCGCAGCATCTCGCGGGCGTGGCCGCG
>JANXOE010000254.1 GCA_025353745.1 Hymenobacter sp.
TCCGAAAAGCCGTTCTGGTCGGTGCCGGTCCAGGCGTCGGCCAGGGCGGCGGGCACCAGCACCGTGAGGGCCCCGGGGGCGTAGCGCACGCGCACGGCGGCCGGCGCGTCGGCCGCCGTGCGCTCCAGGGCGTAGGTGAGCTGCTGCCCCGCTTCGGCCCCGAAGTGAACGGCGCCCTGCACCCGGCCGGCGGCGGCAAATTCCTGCACTTCGGCCTCGGACAGGCGCAGGCGCAGGGTGTCGTCTTCGATGCGGAGCTTCATGTCAATTAACAGTCAACATTTATCATTTAACAGCCCGAAAACTCGCCCCGAACCGCGAAGCGCGGCGCCGGCCCCCGGGGTACTACGAAAGCGGGGAGAAAGGATGGCACGAACCCACCCGCCGGCCCCAATAGCAAACTCGTTGCGGCGTAAGGGCAGGGCTCACTTGCGGGCTAATTACCTATGATCAACAAGTGGTTAAATATTAATTGAGGCCCGTTAAATGATTCGCCAGCCGTGGCTGTAAATGTTGAACCGCTCGTTGCGCACGAAGCCCAGCACCGTCATGCCGAAGCGGTCGGCGGCCTGCACGGCCAGGCTGCTGGGGGCCCCCACGGCGGCCAGCACGCCCAGGCCGGCGGCGGCGGCTTTCTGCACCAGCTCGAAGCTGGCGCGGCCGCTCACCAGCAGCACGTGGCGGTGCAGCGGCAGCCATTCTTGCAGCAGCGCGGCGCCCACGAGCTTGTCGAGGGCGTTGTGGCGGCCCACGTCCTCGCGCAGCAGCAGCAGCTCGCCCTCGGGCGTGAACAAGGCCGCCGCGTGCTGCCCGCCGGTTTGCTCGAAGCCGGCCTGGGCGGCGCGCAGGCGCTCGGGCAGCCGGTGCACGGCGGCGGCGCGCAGGTGGGGGCCCCCGGCGGGCAGCGCGGGGCAGGTGGCGGTCTGGATGGCGTCGATGCTGGTTTTGCCGCACACGCCGCAGCTCGAGCTGGTGTAGAAATGCCGCTCCAGGGCCTGGAAATCGACCTGGACGTGGGCGGCCAGCTCGGCGCGCACCACGTTGCCGGCTTCCTCAAGCTTTTGCACGTCGGGGCAGGGACGCACGCCCAGCAGGTCGGCTTTGCAGTGAATGAGGCCTTCCGTCAACAAAAAGCCGGCGGCCAGCTCCTCGTCGTGCCCCGGCGTGCGCATGGTCACGGACAGGGCGCGGTGCGCCCGCCCGCCGCCGGCCACCGCGTAGCCCAGGCGGATCTCCAGCGGCTCCTCGGCCGCCAGCTGGTCGGAAGCAGCTTCGCGGGGGCCCTCGCCGCGCACCTTCTGCACGGTCACGTGCTCGTAGCTGGCGGCGGGCAGGAGGATGGCGGGGTCCATGCAAGAGCGAAGGTGTCTTCCTGCAACCGGCAAACCGGGCCCGTGGTTCGGCCCGGCGCAGGGCCCCGGATATAAATCAAACCCGGCCACAGCTGTTATATTTGTTTAAATACAACGCTTTTGCTCATGCGCTTCGCCCTGCCCGAGCTCGACGCCGCCTTCACCGACCAAATCGTGGTGCTGGCCACCGCCCGCGACGGCCGCCCCCTGCCGCCCGAAGCGGGCCCCTACCAAATCGTCGTGCCCCGCGAAAAACGCCCCGCCCGCTGGGTGCGGCAGGTGCAGCGCCTGCGCGTGGTGCGCGTGCCGGCGTAGCTTGCCCTTGTTTTCGCCGGTTTTTTTGTTGGCATGACCCCCACCATTTCCCCCGCCCGCCCGCCCCTTCGCTTCGACCGCAACGAGTTTGCCGGGGCCTTCGGCGATTTGGGCACCGATTTGCCGCTGCTCATCGGCGTGGTCGCCGCCTCGGGCATCGACAGCGCCGCCGTGCTCATCCTGTTCGGGCTGATGCAGGTGTTCACCGGCCTCTGGTACCGGATGCCCATGCCGGTGCAGCCGCTCAAGGCCTTCGCCGCGCTGGTCATCGCCCAGAAAATCAAGGGCCCCGTCATTTTTGGCGGCGGGCTGGCCGTGGGCCTCAGCATGTTTATCCTGTCAATAACGGGGCTGATCGACGGGCTGGCGCGGCTCGTGCCCAAGGCCGTGGTGCGGGGCATCCAGTTCGGGCTGGCGCTGCAGCTGGCCACGCTGGCCCTCAAGCAGTACGTGGGGGCCGACGGCGCGCCGGGCTACGCGCTGGCTGCGGCGGCCTTCGCCGTCACGGTGATGCTGTTCGGCAACCGGCGCTGGCCGGCGGCGCTGGCGGTCATTGCGCTGGGCGTGGCCTACGCGCTGGTGTTCAAGCTCGACCTGGCCGCCGCGCAGCGGGCTGTGGGACTGCGCCTGCCCGCCTGGCACCTGCCCCAGCGGGCCGACATCCTGGCCGGGGCCGTACTGCTGGCGCTGCCGCAGATTCCGCTCTCGCTGGGCAATTCCATCCTGGCCACCAAGCAGATAGCCCAGGATTATTTTCCCGACCGGCCCCTGACGGTCCGCAAAATCAGCTTCACCTACGCCCTCATGAACCTGGTGAACCCGGTGTTGGGCGGGTTTCCGGTGTGCCACGGCTCGGGCGGCATGGTGGGGCACTACGCTTTCGGGGCCCGCACGGGCGGCTCGGTGGTCATCTACGGCAGCATTTTTTTGGTGATGGGCCTGTTTTTCAGCCAGGGCTTTGCCGACGTGGTGCAGATTTTTCCGCTGCCCGTGCTGGGCGTGCTGCTGTTTTTCGAAGCCCTTTCGCTGGCCGCGCTGCTGCGCGACCTCGCCGCCCACCGCGCCGATTTGCTGGTGGCCCTGCTCGTGGGCCTGCTGTGCGCGGGGCTGCCCTACGGCTACCTCGTGGGCCTGGTGGTGGGCACGCTCGTCTACTACGCCATCCAGCGCGGCTGGGTGGGGCTGGGCAAACAGTTGTAAATCAGTTCACACGGCCGATTCCGAGGGCCCCAGGATGCGCACTGGCAGCTTGTGCTCGTCGATGGCCACGAACGTGAACAGGCCCGTGACGGCCTTGTGGCGCTCCTCGGAGTACATCTGCTCCACGAACAGCTCGACGCGCACCTTCAGGCTGGTGTTGCCCACGCGCTCCACGTTGCCCACCAGCTCCACCAGCGTGCCGCCGGGGATGGGGTGGGTAAAATCGACCCGCTCGGACGACACGGTGACCATTTTCAGGCGCGAAAAGCGGGTGGCCGTGATGAAGGCCACCTCGTCCATGAGCAGGAGCGTGGTGCCCCCGAACAGGGTGTCGTAGTGGTTGGTGGTGTTGGGGAAAACGGCTTTGAAAATGCGGGTTTCGGCGCGGGCAATGCGGTCGGCAAGGGGCATAGAATGGGGAGAAAAAAGGGGGAACACGGCCCTCGCTTATTTTCCCTACCCCCTGGCTTTTAGCGCGCTGGCCACCGAATGCGCGGCGCCGGGCCGCGCCCAAGCGCGGCGGCACTGCCCAGCCGATGCCAGCCCCAGAGCGCGGAGGCAGCATCACTCGGCGGCCGGCAGGTCTCCTGACTCGTTCCGGGTGGCCCCGCCCTTCTCGGCCCGCGCGGCGGGCCAATGGGCGCGGTGGGGCCCCCTGTGCCGGCCCCCAGGGGCCGGGAAACTTACAGTAGCGCGTCTGTTCGGGAGTTGCACCCGATTCCCTTTTAATTCCCGTCGCGGCCCAGGGCCCCGGCCGGAAACCGTCCGCTGATTGAAGGAAATCAAAGCGAGAACCAACGCCGCGAAGGTAGCAGGTTTTGGGCCCCCGAAGGGGCCGGTGGCAGCCGCCCCGGCCGCAACCATGCCCAGCCGGCCTTAGAAAGCTTTTTGAATATTTTCAAGAAAAAACCTTGTTAACATTGTTCTGCTATGCGTTACAAATTCAATCAAAAATCTTACTTTTAGGTCTTTGGCCAACGATTTTGATTTGAATAAACCTTATTACTTATATTTTATGAAAATTGTCCAATTCTTAGCAAGTGGATTCCGGCCACTTCTAGCGTTGGGGTTGCTGCTGACAGTTTTTTCGGCCCCCGCCCAGGCGGTTGGCCCGGCAGCCGACACCGTGCGGCAGCTGGCCAGCGTCCGGCAGATCGAGCTCACCGACGTGGAAGTGGCCCCGCAGGCCGTCAGCACCAAGGGCTGGCTGCTGGTGAACCAGGACGTGCAGCAGGAGCTGAACGGGGCCGTGCGCAACCTCTACAATTTCAAGTTTGACCGGGCCGACCGGCAGTTCCGCTCGCTGCGCCGGCGCTACCCCGAGCACCCGATGGCCTACTTTCTGCTGGGCCTGAGCACGTGGTGGAAAATCCTGCCCACCAACATGGGCACCACCCAGTACGACCGCACGTTCTACGCGTACATGGACACGGCCGTGGTAAAAGCCAAAGCCCTCTACGACAACGACAAGCACAACTACGAAGCCTGCTTTTTCCTGTCGGCGGCTTACGCCTTCGATGCCCGCCTGCACGCCGAGCGCCACGACTGGCGCAAAGCCACCGTGAGCAGCAAGCGCGCCCTCGAATTTCTCGACAAAAGCCGCGAAGCCAACGACTTGAGCCCGGAATTCCTTTTCGGCCAGGGCCTGTTCAACTACTACGCCGTGTGGATTGGCCAGGAGTACCCGTGGCTGCGCCCGGTGCTGTTTTTCTTTCCGAAGGGCAACCGCGAAACCGGCATCCAGCAGCTGCGCACGGTGGGCAACACCGGTTTTTATACGGCCACGGAGGCCCGGTTTTTCCTGATGCGCATCCTGGGCAGCGAGCGCGAGCACGAGGAAACGGCGGCCCTGGCCGTGGCCCGCCGGCTGGTGGCCGACTTCCCCGACAACAGCTACTTCGAGCGCAACTACGCCATGCTCTGCTTCCGCGAGGGCGACTGGGCGGCGTGCGAGCAGGCCAGCGAGTCCATCCTGCGCAAAATCAACCAGGGCATGCCCGGCTACGAGGGCTATTGCGGGCGCTACGCCACCTATTTCCTGGGCTTCCTGATGCAGTACCGCCACCACAAGTCGGCCGAAGCCCGCGACTATTACCAGCGCTGCATCGTGTTTTCAGAACTGGTGGCCAACACCAGCGGCGGCTACTACCAGGGCGCGGCCTTCAACCTGGCCAAGCTCTCCGAAGCCGACGCCGACCTGCCCAACACCAAGCGCTACTTCCAGATGGTGGTGGTCGGCGGCGACCGCACGGCTCCTTCTTACAAAGAAGCCACTGCCTGGCTGAAAGGCCATAAAGGACTGTGAGTGAAGCAGTAATTGCCTTCGTGGGAAAATCCACTACTTGCTTATCACCACCGAAGCGGTGGCCGTCACGCACAGGCCCATCACGGCAATCAGGGCCAACGACACGCGCAGGCTGGTGGCCCCGGCAATGAGGCCGATGAGCGGGGGCCCCAGCAAAAACCCCACGAACCCGATGGTGGACACCGCCGCCAGGGCCATGCCCGCCGACATGGTGGTGGAGCGCCCCGCCGCGCTGTACACCAGCGGCACCACCGCCGACGTGCCGAAGCCCACCAGCAAAAACCCCAGCAGCGCCGCCGGCAAAATGGGCCACGCCACCGCCAGCGCCAGCCCCGCGGCCGTGAGCAGCCCGCTGCCCTGGATGACGCGCTTCGGGCCGAAGCGGGCGGCCAGCGCGTCGGCGCCGAAGCGGCCCAGGGCCATCGTGCTCATGAAAGCCGTGTAGCCCGCGCCCACCCAGTTTTTATCGACTTGCAGCACTTTTTTGAAGTACACGCCGCTCCAGTCGAACATGGCCCCCTCGCAGATGAGAGCGCAGAAAGCGACGGCCCCCAGGCCGAGCAGCGCCCGGTCGGGCCGCACGAAGGCGGGCTGGTTGGGGTCCACGCCGCTGTCGTGGCGCACCACGTGGCCGGCGCTCACCACCAGGCCCACCACGATGAGCAGGCCGATGAGCAAGAAATGAAAGCCCGGCGGCACCCGCGCCCCGATCATGACCGTGCCGATGGCCGCCCCCGAAAAGCCCGCCAGGCTCCAAAGCCCGTGAAACGAGGCCATGATGGGCTTGGTGTACAAACGCTCGACGTTGACGGCCTGCGTATTAACGGCGATGTTAGTGAAATTGCCGCCGACGCCGAACACCATCAGCAGCGGCACCAGCTGGTAGAGGTTGGCCGCCCAGCCCAGCGCCACCAGGGCCCCGGCGTAGAGCAGCACACCCGCCAGCACCACCCGGCGGCTGCCCTGCTTGGCCACCAGCCACCCGGCCAGCGGCAGCGACAGCAGCTGCCCCGCCGGAATGGCAAACAGCACCAGGCCCAACTGGCTGTCGGACACGCCCATGCGCTGCTGCACGCTCGGGATGCGCGAGGCCCAGCTGGCGAAGCACAGCCCGAGCAAAAAAAACAAGGCCCCCACCGCCGCCCGGTGCTGTTTGCGGTCCACCCGGTCCGCCGAAATTGAAGAATCCAAAGCCATCATGTGCACGCCGCTGCCGCCCAAAACCTGCGCCCGGGGCCCGGGCAAGTTACGACCAAAGGCCGGCCAACCCGAAGCGGCAGCCGGAACCAGCAGCTTTATCTTGTTAAATACAAGTGTTTTATAACTATTTCTCAGCCGCCAATCGTGGCCATGCTCTCGAAGCTGAGCTGATGCAGCGGGCGCTGGCGCTCGGCTTCGAAGCCGTTGGCGGCGCGGTGGCGGAAGGCGTGGGCGAGGGCCCCCACGATTTCCGCGTCGGGGGCGCCGCCGCGCAGCAGGGCGCGCACGTCGAGCACGCCCTGGTCGTAGAGGCAGGTTTTGAGGCCGCCCTCGGCGGTGAGGCGCAGGCGGTTGCAAGTGCCGCAAAACGTGCGCGAATACGCCGCGATGATGCCGAGCGTGCCCCGGTGCCCGGCCGCGCGGTACTCGGCGGCCGTGGCCCCGGCCGCCGTGGCCACCGGCGCGAGGGCCCCGAAGTGGTCTTCCAAATGCCGGCGGATGCGGCCGTGGTGCCAGGGCAGCGACGCCGGCCCGGCCGCGTGGCTGCCGCCGTTGAAGGGCATTTCCTCGATGAAGCGCACGTCCACGGGCAGGTCGCGGCTGAGGGCGGCGAGCGGCACGAGGTCGGCGATGTTGCGGCCGTCCATCACCACGGCGGTGATTTGCACCTGGATGCCGGCATCCAGCAGCGCGTGAAACGTGTCCAGCACGCGCGGCAGCTCGTCGCGCCGGGTGATGTCGAAAAACCGCTGGCGGTCGAGCGTGTCGAGGCTGAGGTTGACGGCCTTCACGCCCAGGCGGGCCAGGGCCGGCACGTGGGGGGCCGTGAGCACACCGTTGGTGGTCAGGCTGATGTCGTCGATGCCGGGCAGCTGGGCCAGGCGCTCCATGAAGGGCACCAGGTCGCGCCGCACGAAGGGCTCGCCGCCGGTGAGGCGCACCTTGCGCACGCCCAGGCCGGCCAGCAGGCCGGTCACGCGCAGCATTTCTTCGTAGCTGAGCAGCTCGTGCTTGGGCATGTACTGGATGCCTTGCTCGGGCATGCAATAGAAGCAGCGCAGGTTGCAGCGGTCCGTCACGGCCAGGCGCACGTACTCCAGCGGCCGGCCGTGTTGGTCGACCAAGGCAGGAGGCACGGCGGCAGCGGGCGCGGCGGTAGCCGGCGAAAGCGCGGAAGTCAGCATATTCAGTCCCAAATTTGCCCGTTGGTACGTAACCCAGCCGGGTTCCGCTAAACTCCTAACGGCCGGCCGGTGTTCCGGCCCATATAAAAGAGGGCCCCAGTGGGCACTTACTTTCGGGTAAATTTACTAAAATTATGGCTTTGAAAATCGCGCTCTTCGGCATCACCCGCGACATTGTGGGCCAGCCCACGCTCGAAATGCCCGCCCCCGCTCCGGCCACCGTGGGGGCCCTGCTCGACCACCTGCGGGCCCGCTACCCGGCCCTGGGCCAGCTGCGCAGCTGCGCCGTGGCCGTCAACAACGAGTACGCCCCCGCCGGGCAGGCCCTGGGGCCCAACGACGAAATCGCGCTGATTCCGCCCGTGGCCGGCGGATAAATTTTAGCTGGCATTTAGGAGGAAGAAGCTGCGCAGCCTTTGGATTTCGCGTCGCCCGCTTCGTTGTGCCGGTCATTGTTCAAAAACGCGGACTCCAAAGGCCGCGCCACCGCCCGTTTACCTTCCGCATGATTCCCTATCTCTCCATCACCGACCAGCCCATCGACGTGGCCGCGGCCCTGGCCGCGGTGCAAACCGACGCCGCGGGGGCCGTCAACGCCTTCGTGGGCACGGTGCGCAACCAGTCGGGCGGGCGGGCGGTGCGCCGGCTGCACTACGAGTCGTACGACAGCATGGCCCTCACCCAGCTCGGCCACGTGGTGGCCCAGGCCGCCGCGCACTGGCCCATGCTCGAAAAAGTGGCCGTGGTGCACCGCAAGGGCACCCTGGCCCTCGGCGACGTGGCCGTGGTGGTGGCCGTGGCCACGCCCCACCGCGCCGAAAGCTTCGCCGCCTGCGAGTTCATCATCGACACGCTCAAACAGGTCGTAACCATCTGGAAGCGCGAAGAATACGAGGACGGCACCGAGTGGGTGGCCGCCCACCCGTAGCTAGCGCCCGTGCAAGGCCGCTTCGGCCTCGGCGCGCTCCTGGGGCGTGTTCACGTTGCGCAGCTCCCCGGGCACGGGGGGCAGCAGCAGCTCGATGTCGGAGTTGATGAGGGCCTTGCGCGGGCAGGAATACCCCATCCCCAGGAAGCGCAGCAGCTGCCCGTAGGCCCTTGGCTCCCAGATGGTGACGAGCGGCTCGGGGAAGTCGTTCCAGGGGCTTTGCAGGGCGGTGGCCACGCGGGCGGGCCGGCGGTTTTCCACCAGAAACTCCAGCGTGGCGCGGGTGAGCAGCGGCAAGTCGCAGGCCAGCACCAGCCACGCGGCGTTGGGATCGGCCTGAAACGCCGAGAGCAGCCCCCCCAGGGGCCCCAGGCCCAGAAACGTGTCGGGCAGCGGCACCAGCCCGGCGGGCAGACCGGCGGCCTGGTCGGGGCGCACCGACACGCGCACGTCGGCGCAAAACTCGGCGAGCAGCGCGGCGGTGTGCTGGCGCTGGTCGGCCGCGCCGTGGTAGCGCAGGGCCCCTTTATCGGTGTGCATGCGCTCGCTGCGGCCGCCGGCCAGCACCAGGCCGCGCAGCACAGGCGCGGCGGCGGCGTACCATTCCCGGACGAAGGCGGCGATGCCGGCCGCGTCGGCCAGCGGCCGCACGGGCGGCAGCGGGGCGTGGGCCAGGTGCTCGCGCAGGGCGGCGGGCAGCTCGGTTTGGCCGTCGGCCAGCAGCACGAGGCGCACGTCGGTGAGGCGGTCGAGCTTCTGATCCAGGGGCTTGCGCGGGTCGACGACGACGATTTGCTGGCGGGCGCGGAAGTGGTTGCCGTTCACCAGCACCACGCTTTCGTGGGCCAGCAGCTCGGGCTGCGAAAACTTGTCGAGGGCGCGGGCCAGGTTCAGCTGCCGGTGGGTGATTTTGTCGACCAGCTCGGCACTCAGGCCGTTTTCGGCCACGTGGGGCCCCGGGCGGGCGGCGGGGGCCGCGTCGCCGGCGGCGTGGTCGGCGTCGACGTAGGCCACGCGCAGGGCCGGGGCCAGGCGGGGCAGCAGCCGGGCCACCAGGGCCTGGATGTCGCCGCAGGGGGCCCCCAGGATGGCCAGCTCGTGCCGGCCAAACTCGCCCCCGTCGGGGCGGGCGAGGGCCGCGTGCTTGGAGCGTTTCGGGGCGGAATCGGGACGGGTTTCCATGGCGGAAATTACGAATTTTCGGGGCGCAGAAAGTCGCGCTTGCCGCCGGTTTTCTCCACCAGCTGCACGCTTTCGATGGTGATGTCGTGGGAAAATGCCTTGCACATGTCGTAGATCGTGAGGGCGGCCACACTGGCGCCGGTCAGGGCCTCCATCTCCACGCCGGTGCGGCCCGTGACGACGGCCGTGCATTCGACGCGCAGGGCGTCGGGGCCGTCGGGCTCGATGGTGACCCGGCAGTCGTCCAGGCCCAGCGGGTGGCAGAGCGGGATGAGGTCGGCCGTTCTTTTGGCCCCCATGATGCCCGCCAGGATGGCCGTGTGCATGACCGGGCCCTTGTGGCTGGGCATTTCGCCGGCCTGCACGCGGGCCAGCAGCGCGGGGCCCAGCACCACGCGGCACCGGGCGCGGGCCAGCCGGCGGGTGGGCGCTTTGGCGCCGACGTCGACCATCGTGGGCTGGTTGGCGGCGTTGACGTGGGTGAAATTTTTGGTCAGCATAGGGCGTAGCGGCGCATATTTGCGCCCGGTCGTTGAGTCGTCAAGCAAGTTGTTGGCGTATTCCGCCGCCGCAGCACCTCCACTGCTTCAATTTAGAGCGGAGACGGAGAATTACTACAACATGAGGATCGGTAAAAATTCCTTTTGCGGGAAGCGGCTGCTTGTTTTCATGCCCGCCCCGTTCAACGTTTGCGGCGCAAAGATGCGGCCCTTCCCCTGCTCGTTCCTGCCATGATCTCCGTCGCCGAAGCCTACGCCCGCGTGCTGGCCACCGCCCGCCCGCGGCCCGCCGAAATTCTGCCCCTGCCCGCCGCCGCGGGCCGCGTGCTGGCCGAAAACCTGGCCGCCGACCGCGACTTTCCGCCCTTCAGCCGGGTGGCGATGGACGGCATCGCCGTGGCCCACGCCGCCTGGGCCGGCGGCCAGACCGTATTTGCCATCGAGCACGCCCAGTACGCCGGGGCCCCCGCCCGGCCGCTCCTCAGCCCGCACGCTGCCGTGGAGGTGATGACCGGCGCCGTGCTGCCAGCCGGGGCCGACACGGTGGTGCGCTACGAAGACATTTCAATTGCTAACCAGCAGGCCACCATTAACATACCGCCGCCCGCGCACCCCGGCGTGAACGTGCACCCCCAGGCCGCCGACCGCCGCCGCGGCGACCTTTTGCTGCCCGTCGGCACCCGCCTCACGCCCGCCGCCCTGGCCGTGGCCGCCACCGTGGGGGCCGACGAGGTGCGCGTGGTGCGCCGGGCCCGCGTGGCGGTGGTGAGCACCGGCGACGAGCTGGTGGAGGTGGCCGCCACGCCCCTGCCCCACCAGATCCGGCGCTCGAATGCCTACGCCGTGCAGGCCCTGCTGGCCCCGGCCGGGGCCGAGGTGCACCTGTTTCATTTGCCCGACGAGGTGGGGGCCCTGCGCCGCGGCCTGGTCAACATCTTAGCCGCCGGCTTCGACGCCGTGGTGCTGAGCGGGGCCGTGAGCAAGGGCCGCGCCGACCACGTGCCGGCGCTGCTGCGCGAGCTGGGCGTGGCCGAGATTTTCCACGAAGTGAACCAGCGGCCCGGCAAGCCCCTGTGGTTCGGGGCGAAGGCCGGCGGGCCGGTGGTGTTCGGGCTGCCCGGCAACCCCGTCTCGACGCTGCTCACGGCGGCGCGCTACGTGCGGCCCTGGCTGCTGGCGGGCGAGCCGGCCGGCCCCCCGCCGGGGCCCCTGCCGGCTGTGCTCACCGCGGCCGTGCAGTTTCAGCCGGCGCTGGCGCACTTCCTGCCCGTGCGGCTGGCCGTAGACGCGCAAGGCGTGCGCCGGGCCACGCCGGTGGCCGTGGGCGGCTCCGGCGATTTGGCCGGCCTGCTCGGCGCCGACGCCTTTCTGGAGCTGCCGGCGGAGCAGGCCGACTTCGCCGCCGGCAGCGCCTGGCCGGCGTGGCCGCTGTAACGGCCCGGGCGGCCGGCTTTTCGCCGGCCGCCCGGTAATCGCCGCCCGGTAATCGCCGCCCGATAACCGCTAGGGCCCGGCCGCAATCCGGCAAAACTTCTTCCACGATTTGCGGGCGGCCGGCAGAAAAGTCGGCCGCCCGCCCTTGGGCCCGCATACGCAGGGCAACGACCGGAAATGCCCTCCCGTGCGTATCTTCGCAGAAGCTGCTATCCAGAAAGACCGAGGGACTGGGCCCCGTGACGTCTTGGCAACCTGCCGTGAGTAGGTGCCAACTCCCATTTCATCAAGCCCTTGATGGAAGAAGATAACAGCCGAAACCGCGCCCCTGGGGCCCGGGCTTCTTTCTGGATAGACGCGTTCGTACGCCGTTTATACCTTGGTTAGAATGTCCGGTTTCGCTTCCTCCCTCGCTTCCACTGCCCCCGAGCCAACCGCGGCCGACGCCGCGTGTTGTAGCCCCTTGCCTGCCCTGCTGCGCCAGCGCCTGCTGGTGCTCGACGGGGCCATGGGCACCATGATTCAGCGCCACCCGCTCACGGAAGAAGACTTCCGCGGCAGCCGCTTCGCCGACCACCCCCGGCCCCTGCGCGGCAACAACGACCTGCTCAGCCTGACGCGCCCCGACCTCATCCGCGGCATCCACGCCGAGTACTTCGCCGCCGGGGCCGACATGGTGGAAACCAACACGTTCTCGGGCACTACCATCGCCCAGGCCGATTACGGATTGGAACACGTTGTGTATGAGTTGAATTACGAGTCGGCGCGCCTGGCCCGCGACGCGGCCGACGAGTACTCGGCCCTGACGCCCGACCAGCCGCGCTTCGTGGCCGGGGCCGTGGGGCCCACCAACCGCACCGCCTCGCTCTCGCCCGACGTGAACCGGCCCGGCTTCCGCGCCGTGACCTTCGACGAGCTGGCCACGGCCTACCTGGAGCAGGTGCGCGGCCTGGTGGACGGCGGCGTGGACACGCTGCTCATCGAAACCATCTTCGACACGCTCAACGCCAAGGCGGCGCTGTACGCGGTGCAGAAGTTCTTCGATGACGGGGGCCGCCAGGTGCCGCTCATGATTTCGGGCACCATCACCGACGCCTCGGGCCGCACGCTCTCGGGCCAGACGGTGGAGGCGTTCTGGAACTCCATCCGCCACCTGCCGCTGCTGAGCGTGGGCCTGAACTGCGCCCTGGGGGCCCACCAGCTCAAGCAATACGTGGAAGAGCTGAGCCGCATTTCCGACGTCCACATCTCGGCCTACCCCAACGCGGGCCTGCCCAACGCCTTCGGGGGCTACGACGAGTCGGCCCAGGAATTCGCGGCCCTGGTGGAAGACTACCTGAAGGACGGCATCGTGACGGTGGTGGGCGGCTGCTGTGGCACCACGCCCCAGCACATCGCCGAGCTGAGCAAGCTGGCGAAGCAGTACCGGCCGCGCCCGCTGCCCGCCATTGCCCCGGCCACCCGCCTGAGCGGGCTGGAGCCGTTCGGCGTCACCGCCCAAAGCCTGTTTGTGAACGTGGGCGAGCGCTGCAACGTGACCGGCTCGCGCGCCTTCGCCCGCCTCATCCGCACGGGGGCCTACGAGGAAGCCCTGGCCGTGGCCCGCGCCCAGGTGGAGGGCGGGGCCCAGGTGCTCGACATCAACATGGACGAAGGCATGCTCGACTCGGAGCAGGCCATGACCACCTTCTTGCATCTAATTGCCTCGGAGCCCGACATTTCGCGGGTGCCGCTGATGATTGATTCTTCGAAGTGGAGCGTGCTCGAAGCCGGCCTGAAGTGCGTGCAGGGCAAGAGCATCGTCAATTCCATTTCGCTGAAAGAGGGCGAGGAGGTGTTTTTGCAGCGGGCCCGCACCGTGCGCCAGTACGGCGCGGCCGTGGTGGTGATGGCCTTCGACGAGGACGGCCAGGCCGACACGCTGGAGCGCCGCAAAATCATCTGCCAGCGCAGCTACGACCTGCTGATGGGCATCGGCTTCCCGGCCGAGGACATCATCTTCGACGCCAACATCCTCATCGTGGGCACGGGCATGGAGGAGCACCGCACCTATGCGCTCGACTTCATCGAGGCGGTGCGCTGGATTAAAGGCCACTTGCCGGGGGCCCTCACCAGCGGCGGCGTGAGCAATATTTCGTTCTCGTTTCGGGGCAACGACGTGGTGCGCGAGGCCATTCACTCGTCGTTCCTGCTGCACGCCATCCGCGCCGGGCTCGACATGGGCATCGTGAACCCCAGCCAGTTGGCCGTGTACGACGACGTGCCCAAAGACCTGATGGAGCTGGTGGAAGACGTGCTGCTGAACCGCCGCGCCGACGCCACGGAGCGGCTGGTGGACTTCGCCGAAACCGTTAAGAAGAAGGACAAAACCGAGGTGGTGGCCGACGCCTGGCGCGCCCTGCCCGTGCAGGAGCGCCTGCAACACGCCCTCATCAAGGGCATCACCGAGTTCATCGACCAGGACACCGAGGAGGTACGCCAGCAGGTGGCCCGGCCCCTCGACGTGATCGAGGGCCCCCTGATGAGCGGCATGAACGTGGTGGGCGACCTGTTCGGGGCCGGCAAGATGTTCCTGCCCCAGGTGGTGAAATCGGCCCGCGTGATGAAGAAAGCGGTGGCGTACTTAGAGCCCTATCTGCTGGCCGACAAGCAGAGCGGCGACCGCCAGACGGCCGGCAAGATCTTGCTGGCCACGGTGAAAGGCGACGTGCACGACATCGGCAAGAACATCGTGGGCGTGGTGCTGGCCTGCAACAACTTCGACATCGTGGACCTGGGCGTGATGGTGCCGCTGGAACGGATTCTGGACGAGGCCGTGGCCCAGGGCGCGGACATCATCGGCCTTTCCGGCCTCATCACGCCCAGCCTCGACGAGATGGTGTACGTGGCCCAGGCCATGAAAAAACGCGGCCTGAAGGTGCCGCTGCTCATCGGCGGGGCCACCACCTCGCGCCTGCACACGGCCGTGAAAATCGCGCCGGCCTACGACGGCCCCGTGGTGCACGTGAACGATGCCTCGCGCAGCGTGGGCGTGGCCGCCGGCCTGCTCGGCTCGGGCGAGGCCGCCTACGCCCAAACCGTGGCCGACGACTACGCCGCCCTGCGCACCGACTACGCCGGCCGCCAGCGCGACAAAAACTACCAAACCATTGCCGATGCCCGCGCCAACGGCGTGAAAATCGACTGGGCCGGGGCCCCCATTACCAAGCCCACTTTCCTGGGCACCAAGGTGTTCGACAACTACGACCTAGCCGAGCTGGCGCAGTACATCGACTGGACGCCATTTTTCCACACCTGGGAGCTGAAAGGGCGCTACCCGCGCATCCTCACCGACGAAAACCTGGGCGAGGCGGCCAGCCGATTGTTTGAGGACGCGCAGGCCATGCTGAAGAACATTATCGACGAGAAGCTGCTCACGGCCCGCGCCGTGGTGGGCTTCTGGCCGGCCAATACGGTGGGCCACGACACGATTGAGCTGTACGCCGACGACAGCCGGCAGGCCCTGGCGGCCGAGTTTTTCACGCTGCGCCAGCAGGGCGAGAAGGGCCCCGGCGTGCCCAACATCGCTTTTTCCGACTTCCTGGCCCCCAAAGACAGCGGCCGCGCCGACTACATGGGCGGCTTCGCCGTGACGACCGGCATCGGCATCGAGAAGCTGGTGGCGGCCTTCGAGAAAGACCACGACGACTACTCCAGCATCCTGGTGAAGGCCCTGGCCGACCGCCTCGCCGAGGCCTTCGCCGAGCGCCTGCACCAGCGCGTGCGCGAGGAATTCTGGGGCTACGCGGCGGGCGAAAACCTGACCGGCGACGACCTCATCCAGGAGAAGTACCGGGGCGTGCGCCCGGCCCCCGGCTACCCCGGCTGCCCCGACCACACCGAGAAAATCACCCTTTTTCAGCTGCTCGACGCCGAGCGCCAGACCGGCATCACCCTCACCGAGAACCTGGCCATGTACCCCACCGCCGCCGTCAGCGGCATGTACTACGCCCACCCCGACAGCCGCTACTTCGGCCTGGGCAAAATCGGCCGCGACCAGGTGGCGGACATGGCCGCGCGCAAGGGCATGACGCTGGCAGCGTTGGAAAGGTGGCTGATGCCGAACCTGAACTACGAGCCCCAGTAGCGCCGCTACCCGGCCCGGGCGGCCGGTAACCCCGAGGGCCGCCCGGTAACCCCGAGGGCCCCCGGGAACAATCCAAACGATTCAACGATTAGCGGGCCGCCGGCGGAAAAGCCGGCCGGCCGCCCCGTCCTCCCTTCCCATGAAAGTAACCGACCACCTGGCCCAGGCCAACGGCAAAACGCTGTTTTCCTTCGAAGTGCTGCCCCCGAAAAAGGGCGAGAACATCCGCACGCTGTTTTCCAACATCGAGCCGCTGATGGAGTTCAAGCCGCCGTTCATCGACGTGACCTACCACCGCGAGGAGTACGTGTACCGCCAGCACCCCAACGGCCTGCTCGAAAAGAAAACCGTGCGCCGCCGGCCCGGCACGGTGGGCATCTGCGCGGCCATCAAAAACCGCTTCGACGTGGACACCGTGCCCCACCTGATCTGCGGCGGCTTCACGAAGGAGGAAACCGAGAACGCGCTGATCGACCTGCACTTCCTGGGCATCGACTCGGTGCTGGCCCTGCGCGGCGACCCGATCAAGTCCGAAGGCGTGTTCAAGCCCGAGGCCGACGGCCACGCCTACGCTTGCGACCTCATCGGGCAGCTGGCCGACCTCAACAAGGGCGAGTACCTGGACGAGGCCCAGGACGATACCTGGGCCACCAACTTCTGCATCGGCACGGCCGGCTACCCCGAAAAGCACTTCGAGGCCCCCAACTCCGGGGCCGACATTCGCTACCTCAAGCACAAGGTGGACCGCGGGGCCGACTACATCGTGACCCAGATGTTTTTCGACAACGCGCAGTTTTTCGACTTCGAGCGCCGCTGCCGCGCGGCCGGCATCACCGTGCCCATCATCCCCGGCCTCAAGCCTTTAACCACCAAAGGCCAGCTCACAATGCTGCCGCGCACCTTCTACCTCAACCTGCCCGAGGCCCTGGTGGAAGCCGTGAGCCAGTGCCGCGACAACGACGCCGCCCGCGCCGTGGGCATCGAGTGGTGCCTCAACCAGAGCCGCGAGCTGATGGCCCACGGCGTGCCCTGCCTGCACTACTACTCGATGGGCAAGGCCGAAAGCATCCGCAAAGTGGCCAAAGAATTATTTTGAATGCGGTGAACAGTCCGGTATTAATACGTACAACCCTCCGCTAATGGGCCGCCGCGCTGAACCGGGTGCAGCAGCGCTCCTGCTTTGGGGCTGCAATTGGCTTGCTGCGTGCAGCAGGACGGCCTGACGGCCCATCGTTCACCACCCACTGTTTACTGAAAATGCTCGACGACCTTTTCGCCCAGCTCCGCACCGCCTCCGCGCCGGCCGAGATCGAGGCCCTGCAAAACGGCATCTGGCAAATCTGGCTCACGACCGGCGAGGCGGCCCTCGACAAGCAGCTCGAAGCCGGCATGCGCGCCCTGCAAGCCGCCGACTACACCCGCGCCATCGGTTCGTTTGGCGAAATAATCGCCGCTGCCCCGGACTTTGCCGAGGGCTGGAACAAGCGCGCCACCGCCTACTACCAGCGCGGCGACTACCGCGCCTCGCTCGCCGACATTGCCGAAACGCTGCGCCGCGAGCCGCGCCACTTCGGGGCCCTGTGGGGGCAGGCGGCCATTTTGCGGCAGCTCGGCGAGCCGCGCCGGGCCCTGCGCGTGCTGGGCCAGCTGGCGGCGCTGTGCCCCCACCTGCCCGGCCTGCGCGAGCAACAGCTGGCCCTGCGCGAACAATTGGAAGACGGCAGCGGGCCGCTGTGAGCTACATTTCGGGCATGAAAAAGCTGATTTCTCTTGGGGGCCCGGCGCTGGCGCTGGGGGCCCTGGCCGGCCTGCTCGCGGCCTGCGACTCGACGCCCCGCGAGCGCCAGGCCGCCGTGCGCGAGCAAGCCCACAACCTCGACACCGTGGCCCGCCGGGGCGCCCACACGCTGGCCCGCGTGGGCCGCCAAACCGCCCGCTACGACGCCGCCAACCGCGCCCGGCGCGCCCAGCCGCTCGACCCCCAGCGCCGCAAAGCCTTCGCCGCCAACCTGCTCGGGCCCTACGCGGGCCGGCTGGGGGCCCTCACGCCGGCCACCATCGGGGCGCCTTACCAGCAGCTTTTGCAGCAAACCCGCGCCCGCCACTCGGCCTGGACCGACCGCGACTGGGACTACGCCCGCGCCGTGTACGCCGACCTGAACGCGGCCCTGGCCCGCGTGCGCCTCGACCTGCCCGCTCGCGGCGAGCTGCGCGTGCGCGCCTGGCAGGCCGAGTTCGTGGCGATGCAGGCCGGCCACACGGCCGGCGAGCTGCACGCCGCCACCCGCCCGCCCGCGCCCCCGGCGGCCCGCTGACGCGGCGCCAACCCCGCCGGCTTTTTTTGCGTTGCCTGGGGCGTAGCCACTCCCCGCCGCCCCATGCCCCTCGCCGCCGACATGACCCGCGCCCTGCGCCGCCACTGGCCCTACTACCTGGTGGAAGCCGGGGGCCCGGCCGCCTTCCTGGCGGTGTCGAGCACGGCAGCGGTGGTGTTTTTTCACCCCCGCTCGCCGGTCGCGCGCGCCCTGGGGCCCGGCGAGCTGGTGCCGCGCGCCGGCCTGGGCCTGGTGGTGGGGGCCCTGGTGGCGGCCATGGCCTACTCGCCCTGGGGCCGGCGCTCGGGCGCCCACTTCAACCCGGCCGTGACGCTGGGGTTCTGGCAAATGGGCTGCATCCGCACCGCCGATGCGCTGTGGTACGCGCTGGCCCAATTCGCGGGGGCCCTGGCGGCGGGCGCCGTCCTGTACCGGCTGCTGGCGCCGTGGTTCGGCCACCCCGCCGTGCACTACAACACCACCCGCCCGCCCGCCGGCCCCCACGGCTGGGCGCTGGCGCTGGGGGCCGAGGCCGTGATTTCCGGGGCCCTGATGCTGGCCCTGCTGTGGTCGCTGCACTCGGCCCGCCGCAAAAAGTGGACGGGCGCGCTGGTGGCGGTGCTGCTGGCCGGGTTTATCGCGGTCGAAGCGCCGCTTTCGGGCATGAGCCTGAACCCGGCCCGCACCTTGGGCACCGCGGCGGCGGCCGGCCAGGGGCCCGGGCTGTGGATCTACTTCGCGGGGCCGCTGGGGGCCATGTGGGGCACGGCGGCGCTGTACGGGCGCTACCGCCGGCGGCCGGCCGGGCCGCGGCCGCCGCACTACCCCGATCCGAGGGCCTAGCGCTTGCCGGGCCCCGGGGCCCGGCTACAGCCGGGTTGCCAGCGGCGTAATTTCCCGGAGAAAACCCCGGCCGCGGATTTTTTGACCGGGCCGGACGGCCTTTTTCGCTGCAAGCGGCGCTTTTTCGTAAGCAAAGGGCACCCCAAATCCCGTTCGTTATGCCTCCTAAAAAGACTCCTGCTGCCAAAGCCCCCGCCGCCGCGCCCAAGCCCCCGAAGGCCGCCCCCAAGGCCCCCAAGCGCCCCACGGCCAAAGACATGAAGGCCGCCGCCCAACAGCTGCCTTACCCGGCCAAGCAGGCCGACATGAAGCTCCAGCCGCAATCGAGCCTGCGCGCCTACCGCGCCGCCGGTAAGCTACAGGACAAAATTGCCCTCGTCACGGGGGCCGACTCGGGCATTGGGCGGGCGGTGGCGGTGGCCTTCGCCAAGGAAGGCGCCCACGTGGCCATCGTGTTCAACGAAAACGTGGAGGATGCCCAAAAAACCCGCCAACTGGTGGAGCAGGAAAAGCGCCGGTGCCTGGTGCTCCAGCTCGACGTGCGCGACCCTGAGCAGTGCAAGCAGGCCGTGCGCCGCACCGTGCAGGAGTTGGGTGGGCTGAACGTTTTGGTGAACAACGCCGCCTTCCAGAACAGCCAGGAAAAGTTCGAGGACATTGCGGAGGAGCAAATCCGGCGCACGTTCGACACCAACATCCTGGGCTACATCTGGATGGCGCAGGCCGCCATTCCGCACCTCAAGGCCGGCGACGCCATCGTGAACACGGGCAGCATCGTGGGCATCACGGGCATCCCGATTCTGGTCGACTACGCCTGCTCGAAGGCCGGCATCCACGCCCTCACCAAGTCGCTGGCCTTGTACTTGGGCGAGCGCAACATCCGGGTGAACGCCGTGGTGCCCGGCCCGGTCTGGACGCCCAACATCCCCGGCACCATGCCGCGCGGCGAGATTGAAAAGTTTGGGCACGAGGTGGCCCTCAAGCGCCCCGGCCAGCCCGAGGAGCTGGCCCCCGCCTACGTGTTGCTGGCCTCCGACGACGGCTCGTTCATGACCGGTAGCCTCGTGCACGTCACCGGCGGCAAGCTCAGCAGCGACGAGTAGGCCCGCCGATGCCGCCGGTTTGCCGCCGGCCCCAGCGGCTATAGCTGATTAGCAAACTTTATGACTGGGCGCGGCTCAAAAACCCGGAAACGCTCCTACCTTTCCCTTACTCAAGGGATTAGCCGCGGCGGGCCGGGGCCCTGCTGCTCCGTTGGGTTTTCCCACCCCTCCTCATTTTTCGCTGCATGGCCGATACCTCAACCTCCATCCTGGACCGGAGCCGCACCGTGGCGGGCCCCGGCTACAACCGCTGGCTGGTGCCCCCGGCGGCCCTGGCCATCCACCTGGCCATCGGGCAGGCGTACGCGTTCAGCGTGTTCAACAAGCCGCTGGGGGCCCTCATCAGCGGCGACGTGGCCAAGCCGGCCCCCGACGACTGGACGCCCGGCCAGATCGGCTGGACGTTTTCCATCGCCATCGTGCTGCTGGGCTTGTCGGCGGCCGTTTTTGGGAAGTGGTTGGAGCGCGTGGGGCCCCGCAAGGCCATGCTGGCGTCGTCGCTGTGCTTCGGCGGCGGCTTTCTCATCGGCTCGCTGGGCGTGCACCTGCACAGTTTGGCGCTGCTGTACTTCGGCTACGGCTTCGTGGGCGGCATCGGGCTGGGCATCGGCTACATTTCGCCGGTGAGCACGCTCATCAAGTGGTTTCCCGACCGCAAGGGCGTGGCCACGGGCATGGCCATCATGGGCTTCGGCGGCGGGGCCATGATCGGCTCGCCGCTGGCCAACAACCTCATGACGCACTTCAAGGCGTCGGCCCCGCTGGGCGTGGCGCCTACGTTCATCGTGATGGGCATCGTTTACTTGCTGTTCATGCAGTTTGGCGTTTGGACCATCCGGGTGCCGGCCGAGGGCTGGGCCCCG
>JANXOE010000286.1 GCA_025353745.1 Hymenobacter sp.
TCCAGGTCCACCAGGTCCGACACGGTTTGCACCGAGTGCATCACGGTGGTGTGGTCGCGGCCGCCGAAGTGGAACCCAATGGTTTTCAGCGTGTGGCTGGTGTGGTGCTTGGCGAAGTACATGGCCACCTGGCGGGCCGTCACCACTTCCTTCTTGCGGGTTTTGTCCTTGAGCAGCTCCACCGACACGCCGAAGTAGGCGGCCACCGTCTTCTGGATGAAGTCGAGGTTCACTTCAGCTTCCACTTCCTCGATGATGTGGCGCAGGGCCTGCTTCACCATTTCCAGGTCGATGTCGCGGCGGCTGAGGCTGCTCTGGGCCACCAGCGAGGCGATGACGCCCTCCAGCTCGCGCACGTTGGTGTGCACCGAGTTGGCCAAGTAATCCACCACGTGCGGGGCCGGAATGTCGATGCCGTCCTGCTCCATCTTGTTGCGGATGATGGCCACGCGCGTCTCAAAGTCGGGCGTCTGCACGTCGGCCGTCAGGCCCCACTTGAAGCGCGAGAGCAGGCGGTCTTCCAGGCCCTGCAAGTCCTTGGGCGGCCGGTCCGAAGTCAGCACAATCTGCTTGGCCGACTGCTGCAAGTGGTTGAAAATGTGAAAGAACATCTCCTGGGTCTTGTCCTTGTCGGCCAGAAACTGCACGTCGTCCAAAATCAGCACGTCCACTTGCAGGTAGAAGTTGGCGAAGTCCTGCACCTTGTGCGACTTCACGCTCTCAATGAACTGGTTGGTAAACTTTTCGGCCGACACGTAGAGCACGAACCGCTCGGGCGTGGTGGCCTTGATGTGGTTGCCGATGGCCTGCACCAGGTGCGTTTTGCCCAGGCCCACGCCGCCGTACACCATCAGCGGGTTGAAGGAAGTGGTGCCCGGCTTGTTGGCCACGGCGATGCCGGCCGAGCGGGCCAGGCGGTTGCAGTCGCCTTCGATGTAGTTGTCGAACGTGTAGGAGCCGTTGAGCTGCGAAGGCACGAGGTTGCCGTCCACGGCGCGCGCCGTTTGGAAGGGGTTGCGCGGGGGTGCTTCGGCCGTGGCGGCGGCCACCGGGCGGTGGCTGCCGGCGGCCTGGTAGTAGCGCGGGCCGCTGGCGGGGCCGTTGCCGGGCACGGGGCGGGGGCGCGCTTCGGGCGGCGGGTCGTCGCGCTCGGGGGCCGCCTGCTTGCGGGCGGGCGGCAGGTGCAGGGTTTTGGGCTGGTCGAGGGCCGTGCCCTGGTCCACCACCACGCTGTATTCGAGGCGGCCGGCGGCGCCCAACTCCTGAAACAGGGCCCGGCGCAGCTCGTCCACGTAGTGCTCTTCGAGCCAGTCGTAGAAGTAGTTGCTGGGCACCTGAATGGTGAGCACGTTGTCGCGCAGCTCCACCGGCACAATGGGCCGGAACCACGTCTTAAAGCTCTGCTCGCCGATTTCGGCCGCAATCGTGCGCAGACAGCCTGCCCAAACGGTGCGAAAATCTTTGAGCATGAGGCGGGTACCGCCAGCGAGCCGGGCGGGTTCAAACGAGAAAATAAAGAAGAGGGCCCCGGACCCAAGCAGAAGCGTTCGGGCCGGGGGGGAACAAAATTGTGGAAAAGTTAGCAGGAAAAAAAGTCGGTTTTCCCTTGCTTATCTCGGGCTTTTAGCAGGCTTCGCGCACGGGCACTACGGCGGCACTGGCCAGCCCGCCGCGCTTGGCACCGGGGAGAAATTCGTAGTCGAGCCGCCCCAGGTTGATGCCCGACCAGCCCACCTGGTTGATGAGCGCGGCGCGGCCGTCGGGGCCCTTGATGGGCTCGGGCGCGTCCATGAACGTGTGGGTGTGGCCGCCCAAAATCAAGTCGATGCCCGCCACCTGGGCGGCGAGCTTGCGGTCGTCGATTTTTTCGCTTTCGTACTTATAGCCCAGGTGCGAAAGGCAAATCACCATGTCGCACTTCTCGGGGCCCCGCAGCCGGGCCACCACCTCCCGGGCCTGGGCCACGGGGTCGAGGTACTGGGTTTGGCCGAAGTTTTTGTCGGCCACCAGCCCGGCCAGCTCGATGCCCAGCCCGAACACGCCCACGCGCACCCCCTGCTTCACGAACACCTTGTAGGGCTGAAACTTGCCCGTCAGCGGCGTTTTGGCGAAGTCGTAGTTGGCGATGAGGAACGGAAAGCCGGCGTTGGGCAGCTGGCGCAGCAGGCCGTCGATGCCGTTGTCGAAGTCGTGGTTGCCGAGGGTGCTGGCGTCGTAGCCCATGCGGGTCATGAGCTTGTATTCCAGCTCGCCGCCGAAGAAATTAAAATACGGCGTTCCCTGAAAGATATCGCCCGAGTCGAGCAGTAGCACGTTGGGCTCCTGCGCCCGCACGCCGGCGATGAGGGCCGCGCGGCGGGCCATGCCGCCCAGGCCCGCCCATTGCCCGCCGTTGTCGGGAAAAGGCTCGATGCGCGAGTGCATGTCGTTGGTGTGCAAGATGGTGAGCCGCACCGGCGCTTTGCGGCCGGCGGCTTCGGCCGTGCTACCGAGGGCCCCCAGCACGGTGAGGCCGGCCGTGCCGAGCAGGGAATTGCGGAGAAAATCGCGGCGCTGCATAAAAATCAGTGAGCGGTTAGCAGTGAACAGGTAGCAGTGGACAGCGGGCAGGACATAGTCAAACAATAACTGCTCGCTGGCAACCGACGGTTGTTAATCGGTTTTCACCCGGCCTTCGACCCGGGCCGTGACGGGCTTGCCGGCTTTGGTCAGCTCGCGGATGTGGTCGGCAATGGCGGCGCGCAACAGCACGCCGGTGTGACGCGGAATTATCGTCTTGAAAAACAACAGGTTATCGCCGCCGCCGGCCAGGTAATCGGAAATGGCAATGGCGTAGGGCTTGGCCTGGGCGGGGTCGAAGGGCTGGCCACCGATGCGAATGTCGTGGGCGTGGCCGTCGGCCGTGGCCGTGTAGACGGCCCCCGACACCGCCATTTTCACGTGGGCGGCGTAGTCGAACATCTGCTGCACCACGGCGGCCGGCGCGTCGAGCACCACCAGCTCGTTTTCGAACGGCATCAGCTCGAACACGTTGCCCAGCGTGACGGGCCCCGCGGGCAGGCCGGCGCGCAGGCCGCCGTTGGTCATCACGCCCAGCGGAATGGGCTCGTGCAAGACTTCGGCGGCGCGCTGGCGCTGCAAATCGGCCACGAAATTGGCCAGCGGCGACTCGCCGGGCTGCTTGGCCAGGGCCGTGGGGGCCGTGCCCAGCACGGCCTGCATCTGGGCCGCTACTTTGTCGTGGTAGGGCCGGATGAGGGCCGCCACGGCGGGGTCGTCGGCCTGAGTTTTACCGACCGGCTGGCTTGTGGCGGGCGCGAAGTGCGCCGCGGGCCGGTAGGGCGCGCGCTGACAGCCGGCGGTTGCCAAGGCCAGCATGGCAACGGTAAAACGGAGAGAGGACGACATCAAGGAATACCGAAACGGGTTGGAATGAAAAAGGCCGCGCCGGTGGGTAAAGGTACGGCCCCCGGCAAATCCAACGATCCAGCTACCGGGCCTTTCCCGGCCGGGGCGGTATCTTTCGGACGATATCAGCCGCCCAACGGCCCTCGTTCACTGCCCTTCTCTATGTCCGAAATCCTGCCGGCGCCACCGGTTGCTTTCACTGAATTCCCCGCCCTGACCACCGCCGAATGGCAGGCCCGCCTGGCCCGCGACCTCAAGGGCCAGGACCCCGCCGTGCTGCGCTGGCCCCTGCCCGACGGCCTGGTGCTGGAGCCCTTTTACCACCGCGAGGCGCTGGACGCGCTGGGCGGGCCGCCCGCGCCCCTCTCCTTCCCCGCCCGCCCCTGGCTGAACGTGCCCGCCCTGCTCGTGCCCGCCGGCTCCGATGGCCGCTTTGAGGTTGAGCGCGCCGTTACGGCCCTGGAGCACGGGGCCGACGGGGTGCACTTTGAGCTGGCCCGGGCGGCGGCATTTGATGTGGCGTACTTAGCCGAGCGGGTCCCGCTGGCAGCCACGTTCGTGGGCTACACCGCGGCCGACGGCCCCGACGAGCTGCTGGCCGCCCTGGCCGCCGCCGCGCCCGGCGCGGCGCTGCGCGGCTTCCTGCGCTTTGCCCCTTCGCCGGGCCCCGAGGGCCCCGAGCAGGCCGATTACGCGGGGGCCCAGCGGCGCTGCGTGGCGCTGGCCCAAGGCTGGCCCGACTTCCGGGCCCTGGCCGTGAACGGCGCTTACTTCGGCAACGCCGGGGCCACCGACGTGCAGCAGCTGGCCTACGGCCTGAGCACCGCCGCCGCCCTGCTGGCCGAGCTGCCCGACGCGGCCACGCCCCTGGCCGCTGTGGCCGGGGCCCTGCACTGGCACATGGCCGTGGCGCCCAGCTACTTCCCCGAGCTGGCCAAGCTGAGGGCCCTGCGCCGCCTCTGGCCCACGCTGCTGCACGCCTACGGCTTACCCGCCAAAGCGGCGGCCGGCCTGCGCGTGCACGCCGCCACTGCCACCTGGACGCAAACCACCCTCGACCCCCACCTCAACCTGCTGCGCGCCACCACCGAAGCCATGAGCGCCGTGCTGGGCGGAGCCGATTCGCTGTCGGTGGGCACGTTTGACAGCTTGTTTGCCGCGCCCAACGACTTTTCGGGCCGCCTGGCGCGCAACCTCTCGCTTATCCTGCGCGAAGAATCGCACCTGGACGCCGTGCAGGACCCCGCCGCCGGCTCCTACTTCGTCGAAACCCTGACCGACGAGCTCGCCCGGGCCGCCTGGGCCCTATTTCAGCAAACCGAGGCGGCGGGCGGCCTGCCCGCTGCCCGCCCGCAGGTGCTCGCGGCGGTGCACGAGGCGGCCGCGGCTACGTTCCGGCGCATCGCCGCCGGCAAGCAAGTGGTGGTGGGCACCAACCGCTTCGAAAACCGCGCCGAGCGCTTTTCCTTCAACCCCAAGAAGTTGCTGCGCTCGGCCGCCTTCGACACTACCCGCGCCACTTACCCCACGGAGGTGCTGCGCCTGGCGACGGCCCTGCACTTCGAGCGGCGCGAGCGCAAGTCGCGGCAGGCGGCCCTGGTGCTGCTGGGCGCGGGCATCAACCGCCAGATCGAAGAGACGTTCTGGCGGCTGCTGCCGCACCAGGAACGCTCCGAGCCCGCCGCCAGCCACCCCGACGATGCGCTGTCGTTCCTGTTTTCTTCGCCCGAGGAGGCCACGCTCATGTACGCTTCCCCCGAGCAGTTCCAGCGCTTCGCCCGCTTCCTCTACCGCATTCCGCCCGAGCGGCAGGTGTTCGTGGCCCCGGTGCTGCTTTCCTCCGACCTGGCCACGCTGCAGGAAGCCGTGCGCGTGTTCGGCTTTCAGGAAATGAAGGTGCAGGGCTACAGCACCGAGGACGTGCTGGCCCGGCTGCAAGGCCGTTAGCGGCCGCTGCAAGGAAAAAGCCGGGCTTTTCGTCCTCGCAACCGTCAGCTTAAGAACGCAATAAATTTAAAATCGGTGACGAAGGAATTCGTCCCGTCAGAAAGTTTGGTCGCTGAAAACACGGCGGATTGCTTTGCCCTTCTCCTTGTAACGACAACCCCGCCCATGAAACCCGACTTCGCCGCCATTGCCTACGACGCCGCCCCGCCCCTGCCCGCCCCGGCGCCGGCCGCGCCGGCCCACGCCACGCCCGAAGGCATCGCGCTCAAGCCCCGCTACACCGCCGCCGACGTGGCCCACCTCGACCACCTGGGCTTCGGGGCCGGGCAGGCGCCCTACCTGCGGGGGCCCTACGCGTCGATGTACGTGCAGAACCCCTGGACCATCCGGCAGTACGCGGGCTTTTCGACGGCCGAGGCCAGCAACGCTTTCTACCGCCGCAACCTGGCCGGCGGGCAAAAGGGCCTGAGCGTGGCCTTCGACCTGGCCACGCACCGGGGCTACGACTCCGATCACCCGCGCGTGCAGGGCGACGTGGGCAAGGCCGGCGTGGCCATCGACTCGGTGGAGGACATGAAGATTCTGTTCGACCAGATTCCGCTCGACCAGATGTCGGTGAGCATGACCATGAACGGGGCCGTGCTGCCCGTCCTGGCCTTCTACATCGTGGCGGCCGAAGAGCAAGGCGTGCCGCCCGAAAAACTGGCCGGCACCATCCAAAACGACATTCTGAAGGAGTTCATGGTGCGCAACACCTACATCTACCCGCCGGGGCCCAGCATGCGCATCATTGCCGACATCTTCGCCTACACCGCCGCGCGGATGCCCAAGTTCAACTCCATCAGCATCAGCGGCTACCACATGCAGGAAGCCGGCGCCACCGCCGACCTGGAGCTGGCCTACACCCTGGCCGACGGCCTGGAGTACGTGCGCGCCGGCCTGGCTGTGGGCCTGCCCATCGACGACTTTGCCCCGCGCCTGTCGTTTTTCTGGGCCATCGGCATGAACCACTTCATGGAGATTGCCAAGCTGCGGGCCGGCCGCCTGCTCTGGGCCAAGCTCATGCAGCAGTTCAACCCCCAGAACCCCAAGAGCTTAGCCCTGCGCACCCACTGCCAGACGTCGGGCTACTCCCTCACCGAGCAGGACCCCTACAACAACGTGGCCCGCACCGCCGTGGAGGCCCTGGCGGCCGTGCTCGGCGGCACCCAAAGCCTGCACACCAACGCCCTCGACGAGGCCATTGCCCTGCCCACCGATTTTTCGGCCCGCATTGCCCGCAACACCCAGCTGTACTTGCAGCACGAAACCGACGTCACGAAAGTGGTGGACCCCTGGGGCGGCTCGTACTACGTCGAAACCCTCACCCACGAGCTGGCCGACAAGGCCTGGGCCCTCATCCAGGAGGTGGAGCAGCTCGGCGGCATGGCCGCGGCCATCGAAACCGGCCTGCCCAAGCTGCGCATCGAGGAAGCCGCCGCCCGCAAGCAGGCCCGCATCGACGCGGGCAAGGAGGTGATCGTGGGCGTGAACAAGTACCGCACCGACGACAAAACCGAGGTCGAAGTGCTTGACATCGACAACGATGCCGTGCGCGAAAGCCAGATAGTCCGCCTCACCCATACCAAAGCCACCCGCGACGCGGTGGCCGTGAAGGTGGCCCTGGCTGCCCTCACCGAAGCCGCCGGCCTGCGCCTGGCCGACGTGGCCGCCGATGCGCAGGGCCCCGGGCCGGCCCCGCACAACCTGCTGGCCCTGGCCGTAACCGCCGCCCGTGCCCGCGCCACGCTGGGCGAGATTTCCGACGCGCTGGAGGCCATGTACGGCCGCCACCAGGCCACCACGCGCACCGTGTCGGGGGTGTACTCGCAGGAAATGGACTACAACGAGGAGTTTGCCCGGGCCCGGGCCGCCGCCGATGCTTTTGCGGCCCGCGAAGGCCGCCGCCCGCGTATGCTGGTGGCCAAAATGGGCCAGGACGGCCACGACCGGGGCGCGAAAATCATCGCCACGAGCTTTGCCGACGTGGGCTTCGACGTAGACCTGGCGCCGCTGTTCCAAACGCCCGCCGAAGTGGCCCGCCAGGCCGTCGACAACGACGTGCACCTGGTGGGCGTGAGCAGCCTCGCTGCCGGCCATAAAACGCTGCTGCCGCAGCTCATCCAAGAGCTGCGGCAGCAGGGCCGGCCCGATATTCTGGTCGTTGCCGGGGGCGTTATTCCGGCCCAGGACTACCAGTTTTTGTTCGATGCCGGCGTGGCCGGCGTGTACGGCCCCGGGACGGTGATTTCGCGGGCGGCGCAGGAGATTTTGGGCAAGCTGGAGGCGTAAGGCTACCGCTGCTGGGCCTGGAACACGATGCGCAGCGTGCGGGCCACCCGCACGGGCTTGCCGGCCACGCGGCCGGGCTGCCACCAGGGCATGAGGCGGATGAGGCGCAGGGCCTCTTCGTCGAAGCCGTGGCCACAGCCTTTCACCACTTCGGCGTCGCAGATGCGGCCCTGCTCGTCGACCACGAAGCCCACGTACACCGCGCCGGCCAGGTTCTGCTCCAGGGCCCCGGCGGGGTAGTGGGCGTTTTGGCGCAGGTAGGCGTAATAAGCCTGGTCGCCGCCGGTGAAGGCGGGCATCGTTTCGGCGAAGGCCAGCGCGGCGGCCCGGGCGCTGCCGCTGGCCGACACCGTGGACCCCGTGGTGGCGGTAGCGGCGTCCTTGCCGCTGCCCGTCAGGGCGTACATCGTCACGGCCAGCGGGCCGTCGGCCGGGGCCACCACGGTTTGGGCGCGGTAGCCGGCGCAGCTGAACACCAGCACGGGGTCGGCAACGGACAGGGCCAACAGGAAACGGCCATCGGAATTGGTGCTCGACACAGTGGGCGAGCCCTGCACCGCGATGATGACCCCCGGCAAGGGGGCCCCGGCTTCGTTGACGACTTGCCCCGACAAAGCCGCCGCGGGCCGGGCCGCCGGATGAGCAGCGACGGCCCCCGACAAGACGGCCGCCTGTGGCGCGGGCGACAAGGGTTGGCCCAGCAACAGCAACGTGGCGTAGAAAGTAGAGAGCATAGGGGTCATCGTTTGGGTGGGAGGAAAGGAAACCGCGCCGGTGAAGCAGCGCTACGGCCGGTTTTTTCCGTTGTGCGAACCGCGTTTTAATTGAATGCGGCCCCAAAATTCAACACTTTCAATCGAATTATCTTTTATTAAGTAATGTATTTACAATTTCGCATGAATAGCTTTTAATTATTATTTATAAAATACAATTTTAATCAATGAATTAAGCTTTATATAATTTGTTAAAAAACCCTAATTTTCAATCGATTAAACCATAATAAGCAAATAATAAATTTTTTTAGCCGAAGCATATTTTTGTGTTAACCGTATTTATTTATTTTTTTCAAAATGATCTGCGATAAGTTAAAATAATACTTTACCAATAAATTTTTTTTAGGTAAATCTTATTTCGCCCAGGGATTAGCGGCCGGCGGCTGGCGGCCCCGTTGTGCGGCGTTGCGCCAACGGCCGATTGCCCGCCCCCGCCAGCAGCCGGGGCGGGCTGAGCGGGAGCGGGCAATCAAAAGCAACTGACCTGAAAAAAGCTACGCCAGTACCCGCAGGGCCTCCTCGTTGCCTTGCTGCACGGCCAGGTCGCGGGCGCTGAGGCCGCGCGCGTCGCGGATGGTTTGGTCGGCCCCGGCTTCGAGCAGCAGGCCCACCATGTTGTGGCGGCCGAAGAGGGCAGCAAACATGAGGGCCGTGCCGCCGTTGCCGTTTTGCAGGTTCAAATCGGCCCCGTGGCGCAGGAGCAGGCGCCCGATTTCGGGGTAGCCCTTGAAGCTGACGCCCATCAGGGCCGTGTTGCCGGCGCGGTCCTGCACGTTGGGGTCGGCCCCGTTTTTCAGCAGCAGATCGGTCGCGGCCAGGTGGTCGTCGTAGGCGGCCACGATGAGCGGGGTAAAGCCTTTGGCATCCTGGGTGTTCACGTCAACGTGCTGGTCGAGCAAGTGCTGCAGGTACGCCACGTCGCCCTTGCGGGCGGCGTCGAACAGCAGGTCTTCGGGGCGGGAGGAAGTAAAATCCATGGAGCGGGGAATAATAAAGTACGCCAGCGGGTAGCCGGTTGCGATGGCGCGGGGCAAAATGGCGGCGGGCAGCTCCGGGGCCGTCCGGCCGTACCAAAGCTATTGCCGGGCGGCGGATTTCGGTGGGGTGGCCGCTTTTCTGGCGGTTTTTGGCACTTCCCCGGCCGGCCCGGCGGGGCCCGGTTCTTTCACGCCGGCGTCTTTCAGCCGGCCCCGCGAAAAGCTGCCGCCCAGCCACGCCGTGGCGGCGGCCAGCCCCAGGGCGGCCAGCGTGCCGGCCAGCACCGGGTGCACGGCGGTGCGCGTATAGAAGCTGGTTTGCATAACGTGGCCGGGGTGGTCGCCGTGGGCGTGGCCGCCGGTGCCGGGCTGCTGCAAGCCGCCGGCGGGGTGGCGCGGGGGCGTATCGCGCGTTTCCTGGCCCACAATGGCCTTGGCGCTGATCCAGTCCATCACGCCGGGGGCCAGCTTGTTGAAGCTGCTCATGAGCTTGCCGCCGCCGCCCACGTAAATGTCGCGCATGGGGTGCGCGGCCGCGTGCAGGATGGCGTAGGCCACTTCTTCGGGCGCGTACACGGGCGGGGGCAGCTGCGGCTCGCGGTCCAGGTAGTTGCGGGCGTTTTGGGTGAAGGGCGTGTTGATGGCCGCCGGCTTGATGAGCGTCACCGAAACCGGAGCATTTTCGTTTTCCAGCTCGGCGCGCAGCGCGTCGGTGAAGCCTTTCACGGCGTGCTTGCTGGCCGAGTAAACGCCTTGCAACGGCACGGCCACGTCCGACACCACGCTGCCCAGGTTGATGAGCGCGCCGCCCTGGTGCTGCTTGAAATGCTTCACGGCTTCGAGCGAGCCGTTGACGAGGCCCCAGAAATTGGTGTCGAACAGGCGGCGGTAATCTTCCATGGTGCCCGCCTCGATGCGGCCAAAAATGCCCACCCCGGCGTTGTTCACCCACGTATCGAAGCCACCAAAGTGGCTGCGGGCCGTGTCGGCAACGTGGGCCACGTCGGCGGGTTGGGCCACGTCGGCCGCCACGGTGGCCACGTGGGCCCCGGTGGCTTCGAGCTGTTGGGCCACCGTTTGCAGGTCGGCTTCGGAGCGGGCGGCCAGCACGAGGCGGGCCCCGGCGCGGGCGGCGGCGCGGGCCGTGGCCAGGCCGATGCCGCTGGTGGCCCCGGTGATGACGATAATCTGTTGGTCGAGCGGTTTGGGTTGATACGACATGGGCACGGAATGGAGGTGGAGGATGCGTCTTTCTTTACCTACGCAGCCCACTCCCGGAGGATACGTCGAGCTTGGCGGGGCGTGGGGCCGTGCCGCCCGCCCGTTCCTACCTTTGCTCCGTCTTTTTCAACGATTGAATGGCCCCCGATTTCTCTCCCAAAACCCTGGCCCTGCTGGGCAGCACCGGCTCCATCGGCACCCAGGCCCTGGACGTGGTCCGCCAGCAGCCGGGCCGCTTCCGGGTGGCGGTGCTCACGGCCCAGCGGCAGTGGGAGCTGCTGGTGCGGCAGGCCCGGGAGTTTCGCCCCGCCGTGGTGGTCATCGGCGACGAAAGCCGGCGCGCCGACGTGCGCCGGGCCCTGGCCCAGCAGCCCGAAACCGAGGTACTGGCCGGCCCCCAGGCGCTGGCCGAAGCAGTGGCCCGCCCCGACGTCGACATCGTGCTCACGGCCCTGGTGGGCTACGCCGGGCTGCTGCCCACGGTGGCCGCCATCCGGGCCGGCAAAGACATTGCGCTGGCCAACAAGGAAACCCTGGTGGTGGCCGGCGAGCTGATTACCAGCTTGGTGCGCCAGCACGGCGTGCGCCTGCTGCCCGTCGACTCCGAGCACTCGGCCATTTTCCAGTGCCTGGTGGGTGAGGAACAGAACCCCGTCGAGAAAATCATCCTCACCGCCTCCGGGGGCCCTTTCCGGGGCCGGACGGCCCAGCAAATGGAAAGCGTGACCAAGGCCCAGGCCCTCAAGCACCCCAACTGGGACATGGGCGCCAAAATCACCATCGACTCGGCCTCGCTCATGAACAAGGGCTTGGAAGTGATTGAGGCCAAGTGGCTGTTTGGCCTTGACAACGACCAGATTGACGTGGTGGTGCACCCCCAGAGCATCGTGCATTCGCTGGTGCAGTTCCGCGACGGCTCGCTCAAGGCGCAGCTCGG
>JANXOE010000026.1 GCA_025353745.1 Hymenobacter sp.
AAGCGCGTGTCCTTGGCCGTCACGCCGCAGGCATTCGCTTGGCCCGGCAAGAGTGGCGAAAGGCGTTGCCAGTGCGGGTCGGTCAGGAATGTGCGGTCTTTTTGCATCTTCAAAGCTACCTTAATTGTTCACACGTCCTAACTCAAACAGCTGCTAAAACTGAAAATAGATGAAACTGGTGCTGTTAAAAACGCCCAGGTACACGATCAGCAGCGTGAGGCCCACGTAGCCCGTCCACCGCACCGCCCACGGCTGGGCCGCCACCCAGGCCTGCGGGCTGCGGTGGCGGCCGAGGTATTCCACCAGCAGCATGGCGAGCACCCCGAGGGCCCCCACGGCCAGCTCGGGGCGGTAGTGCTGCGAAAAGTCCAGCAGCAGGGAGGCCACTCGCCCGCTGCTCAGGCCCCGCCAACCGCTGAGCAGATGCTGGCTGACGAACACGGCGTCGCTTAACGTGTTGGCCCTAAAAAATATCCAAGCGTACGCGACCACCGCGAAGGTCGTCAGCACGCCCAGGCCGTGGCGCAGGCGCGGGCGGGCCGCCAGGCCGGCCAGCGCCGCCAGCCGCTCGCGCAGGGGCCGCGCCCAGGTACTTGCCACGAGCAGCAGCCCGTGCAAGCCGCCCCAGGCCAGAAAAGTCCAGTTGGCCCCGTGCCAGAAGCCGCTGACGAGGAACACGGCCAGCAGGTTGCCGTAGGCCCGGAAGGCCCCCACGCGGCTGCCGCCCAGCGGGATGTACAGGTAGTCGCGGAACCAGCTCGACAGCGAAATGTGCCAGCGCCGCCAAAATTCGGGCACCGAAGCCGCCAGGTACGGCTGCCGGAAGTTGAGGTTGAAGTCGAACCCCAGCACCCGCGCCGCGCCCCGCGCCATGTCGGTGTAGCCCGAGAAGTCGCCGTAGATCTGGAACGTGAAGGCCAGCGTGGCCAGCACCAGCAGGGGGCCCTCGGCGTGCTGCCGCGGGTGGTTGAACACCGGGTTGACGAGCAGCGCCAGCCGGTCGGCCACCACCACTTTCTTGAACAGGCCCCAGGCCATGAGGCGCAAGCCGCTCACCACGCGCTGGTAGTCGAAATCGTGCGTTTGCCGGAACTGCGGCAGCATGTGCCCCCCGCGCTCGATGGGCCCGGCCACCAGCTGCGGAAAAAAAGCCACGAACAAGGCAAACCGGCCCAGGTTGCGCTCGGCTTCCAGCCGGCCCTGGTACACGTCGAGGATGTAGCCCACCGACTGAAACGTGTAGAACGACACGCCCACCGGCAGCAGCAGCCCCAGCCCCGGGCCGGCCGCCAGCGGCAGGTGCAGGGCCCCGGCGAGCTGCCCGGCCGCGTCCCGAAAAAAATTAAAGTACTTGAAAACGAACAGCGTACCCAGGTTGCTGACCAGGCTGAGGTACAGGTAGGGCCGGCGCGCCTGCTTGGTGGGCAGCTGGCCCATGCGGTAGCCGCTGAAGTAGTCGAGCAGCGTGGTGGCCAGCAGCAGCAGGGCGTAGGCGGCCCGCCAGCTCATGTAGAAGTAGTAGCTGGCCAGCAGCAGCCACGGCCCCCGCCAGCGCGGCGGCAGGCCGAAGTACAGCCCGGCCACCACCGGGAAAAAAATCAGAAAATGAAGGGAATTGAACAGCATTCGGGACGAGGCAGCAGCGCCGGCGGCCAAAGGTCGGGGACGGAGCCCGGACTCGGCGCGGCGGCGCTACATTCCTGCCAACTACTTTTGCGGTCTTGTTTCGGCTTACTTTATTTCATGGCTCTCGACCTCAACCACAAGTCCATCCTCGTCACGGGCGGCACCGGCTCGTTCGGCAAGCAGTTCGTGCGCACCGTTTTTCAGCAATTTCCGCAGGTGAAGCGGCTGGTGGTGTTCTCGCGCGACGAGCTCAAGCAGTACGAGATGAGCCAGGAATTCTCGCCGGCCCAGTACCCGGCCATCCGCTACTTCATCGGCGACGTGCGCGACCCGCAGCGCCTGCTGCGCGCCTGCGAGGGCATCGACATCGTGATCCACGCCGCCGCCCTCAAGCAGGTGCCCGCCGCCGAGTACAACCCGATGGAGTGCATCAAAACCAACATTTTCGGGGCCGAAAACGTGATTAACGCCGCCCTCGACTGCGGCGTGAAGGACGTGGTGGCCCTGAGCACCGACAAAGCCGCCGCGCCCATCAACCTGTACGGGGCCACCAAGCTGTGCTCCGACAAGCTGTTTGTGGCGGCCAACAACATGAAGGGCAGCCGCGATTTGCGCTTTTCGGTGGTGCGCTACGGCAACGTCATCGGCTCGCGCGGCTCGGTGGTGCCCTTCTTTTTGAAGGAGCGCCACACCGGCGTGCTGCCCATCACCCACCCCGACATGACGCGCTTCAACATCTCGCTCGAAGAAGGCGTGGACCTGGTGCTCTACGCGCTGGAGCACGCCTGGGGCGGCGAGATTTTCGTGCCGAAAATTCCGTCCTATAAGATCACCGAAGTGGCCCGCGCCATCGGCCCCCACTGCGAGCAGCGCATCGTGGGCATCCGCCCCGGCGAGAAGCTGCACGAGGAGATGATCACCGAAACCGACGCCCTGAGCACCGTGGAGCTCGACCGCTACTACGTGATTCTGCCCTCCATGCCCAATTGGAGCGCGGACCGGTTCGTGGCGCATTTCCACGGCCGGCGCGTGCCGCTGGGCTTCCACTACGACTCGGCCAACAACGACGAATGGCTCGACGCGGCGCAGATCCAGGAGGAAATCCGGCGGCACGTCGACGCCGGGTTCGTGGCGTAGGGCATCAGCGCAGCACTTGGAGCCAGCCCTGGTACTTGCCCCCGGTGGCGGGGTTGGTGAGCAGGTAATAGTACTGGCCGTCGGGCTGCCCCGCCGCGCTCCAGTCGTTGGCGTAGTGCGGCTGGCGGTAGATTTCGCGGCCCCAGCGGTTGTAAATGGCCAGGGCCCAGTCGGGGGCCGTCAGGCCCTGGAGCACAAAGGCCTGGTTTTGCTGGTCGCCGTTGGGGGTGATGATGTTCGGGATTTTGACGGGCACGCACTCGCCGTCGACGTGCGGACCGCGCACCTCGACGCTGTCGGCGGCGAAGCAGCCGGCGGCCGTGCGCACTTCCAGCCGGTACCGGCCCGGGCGGCGGGCCGCGTAGGTTTCGGTGGTGGTGCCGTCCTGCCAGCGGTAGGCGGTGCCCGCGGGCTGGGCGTTGGGGCGCAGCACCACGGGCTGCGCTTCGGAGCACAGCGTCGCGGGCGGGGCCAGGTGCAGCACCGGCAGCGGGGCCACCTCCACGTTCACCGAATCGCGCGCCGAGCAGCCCTGGGACGAGGTCACGGTCAGCACGTAGCGGCCGGGGGCGCGCACCTCACGGGTGGCCGTGGTGGGGCCGTCTTCCCAGCGGTAGGTGGTGCCGGCAGGCTGCCCGCTGGTGCCAATGTTCAGCACCTGGCCCGCGCACAAGGTGCGCTGGCGGGGCGCCAGGCTCACCGCCGGCAGCGGGGCCACAGTCACCGTTTGCTGGGCCGTGAGGGTGCCGGATGGCAGCACCACCGACGCCGTGGCCGTGTAGGTGCCGGCGCTGGCGTAGGCGTGGCTCACGCCGGGCCCGGTGGCGGTGTTGGCGGCCCCGGCGGTGGGGTCGCCAAAATTCCAGGTAATAACAGCGTTGGCCGCGGCCGGCGACAGCGTGGCGCCGAAGGCCACCGGGGCCCCGGCGCAGCTCGTTGCGGCGGCGGC
>JANXOE010000048.1 GCA_025353745.1 Hymenobacter sp.
CGGCGCTTGCCAGGGCCATTGGTACGGGGCTTGGCCGGCGGGGCCGTCGGCTCATTTGTTTCAAATGTGAAAGCAAGGGGTTCGCTCATGCGGCGGCGGGATGGGTGAAACGCGAACGGCCCCGGCCGGCTTCCGGCCGGCGCGGGCGCACCGCCGGCCCCGGGCAGCGGCCGGCGGCGTTGGTGCCGCCGCCGCCCAGGGCCGAGCGCAGGCTGCCGAGCAGGTGCAGCCCGAAAGCCAGCCCCAGCACCAGCTGGTAGAGCTCGTACAGGAACCAGCGCCCCAGGCGGCGCCCCCACGAAAACAAGGCCGGGAAGTACATGGCGAGAACGAGAAAATAAGGGAGTAGACCTTATCCCAAAATTCGGACGCGCCTGTGAAGCAATGATTACCGCCGGGTTAAGATTTGGTAAAAAAACAAGGCCCAGCCCGGCGGGGCGGGGCCGGAACGAGCGGTTCGCGGCGGCAATTGTTTATTTGCAGGCGCGCCGGGGCCCTGTTTTGGGTGCCGGCGGCCGAATTTGGCGGCAGTTCGATTTCTGCCCTATTTTATCTTTATCCAATGCAAACCTTTACTCGGTCGATTCATTGCCTGCTGGTAGCTGCCGGCCTAAGCCTGGGCACCGCGGGGGCCGCGCACGCCCAGGCCGGCCCCGCTCCCAAGTTTATTCCCAACCGCCGCCACTACGTATTTGCCCAGCGCGACGCCGAGTCGCCGGCGGTGCAAAACGTTACCAAAAACACCGACGAGGAAGCGGAAATCAACGGTGTCTACACCCGGCTCGCCTACCGCCCCTACCCCCAGATGCTGGCCGAAATCGACGCCCTGCGCAAGCTCCACACCTGGGCCGATTCTACTTACCAGCGCCGGCTGGCGGCGCTGCCACCCGGCGGCGCCTTGCAGGTCACCATCCGGCGCAAGGGCCCCGGCAGCGCCAACCTGGGCAACCTCGTCGTCACGGCCACCGACAAGGCCGGGCAGGAAGTATTCAAAATTGTGCCGCCCGCCACGCCGGGCCGCTTTTATGGCCGCGACCTGTACCAGGCCCAGGGCCTGTTGCCCCTGCCCAAAGTCGAGCCCCAGGAGCTAAAAGTAAGCGTGGGCGACGCCAAGCTGTACCTCTCGTTCGAGTACCTGGTGACGGTGCCGCCGGCGCAGTAGGGCCCCGGCGGGCGCTCAGCGGTAGCGCTCGAGCCGCGCCCACTGTACGGCCACCAGGGTTTTGGCGTCGCGGAACGGCTCGCTGACGAGGGCATCCCAGTCCAGGGCCACGGCTTGGATGTCCTCGTTTTCATCGGCCAGGCCGCCGCCCGCGCCGGTGCGGCGGCTCACTTCGGCGTAGAACACGGCGATGGTTTCGGCGCTGGTGCCCGGCGAGGGCCACAGCGTGACGATGGGTTCCAGGCGGTCGACCTCGTAGCCCAGCTCTTCGTGGATTTCGCGGGTGATGGCCGCTTCGGGGCCCTCGTCGCCGTCGATCATGCCGGCGGCGATTTCGAGTAAACCGTCCTCGGGCCCGACGCGGAACTGCTGCGTGAGCACGTACACCTGCCGCTTGGTGTCGAACACCAGCGCCGCGGCGGCCCGGCCCGGCCGGAACTGCTCGCGCTGGAACGGCGCCGCGTCGCCGGCGGGCCGCACGGTCAACGCGTCGATTTTAAAATGGCCGTTGAAAACGCGCTTGCGGGCAGTAATCTGCATATCGGGATGCTGTGTAGTACCTTTGTAAAAACCAGGGCCGCCGTCGGAGCAGCCCGCCGCCCGGCCGCGCCGGGCAAGCCCCGCGCCTCGGCTGCCTCCGCGAAGTAAGCGCACCTCACCCCAACTTCTCTTTTTTCAGGGAATGCGACGGCCTCCGACGAGCCGCCGACCCCGCCCGCGCCTGGCCCTCCAGCGCGGCCCTATCCGCCTGTGCCAACCCGCCGGGCCCCGGCAGCGGCTTTCCAAAGCCCTGCCCTTCAACCCACTAAAAAGTACCGCGTACCCAACCTCCCACATGACGTTTGACGAATTAAACCTGATTGACCCCATCCTCAAGGCCCTGCAAGAGGAAGGATACACCACCCCCACCCCCATCCAGCAGCAGGCCATTCCGCACGTGCTGGAAGGCAAGGACCTGCTCGGCGTGGCCCAGACCGGCACCGGCAAGACGGCCGCCTTCACCGTGCCCATCCTGCAGGTGCTGCACCGCACGGCCCAGCTCGAAAAACACGCGCCGCGCCGCATCCGCTGCCTGGTGCTCACGCCCACGCGCGAGCTGGCCATCCAAATCAACGAGTCGTTTGGGGCCTACGGGCGCCATTTGAGCCAGATCCGGCACACCGTCATCTTCGGCGGCGTGGGCCAGCACCCGCAGGTGCAGCAGCTGCAGCGCGGCGTGGAGGTGCTCATCGCCACCCCCGGCCGCCTGCTCGACCTCATGAACCAGGGCTTCGTGGACCTGCGCCAGGTCGAGGTTTTCGTGCTCGACGAGGCCGACCGGATGCTCGACATGGGCTTCATCAACGACATCAAGCGCATCCTGCCCAAGCTGCCCAAAGACCGGCAGACGCTGTTTTTCTCGGCCACCATGCCCGGCCAGATCCAGGAGCTGGCCTCGACCATCCTGCGCCCCAACCCCGTGCGCGTGGCCGTAACGCCGGTGAGCAGCACCGCCGATACCGTCACACAGTCGGTGTTTTTGGTGGAAGGCAACAACAAGCCGGCCCTGCTGCGCCACATTCTGGACGATGAAGCCATCCGCCGCGTGCTCGTGTTCACCCGCACCAAGCACGGCGCCGACAAGGTGGTGAAGGCCCTGGCCCAGTACCAGATCGTGGCCGAAGCCATCCACGGCAACAAAAGCCAGAACCACCGCCAGCGCGCCCTCTCCAACTTCAAGGCCGGCAGCACCCGCGTGCTGGTGGCCACCGACATCGCCGCCCGCGGCATCGACGTGGACGAGCTGACCCACGTCATCAACTACGAAATCCCCAACGAGCCCGAAACGTACGTCCACCGCATCGGCCGCACGGGCCGCGCCGGGGCCTTCGGCACCGCGTTTTCGTTCGTCGAAGACGAGGAGCGCGCCTACTTGCAGGACATCCAGAAGCTCATCAGCCGCCAAATCGACCTCAACACCGACCACCCCTTCACCACGGCCCACGTGCGGCCCGTGGAGCTGAACGGCCGCGAGCGCATCGTCCGGCCCAAGGGCCCGGCGGGCCGCCCGGCCCGTACCGGCGGCAGCGCCCCGGGCGGGGGCCGTTCTAGCGGGGGCCATAGCGCCCCCCGCGGCGGGGCCGGCGAGCGGGCCGAGCGCCCCGAGCGTTCCTCGGCCAACAGCAACCGCCCCGCGGGCGGCGGGCGCGCCGCAGCGGCGGCCCCCAGCGGCGGCAGCGCCGACAACAACCGCCGCTTCGGCAGCGGGGGCCAGCGCGTGCAGCCCGCGGGGGGCCGCGACGGGGGCCGCCGCGAGGGCGGCGGGGCGCGCCGCGGCTCGTACTAGCCCGGGCATTGGGGCGTTTTATTGTTGATTCCCCGAGCGGGCCGGAAAACTTTTTCGGCCCGCTTTGCTTTTCCAGTCCAGTTCTTCGTCATTCGCACCCACCATGGCCACCAGCTCGTTTCCCGTCATCCAGGCCCTGCGCGCCACGGCCCAGCGGCTCGCTACCCAGGCCCCCTACCAGTGGGGCCACATGGGCAGTTGCAACTGCGGCCACCTGGCCCAGACCGTCACGAAGCTCACCAAAGGCGAAATCCACGCCCGCGCCATGCAGCGCTACGGCGACTGGGAGCGCCAGCTCGTGGACTACTGCCCCGCCAGCGGCTTGCCCATCGACGCAACCATCGACGAGATGCTGGCCCTGGGCTTCACCCGCGCCGACCTCACGCACCTCGAACGCCTGGCCGACCCGGCCATCCGGGCCGCCGTTCCGTTCGAGCGCCGCGACCGGCTGCGCCACAACCGGCGCGACGACGTGGTGCTGTACCTGCGCGCCTGGGCCGACTTGCTGGAACACCAGCTGCTGGACGGCATCGCCCTGCCCGACTTCGGGGCCCTGCGGCTGGCCCTGGCCAACTGACCAGCTCCGCTCGCGTTCAATACGAAAAGCCCCTGCCAAGCAAGTTGGCGGGGGCTTTTCGTATTTTCATAAACTTTAAAGGCAGAACGGCCGGGCGCTTAGTTGCGGGTCACGTCGCTCTGCTGCGCTTTGCGGTACATCTCGGCGCGGTTGGCGCGCTTGTAGGCGGCGTCGGCGTTGGGGTCCTTTTCCGCGTCGGGGGCCTGGGAGCAAGAGGCGGTCAGGAACAGGGCCGCGCTCGCGGCCAGCAAAACAATAGCTCGGGTCGGTTTCATGACGCGAAGGTAGCCACCGGGTGCCAAACCGCCAACCATCCCGCTCCCGCTCTCCCTACCACGGAATGCCCCGATGCCTTCTCACCGGATAACATTTGACAACTATTACCGGCGACCGACTCGTGCCAAAAGCAATTTTTCTTGCCAACGCTTCCCTGCATCCCAAACCTGTACCTGACCAAAATCTGCGGTTGCTCGTGCCAAAAACAAGCTCATTTGTTTAGTGGAGCCATGACTACGATGGCGGACATAATTGATTTTATCAAAGCCGCCGGAGCCGCCAAACCAATTAGCATCCCCGCAAGCACAAACCACCGGGTTCAGCACGGTAACAAGAACGAAACATTAAATATAAAAACGCTATGTTACCAGCTTAAACCAGACCTTATACGATTAATTTGTTGGTTTTATTAGCACCAGTTTTTATGCTGACTAACAAGTATTTATGATACATCAATAACATACAAAAAGCGGCACTAAGCATGATGGCAGGGACGCTTAGATCATGCCAGCAGTACGCCAGATGGCTAAATTTTGTACTGCCAGAAAATGGGCCGCGTATGCCCAGAGCAGCACGCAGCCTCGCGATCTGACAAATTGTATTAATTCATCATAGTTTTACGTTGTGCCTGGACAGCACTACGCGGGAGAGGCAACCAGATAAGGCCCATACAACGGGGGCGACCGGCGCATATTAGGGCCCCGGCAATGGCGGCTACTCGGGTTGGTAGTCGGCGAAAGTGCCGTCGCGGTAAAAGATGACGATGCGCCGGATGGCCTTGCCTGGCTCGGCAAATAGCGCCAGCTCGGGAGGTAAGCCTACTACGGCCGGTACTGCCGCACCAGCAGCGGATGCAGAGCCCATGGCCGCCACGGGAGCAGTGGGCTCCGGCAGGGGCGGCAACACCGGGGCGGCCGTCGGCGCTGCGGGCGCCCCGGCCTTGGCCTCCGGTGCAGGGAAGGGCTCGGCGGCTTCGTTGGCGGGCAACGGGGGGGCTACGGGCGGGGGGGGCACCGGTACCGGCCGCCGGCGGGGGGCACTGACGGCCGTGGCGGGGGCAATTTCGGCCGTGGTGGGGGGTTCGGCAGTGGCCAGCATGGGCCCCGAGCCGTTCAGCAGCCAGGGCATGGACAAGTCGGGGAAAGCGGCCAGAACCTTCTGCACCACTTCCAGACTGGGCTTATTGCGCCCCGACATGATGTGGCTGACGATGGGCCGGGCCACCCCGATGGCATCCGCAAACTGCGTGGGGCTCAGCTGGCGAGCCAACAGCAACGCCCGGATACGGTCGACCATGAATAAAGTGAATTGATTTACAAATGTGCGACAAATAAATCAATCTGTCCTAACCTAGCTCGCACTAATCCATAGTTTACAATTATAACAACAATGTTGATCACCCCCTGCTGTTTACACTTGTAATTACAAGTGTAAACAGCAGGGGGTGCCCCCGATTATCCGTTTTGCCAGGGCATTACCCTGTCTGGCTTCTAAGCGAAAAGGCCCGGCTTGCCGAAGCAGCCGGGCCTTCTGAAACACTTTGTTCCTACTGCCGGGGCCGGGGCTGGGCCCGGCGCACATCCGGCGGCGCCTTGCTACCCGCTCTTGCCGGCGGCGGCGAGGCCGGGCATTTTGGCGGGGTGGGGCTGCTTAGCGATGCGGGGTGGAGCGGTGAAACCGGCCCCGGTGGGCTTAATGAAAAGCTCCCGCGCCAGCTCTTTGTCGTGGCCGTAAATGTCGTCGCGGAAGTGCGCGTGGCCGTCGGCGTCGGCCCAGGCCGTGAGGTAAACCAAGTACACGGGCAGCTTTTTGGGGAGCGTGATGTACTTTTCGCGGTGGGTGGCGATGCTGTCGAGGATGGTTTGCTGGTCCCAGCCGGGCTTGTCGCGCAGCAGGTAAGTGGCCAGTTTTATGGGCTCCTCCACCCGCACGCAGCCGTGGCTGAAGTTGCGGCTGACCTGCGAAAACAACTCGCCGTGGGGCGTGTCGTGCAGGTAGATGTCGTTCGAGTTGGGGAAGATGAACTTGGCGTTGCCCAGGTCGTTTTGGGGCCCCGGGCGGCGGCGCAGCGTGAACTTAAAATTCTCCTGCGTCACGTTGGCCCAGTCGACGGTGGCGGGGTCAACGATGGTGGCCTTGCGGCCGCTGCCCTTCACCACCTCCATATCGAGTCGGTCGAGGTAGTGGGGGTCGGCCGTGAGCTTGTCTTTCAACTCGTTTTCGATGATGCTAAACGGCACGTTCCAGTAAGGCGCCAGCACCACGTATTCCATCTGGTCGCTGAAAATTGGAGTAGCCGTAAGGGTCTTGCCCACGATGACGCGCATGGCCAGGGCCTCCTGGCCGTTCTCCACCACGCGCAGCCGGTACTCGGGGATGTTCACCATCAAATAATCCGGCTCAAACTTTTTGGGCAGCCAGCGCCAGCGCTCCATGTTGAGCAAAATTTGTTCGATGCGCTGGTCGATGGGCACGTTCAATTCGCGCACCGTGGCCCCGCTCACCACGCCGTCGGGCCGCAGTCCGGCGTCGGCCTGGAAAGCCTTAACGGCGCTCACCAGGGCCCCGTCGTAGAGAACGGAGGCCCGCGCCGCCGAGTCGGCCGACGCAGCCAGCAGGCGCTGCCGCAGGGCCGGCACCGCCGGCGACGACTGCCCCGGCCGCAGGGCCAGGGCCATCGGCAGCACGGACCAGCCCCCCGCGGCTTCACGGGCGCGGTAGGCCGCCAGGGCCATTTTCAGGTTGTTGTATTCGGGGTGCAGGGGGGCGAATTCGTAATAGCCGTACTTGCTTTTGCGCTCACCGAGCAGCGTTAGCAAGGCTTTGTGGAGCTTGATTTTGTTGGGTTTTACCTGCCAGGCGGTGTTCTTGGCGTCGTGCGGATTGGCCACACCGCGGTAGAAATCGGACGCCCAATTGAAGTACGTGCCCGAAAGGACCACGTCGATTTCCCGCTCTAAAGCATCGCGCCGGGCCGGGTCTGGCGCTATCTTAAGCTGGCTGAATAACTTAGACAAGTCTTTGACCTGGTACTTTTTAGGATCCAATCCTTCGTCGCTGGCTTTGGCGATGGTCTGGAGCAGCTGGGTGGCTTGCGGCACCAGCCGGTTGTCTTTGAACCACCCGAGGCGGTACTGCCGCTCGCGGTAAAATTTCTTCGCCCACGGCAGCTGGCTCCGGAACTGCGGCACGGCCAGCAGGGCCCGCTGCACATAGGCGCTGTCGAGCACCGGCTGGGGGCCGGCGGCGGGGGCGTCGGTGGTCGCGGTCTGGCCGCGCTCATTTGAGCCGCAGCCGCTCAGCAAGGCGGCGCTCAGGAAGCTGCCGAGCAGCAGGACCAGAAAATAATTGAACAGAAAACGGGGCAAGGGCATGAAGCAAGAGAGCGAATGAACGGCGGGCCGGGAATGGGTTTGGCCGTTGTACTGGCCGGAGCGCGGCGGGGTTGCGGCGGAGAGCATCCGGGGGCGTATCGGCGCAAGTTACGCCATTTGGGCGGGCCGGTTGTTGGGAGCCGGAACGGTTGGGTGGGCCACGTACTTTTGCCCGGCCAGGCCGGGGCCCTCCCCGGCTGTTGGACTTTCCTTTTTTCTCTCGCTCGCGATGCCGATTCCTTCCGATTCTTTGCCCCTGCCCCCCGACCCGCACAGCTACGCCGGTACCGGCCCGGCCCGGGTGCGCCACCTCTCCCTGGCCCTCGTCGTCGACTTCGCCACCCGCACCCTGGCCGGCGCCGCCACCTGGCACCTGGCCCAGCCCGGAGCGGCCGAGACGCTGGTGCTCGACGCCCGCGACCTGGCCATCGACGCCGTGGCCCTGGGCCCCGCCGCCGCCGGCCCGGCGCTGGCTTTTGACCTGGGCCCCGCCGACGACGTGCTGGGCCAGGCCCTGCGCATTGCCTTGCCGCCCGGCGCGGCGGCCGTCACCGTCCGCTACCGCACGGCCCCCGGCGCGGCGGCGCTGCAGTGGCTGGCCCCCGGGCAGACGGCCGGCACCGAGCCGTTCCTGTTCACGCAGTCGCAGGCCATCCTGGCGCGCACCTGGCTGCCGTGCCAGGACTCGCCCGGCATCCGCTTCACCTACGACGCCACGGTGCAGGTGCCGCCCCACCTGCTGGCCCTGATGAGCGCCGAGAACCCCCAGCGCCTCGAGCCCAGCGGCACGTACCGCTTCCGCATGGCCCAGCCCATCCCGGCCTACCTGATGGCCCTGGCCGTGGGCGACCTGGCCTTCGCCCCGCTCAGCCCCCGCACCGGCATCTACGCCGAGCCGGCCACGCTGCCGATGGCCACCTACGAGTTTGCCGACCTCGAAAAGATGGTGGCCGCGGCCGAGCAGCTCTACGGCCCCTACCGCTGGGAGCGCTACGATTTGCTGGTGCTGCCGCCCAGCTTTCCGTTTGGGGGAATGGAAAACCCCAGGTTAACATTTGTAACGCCCACCATCCTGGCCGGCGACCGCAGCCTGACCAGCCTGGTGGCCCACGAGCTGGCTCACTCGTGGAGCGGCAACCTGGTTACAAATGCAACCTGGAACGATTTCTGGCTTAACGAAGGCTTTACGGTGTATTTCGAGCGCCGCATCATGGAGCAATTGTACGGCCGGCCCTACGCCGACATGCTCCAGGTACTGGGCCGGGCGGCCCTCGCCCACACCATCGCCGAAATCGGAACCGCCAGCCCCGACACCCACCTGCGCCTGCACCTGGCTGGCCGCGACCCCGACGACGGCCTCACCGAGATTGCCTACGAAAAAGGGTGCGCCCTGCTGCTGGCCCTGGAAGCCCGGGTGGGCCGGCCCCGGCTCGACGCCTTTATTAAGGAGTACTTCGCCCGCTTCAGCTTCCGGGCGATGGACACCGATGCCTTCCTCTCCTACCTCCGCGCCGAGCTGCTCGCCGCCACACCCGGCCTCGAAGCCGAGCTGCAGCTGGCCGGTTGGGTCGACGGCCCCGGGCTGCCCGCGTCGGCGGTGCCCGTGGCGTCGGCCCGCTTTGCCGCCGTGGACGGGGCCCTCGCCCGCTTCGCGGCCGGCGCGGCGCCGGGCGGCCTGGCCCCCGCCACCGCCGGGTGGAGCAGCCACGAGTGGGTGCATTTTCTCAACGCCCTGCCGCCCGCCCTCGGGGCGGCCGGCCTGGCAGCACTCGACGAAGCCTTCCGCTTCACGGCGTCGGGCAACGCCGAGATCTTGGCCGCCTGGTTTCCGCACGCCCTGCGGGCCGGCTACGGCGCGGCCGACGCGGCCCTGGAAAAATTTCTGCACCGCGTGGGCCGGCGCAAGTTCATTCTGCCCCTTTACCGGGCGCTGCTGGCCACGCCCGGCGGCCCGGCCCGCGCCCGCCGGATTTACGCCGCGGCGCGCCCCAACTACCACGCCGTGGCCACCAGTACGCTCGACCCGCTGCTGGCCGGCGCGGCGTAGGCCGGCGCACCGCCTATACTATATATATAGGCAGGGCGCACCGGCCCGACTTTTGCCGGGCCCCCACCCCCGGGGGCCGGCCCCCGGTTGCAATAATTTTTCGTCGACTAAGATTTCCGTTTGAAAACCTCCCCTCCCCTCGGCAAGCTCATTGCCATCGGCGGCAACGAAGACAAGGGTACTTACCCCAATCCCCGCACCCGCCGCAAGTACTACCTCAATTTCTTCGAGCTGGGCATCCTCAAGCGCGTTGTTTCCGAAACGGGCAAGGCCGACCCGCGCATCGAAGTCGTCACCACCGCTTCCATGATTCCGCAGGAAGTGGGCCCCATCTACACGGCTTCCTTCGCCATGCTCAGCTGCCACAACGTGGGCGTCCTGGACATCCGCACCCCGGAGGACGCCCGCCGGCCCGAATGCCTCGACCGCCTGCTGGCCGCCGACGTGGTGCTGTTTTCGGGCGGCAACCAGGCCCGCCTGCGCGAGATGTTCGGCGAAACCGATTTTCTCGATGCCCTGCTGCGGCGCTACCACGCCGAGCCCCACTTCGTGATTGCCGGCACCAGCGCCGGGGCCATGGCCATGTCGCAGCACATGATCCGGGGCGGCTCCGTGCCCGACGCGCTGCTCAAAGGGGCCGTGAAGATGGGCGCCGGCCTGGGCCTGCTCCCCACCGCCGTCGTCGATTCGCACTTCGTGAAGCGCGGCCGCTTCGGCCGCCTCATCGAGGCCGTGAGCCTCTACCCCCGGCTCATCGGCATCGGGTTGGGCGAAGACACCGGCGTGCTCATCACCAGCGGCAACGTGGTCGAAGCCATCGGCTCCAACCTCGTCATCGTCCTCGACGGCCACAACATCGTGCACAACAACGCCGCCGCCGCCAAGAAAGGCACGGCCCTCTCCGTCGAAAACCTTACCATGCACGTGCTGGCCAAAGGCAACGTGTACCACATGGACGAGCGAAAGTTTTACGCGAGCCAGGAGGCGGAATAAACACCTGCGGCAGGCCGCGATTGTGCATCTTTTTTTCAATAAAAACTCCACTGTATCTATTTCAAAGCATCCGGGGCCAACAACCTTGTCCTTGGTTTTGAAAGCTGTTAGGGTTAGTAAAGCGGTCCTGCTTCGACAAGCTCAGCAGGACCGCTTTACTAACCCTAACAGCTTCTAAGGCATTATTTTTTTTATTATCAAAAATCATATTTGGTAAAGCAAAACAAATAAGCCTTACTTTTATATCGCTATCATTTTATTTATAGCGATATCCACAAATACTTGCCTCATTTTCAGCGAATACGTTTAATTCATAAGTCACCCGGCATTATTTGTAGAAACTCTTACCTCTTTCGGAAGATGAACGTCGTCTCGGTTGACGGCCACGGCATGCGCGAAGCGCAGGGGCCGTTGCCACTGGTGCACCACATGTTCGAGCAAGCGGCCGCGACGCATGCCGCGCGCGTAGCCGTCGCCTTCGGAGCCGGGGCCCTCACCTACCGGCAGCTCAACGACGAAGCCGACGCACTGAGCCAAATTCTGTTGCGCGAAGCCCCTGATGAAGAACTAATTGGCTTGAGCACCACCCGCAGTCCGGCCATGATTGTCGGGGCCCTGGCCATCCTGAAAGCGGGCAAAGCCTACCTGCCGCTCGACCCGGGCTACCCCGGCCCGCGCCTGCAACAAATTATCGCCGACTCCGGGGTGCGGAGCTGCCTGGCGCCGGCCGCCGACGCGCGGGTGCTGGGGGACCAAGGCCTGCGGATTATTCCGGCCGGGGCCTTGCCGGGCAACGCCCCGGCGCGGCCCGTTGCCCGGCAGGGCCTCATCGCCTGCGTGCTGTACACTTCCGGCTCGACGGGCCAGCCCAAAGGGGTGCGGCTGCGGCACGAAAGCCTGGTCAACCTGCTGCGTTGCCAGCTGGCGCACGGCGTGGCGCAACCGGGCGTCAACAGCCTGCCGTTCAGCCCGCTGGTTTTTGATGTGTCGTTTCAGGAGATTTTTTTGCCGCTCGTAACGGGCGGTACCCTCCACCTCGTCGACGACGCGGTGCGGCTGGACGCCAGCCGCTTGCTGCACTTCCTCATCGACGCCGGCATCAACCGGGTGCAGCTGCCGTACGTGGTGCTGCAGTACCTGGCCGAAGCCGCCGCCACCGAGCAGTGCTACCCGGTCGCGCTGCGGGAAGTCATCACCGGGGGCGAGCTGATCCGCATCACGCCCCTCATTGCCAGCTTGTTCGCCGCCTTGCCCGCCTGCACGCTGATGATTGCCTACGGCCCCACCGAAACCACGGTTTGGGTGACCGAGCAGCGGCTCAGCGGCGATGCGCTGCGCTGGCCGGCCTTGCCCACCATCGGCAAGCCCATCGCGGGCGCTGACATCTTTATTCTGGGCGACGACGGCCGGCCGGTGCCCGACGGCGAAATCGGCGAAATCGGGGTCAGCGGGATTTGCCTGGCCGACGGGTACCTGAACCAGCCCGAACGGACGGCCGAACGGTTCGTTCAATGGCAGCACCCGCACAAACACGATACCGTATTATTATACCGCACCGGCGACCTGGGCCGCTACGTGCCCGACGGCACGATTGAGTTCGGGGGCCGGCAGGACGGCCAGGTCAAGATCCGGGGCAACCGGGTCGAGCTGGGCGAAATCGAGGTGGCCCTGGCCCAGCAGTCCGGCGTGCGGCAAGCCGCGGCCGTGGCGCGGGAGGACACGCCCGGCCAGAAGCGCCTCGTGGCGTACGTCGTCGTCACCCCCGAAGCCGCCAGCCCGACGGCGCTGCGCCACGCCCTGGCCCAGCGGCTGCCCGATTTTATGGTGCCGGACCACGTGGTGGTGCTCGACAAACTGCCCGAAACGACCACCGGCAAGGTTGATCGGAACGCCTTGCCCAAGCCCGGCCTGGGCCGACCCGACCTCGCGGCGCCTTACCGCAGCCCCGTGACCGCCGCCGAGAAAGACATCGCCGGCGTCTGGGCCGAGCTGCTCCAACTAGATAAGGTGGGGCTGGACGACAATTTTTTCGAGCTGGGCGGCAATTCGCTGCTGGCGCAGAAAACCCTGGCGGCCCTGAAAGCGCGGTTTGCGTACGCGTTGCCCATCACCAAGCTCTACCAATACCCCACCGTGGCCGGGCTGGCAAATTATTTGCGGCCGGCCGATGGGGCCCCCGCCGCCCGCCCCGCCCGCGCCCAAACCCCCGAATCGGACCTGGCCGACATCGCCGTGATTGGCATGGCCGGGCGGTTTCCGGGGGCCGACACCGTCGATGCGCTTTGGGACGTGCTGAAAAACGGCCGGGAAACCACCCGTTTTTTCACGCCGGAAGAGTTGGATGCGTCGGTTGCGCAAGCCCTCCGGGACGACCCGGCCTACGTGCCGGCGCGCGGCATCATCGGGCAAACCGACCGTTTCGATGCCCATTTCTTTGGCCTGAGCCCCCGCCTGGCCGAGCTGATGGACCCGCAGCAGCGCATTTTTCTGGAAATTTCTCAGGAAGTGCTCGAACAGACCGGCTACCTGCCGCAGGTTTATGCGGGCGTTATCGGCGTGTACGCGGGGTGCGGCAACAATACGTACTACCTGAACAACGTGCTCGGCCGCCAGGACCTCGTCCATTCGGTGGGCGCGTTTCAGGTGGCCACGGTGAACGAGAAGGACTACATTGCTTCCCGCACGGCCTACCAGCTCGACCTCAAAGGCCCGGCCGTCAGCGTGTTCTCGGCCTGTTCGACGTCGCTGCTGGCCATTGCGCAGGCCGTGGAAAGCCTGCGCAAAGGGCAGTGCGACGTGGCCCTGGCCGGCGGGGCCAGCGTGACGGCCCCCGTGCACAGCGGCCACCTCTACCAGGAAGGCTCGATGCTGAGCCGCGACGGGCACTGCCGGCCGTTCGACGCCGAGGCCCGGGGCACGGTTTTCAGCGACGGGGCCGGAGCGGTGCTGCTGAAACCGCTGGCCGCCGCCCGGCGCGACGGCGACGCGGTGTACGCTATTATTAAAGGAGTGGGGGTGAACAACGACGGCGGCGGCAAAGGCAGCTTCACGGCCCCCAGCGCCGAGGGGCAGGCCGGGGCCATCCGCATGGCCCTGGCCGACGCCCGGGTCGACCCCGCCACCGTCAGCTATGTGGAGGCGCACGGCACGGCCACGCCCCTCGGCGACCCCATCGAAGTGGAAGGGCTGCGGCTGGCGTTTGGCGCACAGACCACCGCGCAGTTTTGCGCCCTGGGCTCCATCAAAAGCAACATGGGGCACCTCACGGCCGCGGCCGGCGTGGCGGGGCTCATCAAAACCGCGCTGGCCCTGCACCACCGGCAGCTGCCCCCTTCGTTGGGATACGCGGCCCCCAACCCCCACATCGACTTCGCCAACAGCCCGTTTTTCGTCAACGCCGCCCTGGCCGACTGGCCCGCCGGCGGAGGGCCCCGGCGGGCGGGCGTCAGCTCGTTTGGCGTGGGCGGCACCAACGTGCACGTGGTGATGGAAGAATTTACGCCCCCCGGCCCCACCGGTACGGCCGGGCCTGCGCGGCCGGCCGAGCTGTTTGTGTGGTCGGCGAAGGCGGCGGCTAGCCGCGAAGCCTACGCCCAGCAGCTGGCCGCCGCCCTGGACCGGCCCGATGCGCCGGCCCTGGCCGACGTGGCTTTCACCCTGCCCACCACCCGGCCAGCGCTCAACCACCGCCGGTTTGCGGTGGCCGCCGACGGCCCCGAGCTGCGGGCCCACCTGCGCGCCGATGCTGCTTCCGCCAGCGCCGCCACCCTGGCGGAGGCCCCGGGCGACCTGTTTTTCCTGTTTCCTGGCCAGGGCGCGCAGTACCTGGGCATGGGCCGTGAGCTGTACGACCACGAGCCCGCGTACCGGGCGGCGGTGGACGAATGCGCGGCCCTGCTCGTGCCCCACCTGCCCGGCGACATCCGCGAGGTGCTGTACGCCGACCCGGCCGACGGGGCCGCCGAATCGCGCCTGCGCGACACCCGCTACGCGCAGCCCGCGTTGTTCGTCACCGAATACGCCCTGGCCCGGCTTTGGCTGAGCTGGGGCCTGGCCCCCACCGGCTTTTGCGGGCACAGCGTCGGCGAATTCGTGGCCGCGCACCTGGCGGGGGTTTTCTCGTTGGGCGATGCGCTGGCGCTCATTGCCGTGCGGGGCCGGCTGGTGGGCGGGCTGCCCCGCGGCAGCATGCTGTCGGTGCGCCTGACGGCCGGCCAGCTCGACGCCTGCCTGCCCAACGCCCTCTCCGTGGCCGCCCTCAACGGCCCGGCGGCGTGCGTGGTGGCGGGCCCCGACGAGGAAGTAGCGGCCTTTGCCCGGACGCTCGACGCGCAGGAAATCCCCAACCGGGTGCTGGCCACCAGCCACGCTTTCCATTCGGCCATGATGGACCCCGTGGTGGCCGAGTTCGGGCAGGCCGTGGCCCGGGTGCCGCTCCAGCGCCCCCAAAAGCCGGTGGCCTCGACCGTCAGCGGCACTTGGCTGACCGACGCCCAGGCCACCGACCCGCAGTACTGGGCCGCCCACCTGCGGCAAACCGTGCGCTTCGCCGCGGCCGTCGACACCTTGCTGGCCGAGCACAACCCCCTGCTGCTGGAAGTGGGCCCCGGCCACGTGCTGACGGCCCTGGCCCAGCAGCAGCTAGCCGGACGGGCGGGCACCGCCCTGGCCAGCCTGAAAAAAGATGCAGGTCCCCAGCCCGAGTACCGGGCGCTCCTGGGGGCCCTGGGCCAGCTCTGGCTGCGCGGCGTAGCGCCCGACTGGGCCGCTTTCCACGCCGGCCGGGGCCGCCGAAAAGTGAATTTGCCGACGTACGCCTTCGACCGCAAGCCTTGCTGGCTGGCGCCCACCGCGGGCCAAGCTCTTTTTGTACCCGCTACCCCGGGCCCGGCCGTTTTTGTTCCCCTTCCCCTCACGCCATCTACCCCCATGAGGAAACCAACGCTACTCGCCGCCATCAAAGAAATACTGGAAAGTGCCTCGGGCATCGAGCTAAGCGGCGTATCGCCCGACATGACTTTTTTGGAAATGGGCTTCGATTCGCTGCTGCTCACCCAGCTGGCGCTCACGCTCAAGAAAAAATTTGGGCTGCCCATCACCTTTCGGCAGCTAAACGAGGAGTACGCCACCCTGGGCCAGCTAACCGATCACCTCGACCACTCGCTGCCGCCCGAGGCGTACCAACCGGCGGCCCCGGCCGCAGGGCCCCCGCCCCACCCCGCAACGCACCCCGCGGCCGCGGTGCCCCTGGCCACGCCCACCGGGGGCGATTCGGCCCTGGGCCTGATTGCCCAGCAGCTACAGATTCTGGCGAAACAGGTGGCCCTGCTGCACGGCCCGGCACCGGCCATGGCCACGGCCCTCCCGGAAACGGCCGCTGCTCCGGGGGCCCCCGAGGGGCCCGTCCTCACGCCGGAGGAAGCCGCGGAAATCAAGAAGCCCTTTGGGGCCTCGCCGCGCATCGAGCGGCAGATTACGAAGCTATCCGCTCGGCAGGAGGCTTTTTTGCAGCAGCTCACGGCCCGCTACACCCAAAAAACCAAGGCCAGCAAGGCGTACACGCAGCAGCACCGCCCGCACATGGCCGACCCGCGCGTGGTGTCGGGCTTTCGGCCGCTCACCAAGGAGCTGGTGTACCCGCTGGTGGTGGAACGGTCGAAAGGCAGCCGGCTCTGGGACCTCGACGGCAACGAGTACGTCGACACCCTCAACGGCTTCGGCTCGTGCATGTTCGGCCACCAGCCCGACTTCATCACCGAGGCCCTGCACGCGCAAATCGAGCGCGGCTTTGAAGTAGGGCCCCAGCACCCGCTGGCCGGCGAGGTGAGCCAGCTGCTGTGCGAATTCACGGGCTTCGACCGGGCCGCGCTCTGCAACACGGGCTCGGAGGCCGTGCTCGGGGCCATGCGCATCGCCCGCACCGTCACGGGCCGCTCGCTCATCGTCGCGTTTTCGGGCTCCTACCACGGCATCGTCGACGAGGCACTGGTCCGCGGCACCAAAATGCTGAAGACGTTCCCGGCCGCGGCGGGCATCCTGCCGGAGGCCGTGCAAAACATGCTCATCCTCGACTACGGCACCGACGAAAGCCTGCGCATCATCGCCGAGCGGGCCCACGAGCTGGCCGCCGTGCTCGTCGAGCCGGTGCAAAGCCGCCGGCCCGAGTTCCAGCCCGTGGCCTTTTTGCAGCAGGTGCGGGCCCTGACCGCGGCCGCGGGCACGGCCCTCATTTTCGACGAGGTCATCAGCGGCTTTCGGATGCACCCCGGCGGCGCGCAGGCCCTGTTCGGCATTCGGGCCGACCTGGCCACCTACGGCAAGGTGGTGGGCGGCGGGCTGTCCATCGGCGTCATCGCGGGCAAAAAAGACCTCATGGACGCCCTCGACGGCGGTGCCTGGCAATACGGCGACGCGTCGGTGCCCGAAGTGGGCGTGACGTACTTCGCCGGCACTTTCGTGCGGCACCCGCTGGCGCTGGCCGCCGCCAAAGCGTCGCTGCTGCACCTCAAAGCCCAGGGCCCTGCCCTGCAAAAAAGCCTGACGGCCAAGGCCGAACGCCTCGCCGGGACTTTGAACGCCGCCTTCGCCCAACAGCAGCTGCCGTTTTTCGTGGCCCAGTTTGGCTCGCTTTGGAAACTCAAATTCCGGGAAGAAGTGCCGTACAGCGAATTGCTGTTCGTGCTGCTACGCGAAAAAGGCCTCCACGTGTGGGACGGATTTCCGTGCTTCATGACGGAGGCCCACACCGAGCAGGAAGTGACGCTGATGGCCAACCTGTTCCTGGCCAGCGTGCAGGAAATGGTCGACGCCGGTTTTTTCCCGGCCCGCCCGACCCCGACCCCTGGCCCAGCCACGCCCGGCCCAGCCTCTGCGCTCAACCAGCCCCCGGTGCCCGGTGCCCGGCTCGGCCGGGACCGGGACGGCAACCCCGCTTGGTTCGTGGCCAATCCTGACCTCGCGGGCGATTATTTAAAATTGGAAATTGAAAGCTAAAAATTATTATTATTCCATTCACCTTTGAAATAATTACTGATCAGACTAATTATTATTTGCATTGAGTAATTCTTTACTTGTTATTTAAAATAAGTTAATTATTTCACAAATCGTTATCGACCAAGCATTACCGGTATTTATTTATCAGGAATTCATGAAAGATTTTGACACCACGGTTGCCGTTGCGTTCGATCCATTCGCTGGGCCAGAAATTATCCGATTAGCACCCGTTACCGAGCCCCAGGCTGAAATTTGGGCGTCCTGCCTGCTGGGCGGCGACGACGCCAACCGGGCCTACAACGAATCGGTTTCGCTGCGCCTGACCGGCCAGCTGAACCAAGGGGCCCTGCAAAGTGCCCTGAACGCGCTGGTGGAGCGGCACGAGGTGCTGCGCGCCGCTTTTAGCGCCGACGGGCGGCACCTTTGCGTCCTGAGGCCGACGCCGCTGGACCTGGTCCGCCACGACCTTTCCCAATTGGTGCCCGACGAGCAGCAGCAGCAGCTCGCCGCCTACGCCCGGGAGGAAGTTCGGCACGCGTTCAACCTGGTCGAAGGGCCCTTGTGGCGGGCCAGCCTGGCCGAGCTCGCCGAGGCCGAGCATTGCCTCGTGCTCACCTTTCATCACATCGTTTGCGACGGGTGGTCCATCGGCCTGCTGCTTCAGGAGCTGGGCCAGCTCTACTCCGCCCACGCCCAGCATCTTTTCCCCGCCCTACCCGACCCGCAGTCGTTCAGCCAATACGCCGAGCAACAAGCAGCTTTTTACCAAAGCGCGGGATACCGCCGCATCGAGCAGTTTTGGGTGGAACAGTACCGGGGCCCGGTGCCGGTGCTCGACCTGCCCACGGATTTCCCCCGGCCCACCGCCCGCACCTACGCCAGCCGCCGCCAGGACTACCCGCTGCCTTCCGCCCTGGTGGCCGCCCTGAAAAAAACGGGGCAGCGCGCCGGGTGCAGCTTCGTAACCACCTTACTGGCCGCGTTTGAAGTCCTGCTTCACCAGCTTACCGGGCAAGACGACCTCGTGGTGGGCCTGCCTGCGGCGGGCCAGTCCGCCCTCGCGGCCGCCCCGTTGGTGGGGCACTGCGTGAACTTGCTGCCGTTGCGCAGCCGGCCCAGCGGCGAAGTTCGCTTCACCGACTACTTGAAACGGCGCAAAACGGCCCTTTTCGATGCGTATGATCACCAGAACCTGACGTTCGGCAGCTTGCTTAAAAAAATGCCGGTGGCCCGGGGCGCGGGACGGGTTCCGCTGGTGCCCGTGGTGTTCAACATCGACCTCGGCATGGGCGAAGGCATTGCCTTTCACGGCCTTGCCCACCAAATGCGCAGCCTGCCGCGCGCTTACGAAAGTTTCGAGCTGTTCGTCAACGCCAGCGACTCCGACACCGGCCTGGCGCTGGAGTGGTCCTACAATACCGCTTTGTTTGAGGCCAAGACCATCGACCGAATGATGGCGCAGTTCGAGCAATTAATCGGTGAGATAGTCCAAAACCCCAACGCAAAAATCAAGAATCTGGGGCAAGCGCCCACTGCCCTAGCAGCCGCTTACACCAGTCTGAATGCTACCGCCCGGCCCTACCCGGCCAACCAAACACTGCCCCAGCTGGTGGCCGAGCAGGCCCGGGCCACCCCCGCCAAAATTGCCGTGCAGTCAGGCTCCGCGGAAGTGTCGTACCAACAGCTGGATACCCGGGCCAATCAGCTGGCCAACTATCTGTCCATCAAAGGTGTGCAGTCCGGCGATATCGTCGCACTGGCCGCCGACCGCTCCCCGGACTTGCTTGTGGCCCTGCTCGCGGTGATGAAATGCGGCGCCGCCTACTTGCCCCTCGACCCAACTTTTCCTCCGGAACGGATTGCTTACATGCTAGCAGATTCGGCCGCCAAGTACCTCATTTCCTCGGCCCGGCTGGCAAACACCTTCGAAACCCCGGCCCAAACGCTCTGCCTGGAAAATATTTTAACGGAAGCAGCTGCCTTCCCGGACCGGGCCCCGGGCGTGCCGGTGGACGGCGACCAGCTGGTGTACGTGCTGTACACGTCGGGCTCGACCGGCAAGCCCAAGGGCGTGCAAGTCACGCACCGCAACATGGTCAACTTCCTGCGCAGCATGCGGGAATTGCCAGGCATTGAATTGAGCGACAGACTTTTGGCCGTCACCACCATCTCATTCGATATTGCCGGCCTGGAGCTTTTTTTACCGCTCGTGGCCGGGGCCACCGTGGTGCTGGCGGAGGAAGCGGTAGCCAAAGACGGCCATTTGCTGCTCCAACTCCTCGAAGCCGCGCAAATCACGGTGATGCAAGCCACGCCCGCTACCTGGCGCATGTTGCTGGACGCCGGCTGGGCCCGAAAATTGCCCCTGAAGGCGCTGTGCGGCGGCGAGGCCCTGCCCGCCGACCTGGCCAAGCGGTTGACGGCGAAATGCGCCTCGCTCTGGAACATGTACGGCCCCACCGAAACCACCGTTTGGTCGTCGGTCAAACAGATTACCGACCCCACCGAATTAATTACCATCGGCCAACCCATTGCCAACACCCAATTTTATGTCGTCGACGACAACCTTCGCCCCGTAAAGCCCGGCACGGTTGGCGAATTAATTATCGGCGGCGAGGGTGTCGCCAAAGGCTACCTGCACAAGCCGGAACTGACCGGCGAAAAATTCGTTGACGACCCATATGGGGCCGTGCCCGGCGCAAAAATGTACCGCACCGGCGACCTGGGCAAGCTGCTGCCCACCGGCGAGCTGCAATGCCTGGGGCGGCTCGACCAGCAAATTAAGCTGCGCGGCTACCGCATCGAGCCCGGCGAAATAGAGCACACCCTGGCGGCCCTCGACGGCGTGACGGCGGCCGTGGTGGTGGCGCACGAAGCGCACGCCGGCCATGCCTACCTGCATGCCTACGTCATTGCCGGCACCGATTCGCTAACGGACAAATCCGAGACGCAAATCAGCAATTGGAAGCAAGCCCTCGGCCGGCAGCTGCCGGCTTACATGGTGCCCGCAAAATTCACTATTTTGCCGGCTTTTCCGTTGACTGCGAACGGAAAAATTGACCGCAGAGCGTTGATTGAAAATGGCATTCACGCCGACATGCCGCTAAAAACTGCTGCTGCTGCTGCCACCGACGCTAAAATTGGCTATATCAGCCCGCGTACGGATGTGGAAAAATTGGTAGCCGGCATCTGGGCCAAGTTGCTGAACGTTGAAAAAGTAGGCGCGTACGACGACTTTTTCGACCTGGGCGGGCACTCGTTAATTGCAGTGCAGGCCATGACCCAGCTGGAAAAAGAAACCGGTAAGCGCCTGCCATTAGCGGCGCTGTTTGAGCATTCGACGGTCGAAAAAATAGCGTTAATGCTCGAGCTGGAAAGCAAATTTATCACCTGGGATTCCCTGGTTCCGATCAAGCCCCAAGGCACCAAAACCCCACTTTACATTGTGCACGGCGCCGGACTAAATGTATTGATATTCAACGCACTATCCAAAAACATGTCCGCCGACCAACCCATTTACGGCTTGCAGGCCAAAGGGCTTAACGGCGTAGATGAGCCCTTCGATACGGTCGAGCAAATGGCTGCGCATTACGTGGCGGCCATTTTAAAAAACGACCCGGTGGGGCCCTACGCGCTGGCCGGCTATTCTTTTGGAGGAATCATTGCTTATGAGATGACCAGGCAGTTGGAAGACCTGGGCAAAAAAGTCAAAGTATTGATTGCCTTTGACACTTACGCCAGTGAAGCGTACACCGCGAGCACTCCACTCAAAAAACGACTGCTTCGGACTAAATACCACATCAACAGCCTTTTTTACAACATTGCCTTGTTGGGCAGCAACCCCAAAGGCATCCTGAAGCATCGGGTTGGAACCACGAAAACTACTTTCAATAAATATTATTTGCGGGTGCGGTACGGACGGGCCAAGCAGCACGAAATGTTTTTTCAGCAATCACTGAAAATTGGCAACACGATTGAAGCCGCCGCCAAACGCTACAATATCACGCCCCAAAACGTAAAGCTTGAATTATTTCGCGTCAAGAATTCGTTTTATTATATGCACGACAATAATTACATGGGTTGGAAAAAACTTGCTTTAGCAGGAATTAATATCAGCGAAATACCCGGCGAGCATAATCTACTATTTGCCCCTCCGCACGATGTTGAAATTGCGCGCATTTTGCAAGACGTGCTGGACCGATACGAATAGGTTTTGTCGTTTGCTTGCCATGCAGTCAGCAGCAGTCAATTAAATAAGCAGCGCGAACGGTCTGGAATTAATTTTCCGGCATCGGGCTGCCAAATAATTAATAGATTGCCACCAGCTCATCGCCTTGCTCGTTGCGGCTGGCGCGGTACATGCCTTCGGAGTTGAAGGGCAGGGCCAGGTTGCCGGCCGCGTCGACGGCGATGAGGCCGCCCTCGCCGCCGGCCGGGGCCAGCTTGTCGTGCACCACCACGCGGGTGGCCTCAGCCAGGCTTAGGCCGCGGTATTCCATCAGGCAGGCCACGTCGTGGGCCGCCACGGCCCGGATAAAATACTCGCCGTGCCCGGTGCAGCTGATGGCGCAACGCGCATCGGCCCAGGTGCCGGCCCCGATCAAGGGCGTGTCGCCGACGCGGGCGTAGCGCTTGTTGGTCATGCCGCCGGTGCTGGTGGCGGCGGCGAGGTGGCCACGCGCGTCGCAGGCGACGGCCCCCACGGTGCCTTTTTTCCAGTTGGGGTCGGCGGCGGGCGCGGCGGCGTGGTCGAGCTGCACGCGGCCGGCGGCGAGGGCCGCTTGCAGCTGGTCGTGGCGCTGCTGGGTGAAAAAATACGCGGGCGGCTGCACGGGCAGGCCGTGTTCCAGGGCCAGTTCATCGGCGCCGGGGTAGGCCAGCAGCACGTGCTCGGTGGCGTCCATCACCAGGCGGGCGGCGCGGATGGGATTCTGCACTTGGCGCACGCCGGCCACGGCCCCGGCCCGGCCGGTGCAGCCGCAGGCGAGGGCGGCGTCCATCTCGTGATGGCCGTCGTGGGTGAACACCGCCCCACGCCCGGCGTTGAACAGCGGGCAGTCCTCCAGGCTGCGCACGGCGGCCTCCACCGCGTCGAGGGCAGGGCCCCCGGTGGCCAGCACGGCGTAGCCGGTGGCCAGGGCCGCCTGCAGGGCGGCGCGGTACTGGTTTTCGGCGGCGGGGGTGAGAGCGGCGCGGGCAATGGTACCGGCGCCGCCGTGGATGGCCAAGGCAAGCATAAGGGCAGCGGGAAGACGAGCGTGAGGGCGGCAAAGGTAGGCCCGCGCCCCGACGGGGCCCTGCCCGGCCGCTCAACGAGCCGGCGGGATTAACTCGCCGGACCGGGCGCAAATCAGGGATTTTTTTCGTAGGTTTGACGTTCTAGTTTCAACCCTACCAAAAGACCAAGTTTTATGGCTTACGACGTAACCGGCCGCCTGATTGAGATTTTCGACGAGCAGCAAATCAGCGAGAAATTTCGCAAGCGCGAGTTCGTGCTGGAAGTACAGGACGGCCAATACCCCGAGCAAATCAAGTTCCAGCTGGTGATGGACAAAACCAGCCTGGTGGACCAGTTTAAAGTGGGCGACGAGGTAAAAATCGCCTTCAACCTGCGCGGCCGCGGCTACAACAAAAACGGCCAGATGATGTACTTCACCAACCTGGAAGCTTGGCGCATCGAGCCCGCCGGTGCTGCCGGTGCCGCTCAGGGCGGCGGCTACGGCGGCCAGCAGCAGGCGGCTCCGCGCCCGGCTGCTCAAAACCAGAACCCTACGCTGCGCGCCCAGCCTTCGGCGGCCCCCATCGCCAGCGACGACGACAACGACCTGCCCTTCTAAGGAGCCAGAATTTTGTGTACCAAACGTGCCGCTCCGGGTTGCCGGGGCGGCACGTTTTGCGTCCGGCCCGCGTATAGCGAAGCATGAACTTAACCGAGATGATTGCGCGCGGCGAGAGCGAAACGTTGGAGTTCAAGCAAAAAACCACCCGCCCCTACCGCATTTCGCGCACGCTCACGTCGCTGGCCAACACGCACGGCGGGCACGTGCTGGTGGGCGTCGACGACGCCGGGCGGGTGGTGGGCGTGCGCGACGCCGAGGAAGAGCTTTTCGTGCTGCGCACGGCCGCGGCCCAGCACGTTGAGCCGCCGCTGGAAGGGCTGCGCTACCGTGAGGTGGAGGCCGAAGGACGCACGGTGCTCGTGGTGACGGTGCCCGAAAGTACCCGCAAGCCCCACCGCGCCCAGGTGGCCGCCGACGATTGGCGCGGCTACGTCCGGGTGCGCGACCAGAGCGTGCAAACCAGCCGCCTCACCGAGCAGGTGCTGGAGGGCCGGCCGCCCACGGCCCCGGGGCCGCTGTTCGAGCGCCTGCCCCTCGGCCGCCACGAGCTGGCGGCCATTGAGTACGCCCAGGCCCACCCGCGCCTTACGCTGCCGCAATTCATAAAACTGGTGAATTTTGGCAAGCGCCGGGCTTATCAAACGTTGATTAAACTGGTGCTGCACGGGTACTTGCGCTACCACGACAAGGAAAAGGAACCGTACTACACCATCTGAAAGGGCCGCAATTGGCGCCAGCAGAAAAGTAAATCCCGCAGCAAGGCCCCGTTGCAAGCAACGGGGCCTTGCTGCGGGGCCCTGGCAGCAGGCCGACGAAAGCCTGTTCAATTCCGCCAAACCGTAGTTGAGAAAATTATTCCTGGCGCATATCTTTCTGACGCTTTTTCTCGTCTTTTTCCGCTTTTTTCTCTTTCATGCTTTTGGCAGGGTCTTTCTTTTTCTCTTTGCGGGCATCGGTGCTCTTGGCCATGATTGAAACGAAGGTTTAAGGGTGGAAGCAGAGTGAAAACGCAGCAGCGGGCCGCGTGTTGTGCGGGGCGAAGGTAAAAAATCTCTGGGATCTACAAGGCTGGCGCGTACCGCTCGCGGAACACGGCAAGGTGGTGACGCTCGTGGCCGGCCAAGATGTAGAGCAGCGCCCGCACCGTGACTGCCCCCCCGTTGGCCGTGCCGCGCCGGTCGAGCTGCTCTTCGGTGAAGGCGCCGAACAAGGCCAGCGTGGCGGCGCGCACGGCCCCGTACTCGGCCAGCAGGCTGGCCATCGTCCGGGTGTTGGCCGCGCTGTGGGCCACGTAGTCGTCCTGCTCAAAGCCGAGCAAAGGCTGCGCATCGGCGCGGGCGATGCGCAGGGCCCTGTAGGCAAAAATGCGCTCTGTATCAATCTGGTGCAGCAACAGCTCTTTGGGCGTCCACTTGCCCGGGGCGTAGGGCGCGGCGCCCTGCGCCTCGCTGAGCGGGCCAAAGACGGCCTGCACTTCGGCCGGCTGTTCGCCCAGGGTTTGGAGGGGGTCGGCTCCGGCGGGCACGCGGTCGATGTAGCCTTGGTAATACGGCAGGTAGTCGCCGGGGGCGGGTCGGGTCGCGTTCATCGTCTGGGGAATAAGGGCGGCCGGGGCCGGCCTGTGAGTAAAAGGTGGCGGAATTGGGGGGCCGTCGGCGGCCCGGTGGGCGGGTGGCAGGCTGATGGTGGCCGGCACGGGGCTGGCTACGGCTGCCAGGGCCAGCGCGGAGGCCAGGTGGGGGTCAAGGTGCAGGCGCACCACGGGCAGCGGGGGCGGCAGCGCGGCCACGGTGGCGGCGGCCCCAAAGGCCCAGCCGAGAAAATCGGGCATCGCCCGGCCCCAGGTATCGGGGTGGTGGTGGCCGCCTTCGACTTGCACGTAGCGCAGCTGGCGCGCCACGTCGAGGCCTTGGGCGCGCAGGGCGTCCACCAGGTCCAGGCAGTCTTCGATGGCGTCGATGACGCCGTTCTCGTTGCGGTCATCGCGCTCGTCGAGGGTGCCGGTTTGCAGCCAGAAAGCCTGCGCGGCCTGAACCGGGCGCGCCGCCACTTGCTGGTGCATGAGGCGGTCGGCGGGCGTGTAGCCAGCCCCCACGGCCCGCCCGCGCCACCAGAAGGCCCCCGAGAACACCCCCGCCCGCGCAAACGCTTCGGGGTGGTGCCACACGGCATCGAAAGCCATGAGCCCGCCGAGCGAAAACCCGGCAAACACGGCGTCGGCGGGGTCGGTGGCGGCGCGGTACCGGCCCTGGGCCCACGGCAGCAGCTCGCGCAGCACAAAAGCGGTGTAGGCCCCGGCACGGTCGCCACGGCCGTTGTAGTCGGGCCGGCCGGCGATGCCGTACTCGTGCAAACGCTGCTCGCTGGCGTGGGGGGCCACCACCACAAAGGGGCCGAGGGCCGGCTCCGCCCACAGCGCCGCCAGGGTAGCGCGCAAGCCCAGGCGCGGCAAATCCTGGCCGTCGTTTAAATAAAGCACGGGGTAGGGCGCGGAGCGGGCCGCGTCGTGGCCGGGGGGCAGCAGCACGCTCACCGCCACGGGGCGGCCCAAAAATTCTGAAACCAGCACTTCTTCGCACTGCCGCACGGCCAGTACCGCCGCGTCTGCATTTACCAAAACCATGCGGCAAAGTAACGGCAACCCCGGCACTTACCGTACAAGGCAAAGCGCAGGCATCTGACCCAGCAATATATTAATCCAAAAATACCAGCGGCCAACAATTTTATTGCTAGTTTGCCGCACCGCTTCTCCCAAGGGCCTTCCTTTCACTCCTTTTTCGCCCGTTTTGCACGAACAGCACCGCCGCTTCTACTCGCACCACCTGGGCCAGGACATCGACCTGCTCGTATTTGGCACCTGGGGTTATCCCGTGGTCGTCTTTCCCACTTCGGGCGGCCGCCACCACGAGGCCCGCGACTTCAACCTCGTCGAAGCGGCCCGCCCGCTGGTGGAGGCCGGCCGCGTGAAATTGTTCTGCATCGACAGCATCGACCAGCACTCGTGGTACGCGAAGCACTTGCCGCCGGCGGTGCGGGTGCAAAACCATGGGTTCTACGACCGTTTTCTGAGCGAAGAGCTGGTGCCCATGCTCCGGCAGGAATGCCACGTCGACAAGATTGGCGTGGCCGGGTGCAGCTTCGGGGGCTACCACGCGCTCAACTTCGCTTTCCGCCACCCCGACCAGGTAGCGCACCTCTTTACGATGGGCGCGGCGTTCGACATCCGTCAGTTTGTGGACGGCTACCACCACGACGACGTTTATTACAACAACCCGCCCGAGTTTCTGCCCGGGGCCCACAGCGAGCATTTCCAGTGGATGAACATCGTCCTGGGCACGGCCGAATACGATTTCTGCAAGGAAGCTAACTACCAGATGGCCCAAATGCTGGGCGAGAAAGGCATTCCGTTTCGGCTCGACGTGAAGCCCTTCGGCGACCACGACTGGCCGGTGTGGCGCGAAATGTTTCCGCAGTACCTGAACACGATTTAAGTGGTACCGGGGGCCCCGTGGCCTTGCGAGCGCGCAATGAAGCGCGGCAAGAATTACAGGGCCCCCAAGCACTAAAAACAAGCACCAAAAAACCAAATTCATGAAAAAAATTGGCATTCTTTTCGGCCAGGAAAACACGTTTCCGCAGGCTTTTATCGACCGCGTGAACGCGAAGGCCCCGGCCAGCATCCGCGCCGAGTTTGTGAAAATTGAAGAGGTGGAGCAGCACGTGGCCCCCGACTACGCGGTGATCGTCGACCGCATTTCGCAGGACGTGCCTTTTTACCGCGCTTACCTCAAAAACGCCGCCCTGATGGGCACGGCCGTGATCAACAACCCGTTCTGGTGGTCGGCCGACGAGAAGTTTTTCAACAATGCCCTGGCCGTGCGCCTGGGCGTGCCGGTGCCCAAAACGCTGCTGCTGCCCAGCAAGGAGCGCCCCGCCGACACGAGCGAAAATTCGTTCCGCAACCTGGCTATGATGGACTGGGAGAAGGCGTTCCAGCACATCGGCTTCCCGGCCTACATGAAGCCTCACTCGGGCGGGGGTTGGAAAAGCGTGTACAAGCTGCACTCGCCCGACGATTTTTTCCGCGCCTACAACGAAACGGGCCAACTGGTGATGCTGTTTCAGGAATCGGTGGAGTTCACCGACTACTTCCGCTGCTACTGCATCGGCGGCAAGGAGGTGCTCATCATGCCCTACGAGCCCCGCAACGAGCCGCACCTGCGCTACGCCACCGAGATGAAAACAACGGGCGAAGCCGGCGAAAAGCTGCTCGCCACGATGAAGAACTACGTGCTGAAGCTGAACGCCGGCCTGGGCTACGACTTTAACACCGTGGAGTTTGCCGTGCGCGACGGCGTGCCGCTGGCCATCGACTTCGGCAACCCGGCCCCCGACGCCGACATCAAATCGGTGGGCGAAAAGAATTTTGAATGGGTGGTGGAAGCCGCCGCCAACATGGCCATCGCGCGCGCCCAGGCCCAGAAGCCGGGCCAAGACAACCTAACCTGGGGCACTTTCGTGCACCCGCACCGCGCCGCCCAGGGCGCCACCGAATTCACCGTGGCCAAAAAGCCTGCCGCGCCCAAAAAGCCCGCCGCGCCCAAAGCCGCCGGGGCCCTCCAGGCGGCTTCGGCCACAAAAGCCGCCGCGCCCAAGGCCCCGGCTGCCAAAAAGCCGGCCGCCAAAAAGCCCGAATAAGCAGCCAGCGCCCGCGCTGCTCCGACCCGTTTCCTCCTTTCTTTCCCCGCCGCCATGTCTCTGCCCACGTTTACCCTCGGCATCGAGGAAGAATTCCAGACCATCGACCCCCACACGCGGGAGCTGCGCTCGCACATGTCCAAAATCGTGGAGGGCGGCCGGGTGACGCTGCAAGAGCAGGTGAAGGCCGAGATGCACCAAGCCGTAGTGGAAGTGGGCACCCACATCTGCCAAAACATCGACGAGGCCCGCACCGACGTGATGCACCTGCGCCGCCAGGTAATCGAGCTGGCCGACAACGTGGGCCTGAAAATAGCGGCGGCCGGCACCCACCCGTTTTCGCGCTGGCAGGACCAGCCCATCACGCCCGACGCCCGCTACGATAAGATTGTGGAGGAATTGCAGGAGGCCGCCCGCTCCAACCTCGTGTTTGGAATGCACGTGCACGTCGGCATCGAAAACCGCGACATCGGCGTGTACATGATGAACGCGCTGCGCTACTTTCTGCCCCATTTGTTTGCGCTCAGCACCAACTCGCCGTTCTGGGAAGGGCGCGAGACGGGGTACAAATCGTTCCGCACCAAGGTGTTCGAGCGTTTTCCGCGCACCGGCATCCCCGGCTACTACACCAGCGCCAGCGACTACGACGAGTTTGTGCAGCTGCTGGTAAAAACCGGCTGCATCGACGACGGCAAAAAAATATGGTGGGATTTGCGCCTGCACCCGTTTTTCGACACCATCGAGTACCGCATCTGCGACATGATGATGCGCCCCGACGAAACCATCGCCGTGGCCGCCGTGATGCAGGCCCTGGTGGCGAAAATCTACAAGCTCAAGCGCCAAAACCTCAACTTTCGCCTCTACCGCAGCGCCCTTATCAAAGAAAATAAGTGGCGCGCCGCCCGCTACGGCCTCGACGGCAACATGATTGACTTCGGCAAGCAGGAAGAAGTGCCCACCCGGGCCCTGATTCTGGAGCTGCTCGACTTCATCGACGACGTGCTCGACGAGCTGGGCAGCCGGCACGAAGTGGAGTACATCCTGAAAATGCTGGAGATGGGCACCGGGGCCGACCGCCAGCTGGCCGTGTTCCGCGAAACCTGCGACCTGACTAAAGTGGTGGACTACATTATGTCCGAAACCGCTTATGGATTGTAGTTTTAGGGCATCGCTCAAACCAAAACGCCAGCCACCCGGTTGGCGTTTTAGTTTCTCTTACTTCGCGTTTTCGCTGATTATCAATTTATTTCATTTCATGAATACCGTTCGTTTAGCTATTCTGGATATGTACATGGGCGCGGCCAACGAAGGCATGCGCTGCATCCGGCAACTCATCCGCCACGCCGAGGCCGAAAACGGCGTCCGCTTCGCCGCGGAAACCTTTGACGTGCGGGGCCAGGACCAGCTGCCGCAGCTTGCTGATTTTGACGTATTTATTTCTACCGGGGGCCCCGGCAGCCCGCTGGCGTCGGCCGACACCTGGGAGGCCGCGTACTTCCGGTTCATCGACGAGCTGTTTGCCCACAACCAGGCCCAGGCCCCGAAAAAGCACTTGCTGCTGATTTGCCACTCGTTCCAGCTCGTCAGCCGCCACCTCGGCCTCGGGAGGTTGAGCAAGCGCAAGTCCACCTCGTTTGGCGTGATGCCCGTGCACCTGACCCAAGCCGGCCACGCCGACCCGGTGCTGCACGCACTGCCGGAGCCCTTTTTCGCCGTCGATTCGCGCGACTACCAGCTTACCCACCCCGACCTCGACCACTTGGCGGTGCTGGGCGCCGAAATTCTGTGCCTCGAAAAGAAACGGCCCCACGTGGGCCTGACCCGCGCCGTGATGGCCATTCGCTTCTCGCCGGAAATACTCGGCACCCAGTTTCATCCCGAGGCCGACGGCGAAGGCATGTTGCGCTACATGCGCACCGAAGAGCGCAAGCAACAGGTAGTCAAGGCGTACGGGGAAGAAAAATACGAAGAAATGGTGCGCCTCCTCGCCGACCCCACCACCATTGAGCTGACCGGGGGCATCGTTGTGCCCACCTTTTTGCGGCTGGCGGTGGCGCAGCTGGTGCCCGCGCTGGTGCCCGCGGGCTAATTAATTTCTGGCGATTAACCACTTTTTTCAAGTCCTCGGCCGCTTATGATTTCCGCTTATCGCCAGGTTTTCAACGCCACGTTTTCGCCGGACAAATACCGGGAAATGCTGGCCGATATTGACCGGCAGTTGCCCGGTCAGCTCGATTTTCGGGTGGCCGAAACGCCGGTATTTGTGCCCGCCGGGCTGCGCGATAAATTAATGGCCGCCGGCGAAAGCATCATCGACGTCATCGCGCAACCCGATTTTAAGGCGCGCACCGAGGCGGCCATTCCGCCCCACCAGCGCGTGCCGAACGAGGACGAGCGGCCCGAATTTCTGACGTTTGACTTCGCCGTATGCCGCGACGCACAGGGCCAGCTGGAACCACAGCTCATTGAGCTGCAAGGCTTTCCTTCGCTCTACGCATTTCAAGCCTGGCTGCCCGCGGTGTTTCGTCGGCACTACCCCATTGCCGACGGCGTGTCGCCGTTTCTGGACGGGCCCGACGCGGCCGCCTACCACGCGCAGATGCGCGAATTAATTGTGGGCGACGCCGACCCGGAAAATGTTATTCTGCTTGAATTATTTCCGAAGGAACAAAAAACACGTGTTGATTTTGTCCTGTCGGAACAAGCGTGGGGAATAACTACGGTTAATTTAACGGACGTTCTTAAAAAAGGGCGGCAGTTATTTTATAAAAAAGACGGTCGTGAAATTTTAATCCGGCGTATTTATAATCGAATTATTTTCGATGAGCTGGCGCGCCACCCAACTTTAAAAACCGAGTTTAATTTAACCGACGATGTGGACGTGGCCTGGGTGGGCCACCCGAACTGGTTTTTCCGCGTCAGCAAGTTCACGCTGCCGCTGCTGCACGGCCCCTTCGTGCCGCCGAGCCACTACGTGAGCGACTTGACAACGTACCCAGCCGATTTGGAAAATTACGTTTTGAAGCCGCTGTATTCGTTTGCGGGGGCCGGCGTAAAACTCGATTTCACTGCCGCTGACCTCGACGCGCTGCCCAACAAGCAGCACTACTTGTTGCAGCGCAAAGTGGCCTACGCACCCGTGGTGCAAGCCCCCGACGGGCTGGTGAAGTGCGAAATCCGGCTGCTGTACGTGTGGCAGCGCGGCGAAGCCCGCCCGCGCCTGCTCACGGGCCTCGCACGCCTGAGCCGCGGGGCCATGATCGGCGTCGATTTCAACAAAGACAGGGATTGGGTGGGCGGCACCACGCCGCTGTTCGAGCGGGGCGAATCGGTGGCGTAGGAACATATAGGGGCCGTTGCGCGTATGCCGCTTTTACGCTTCACCAACCGCTTACCCATGTCCAGCCTCGCCGAAAAAGGCCTCCGCATCTCCAAAAATGCTATTTTTAGCCTCTTCATTGGGCGGGCCACCAAGCTGCTGGGGCGGCCATTCAAGGTGGTGACGGTGCTGAACGAAGTGGCCACCAAGCTCGCCGACGAAAAAAGCAAAAGCAATAAATTTCAGCAGCTGTTCGACGTGGCGCTGACCCTGGTAAGGCTCGTGCGCCGCTACGCCAGCGGCGAATACCGCCAAATACCGACCTCCACGCTCGTTTCGGGGCTGGCGGTGCTGCTCTACGTGCTTTCGCCGATTGACTTGATTCCCGACTTTATCCCAGTGGTCGGCATTTTGGATGACTTGGCACTGATCAGCTGGTTTGTGGGCAAGTTCCAAGGCGAAATCATCAAGTTTCGGGACTGGGAGAAGGCGCAGGCGGGGGCCCCCGCCACCGGGCCGGACCGGGCCGCCGCTCCTGCCCGGGGCGACCGGTCACTGCCCGGCGTGGCCGAGCTGGGGCACTCGTAGGGCCCGACCGGGCCGTAACTTTGCCGCCCTGACGCGGTATTTATCACTGGGTCGCCGCACCGGTTCGCTATGCCTACGTTCGTTGTTACCATTTCATTGCCTGATACTTATGAAGACGATTTTTTGGCGCTTATTCCACAGCACCGCTCGCTTATCAATCGCCTGTTGTCGGAAAAAGTAATCGAAACGTATGCTATCAGCGCCGACCGCCGCCGGGGATGGGTCACCATCAACGGCGACGATGCCAAGGCCGTGCAGGCCGTGGTGGAGCAGTTTCCGCTGTACCGCTATTTTAACAGCATCGAAATAGATGAGTTGTTTATTTTCGATAGCGTTGCCACCCGCTTTCCGCACATTAGCCTGAATTAGACGGGATTGTATTTAATCCTAAGGAGCCGGTTTATTTATTTTTTTGCATTAATGGTTTTTTTGTTTGCCCGCCGTTTTGGCTTTTTCGCGGCCAGTTTTTTGGTTCTGAGTTCGTTGCTGATGGCGGCCCGGCCAGCGGAGGGCCCGGCCATTACCACCGAACAGCTGATTGCCCGCATGAGCAGCGCCATCGACAACCTGCGCTACCTGCGCTGCTCGGTGAAAGCCCAGGAGCGCATCGGCCGAGAAGTCAAGCCGTCGAGCAGCCTGATGAAACTGACCTTCAACCCGCTGCGGGTATATATAAAAGACAATAAAAACGTGGAGGTGCTGTGGGTGACGAACCAGAACAGCGGCGACGCCTGGGTATACCCGGCCAGTTTTCCTTATATCACGCTCAGCCTCAACCCCTACGGCTCGCTGATGCGCAGGGGCCAGCACCACACGGTGTTGCAGGCCGGCTTCGGCACCATTGCCGACTTAATGCATCCTTCGGCTCTGCACCAGGACGCGACCTTCAGCCGCACGTTTCGCTACGCCGGCGACACCACTGTGCTGGCACGCCCGTGCCACGTGCTGCGGTCCGACTACCCGCAATTCCGCTACGTGGCCTACCGCGCCGCCAAAAACGAAACTACGGCCACCGTAGCCGAGCGCTTTGGCTGCGGCGAGTACCGCATCCTGGAGCGCAACAACCTGGGCCCCAGCACCGCGCTGCCCGAAGGCAAGGTGGTGCAGGTGCCCAACGGCTACGGCCGCCGCACCATCCTGTGCATCGACGCCAAAACGTACTTGCCAGTCATAGTAGATGTGCGCGATGACCGTGGCCTGTTCGAAAAGTTTGAATTTTATAACGTTGTTGCCAACCAGCCAATTCCCGTGGAAGAATTTACCAAAGGCTACAAAGGGTATAAACTCTAAATCGCAGATTAAGCTGCGATTTAGCGGCGCATGGTTTTCTCAATCTGGTCCCACATTTCGGGCGTGAGGGCCCCCAGCTTATTGAACTCGCCGGCTCCGTTGAGCCACTCGCCGCCGTCGATGGTGACGACTTCGCCGTTGACGTAAGCCGAAAAGTCCGACACGAGGTAGGCGGCCAGGTTGGCCAGCTCCTGGTACTGGCCCACGCGCTTGAGGGGCACGCTGGCGGCGGGGTCGAGCTGGCTGGCCAGCGGCTCGGGGAAGAGGCGGCTCCAAGCGCCTTCCGTTGGGAAGGGCCCCGGCGCGATGGCGTTGCTGCGGATGCCGTACTTGGCCCATTCCACGGCCAGCGAGCGGGTGATGGCCAGCACCCCGGCCTTGGCCGCGGCCGAGGGCACCACGAAGGCCGAGCCCACCGAAGCGTAGGTGGTGACGATGTTGAGGATGGTGCCGGGCTTTTTATCGGCAATCCAGCGCTTGCCCACGGCCAGCGTGCAGTTGTAAGAGCCGCGCAGCACGATGTCGACAATCACATCGAAAGCCTTGTGGCTCAGGCGCTCGGTGGGTGAAATAAAGTTACCGGCCGCGTTGTTCAGCAGCACGTCCACGCCGCCGAATTCGGCAATGGTTTGGTCGAGCATTTTTTCTACCTCGTCGTACTTGCGCACGTCGCAGGCCACGGCAAGGACCCGGCCGCCGGTTTGCGCGCGCAGCTCGGCGGCGGTGGCTTCGAGCACGTCGAGCTTGCGGCTGGTGATGGTGACCTGGGCCCCCAATTGCAGGAAATAAGTGGTCATGGCGCGGCCCAGCCCGGTGCCGCCGCCGGTCACGATGATGGTTTTACCGGCCAGGGCTTGGTCGCGGAGCATGGGTTGGGCAAAGGGCATGTTCATAAAATCAGCCAGGAATTTGGGTGGAAGATTGGCGGCCGAAGGTACGCTCCGCTCCGGCACCGCCCAGGAGATAAATTTTTTATTGGCTGATTTATATATTACTACTGGTTTCGGTTGCAGCTTTGCTTTTATGGCTGAGCTACTCTACAATTTCCCGCTTATGAATCCGGTTTCCGACGACGCCCCGCCCGAGTTGCCGGTCGTGGCCATCATGGGGTGCGGCTGGTTGGGCACGGCCCTGGCCCGCCACCTGCTGGCCACCGGGCACTCCGTGCTGGGCACCACCACCACGCCGGCGCAGGTGGCGGTGCTCGCCGAACTGGGCGTGCGGCCGCACCTGTTGCAGCTGGGGGCCGAATTCAGTCCGCCCGCCGATGAGCAGCTGCTCGGCCTGCTGCGCGCCGCCGACGTGCTCGTGCTGGACGTGCCGCCCCGCGCCGCCGCCGCCGGGGCCTACCCCACCCTGCTGCGGCCCGTGCACCGGGCCGTGGCAGCGGCGCGCATTGGGCGCGTGCTGTTTGTCAGCTCCACCAGCGTGTACCCCGACGAGCCACGGGCCATGCGCGAAGCCGATGCCTTCAGCAACCGCGACGCTGCTTCCGATGTACTGCGGGCCGAGGGCCATTTTGTGCCGCGCTACGGGCAGTGGCAAAGCACGGTGGTGCGCCTGGGGGGCCTCATCGGGCCGGGCCGGGCCCCGGGGCGTTTCCTGGCCGGCCGCCAGAATTTGGCGCAGGGCAACGCCCCCGTGAACCTGCTGCACCTCACCGACGCGGTGGGTGTACTGGCGGCCATCATCCGGCACGGGGCCTGGGGCCATACCTTCAACGTGGCGGCGGCCGGCCACCCGCTAAGGCGCGATTTTTACCCCGCCGCCGCGCATTTCCTGGGCTTGCCCCCCCCCACCTTCCGCCCCGAAACCGGCCTCACCGGCAAAACCATCGACAGCACCTTGGTGCGGGGCACCGTGCCTTACACGTTCCAGCACGACGACGTGCTGGCCGCCCTCCCGTACTGCTGACGGGCCGACGGCCCCACGCCAGGGCGTAAATTTGGGGCGTGAATACTTCTTCTTCTACCACCGTGGCCGTGCTGGGCGGCGGCGCGGCCGGTTTCTTCGGGGCCATCGCCTGCGCCGAAGCCAACCCCGGATTGCGGGTTTTGCTGTTGGAAAAAACCGGCAAGCTGCTGGGCAAAGTGCGCGCGTCGGGCGGGGGCCGCTGCAATGTGACGCACGCCTGCGACTCGGCCGCCCAGCTCGTGGCCCACTACCCGCGCGGCGGCCGGCCCCTCAAAGCCGCATTCCAGCGGTTTGGCGTGTCCGATACGGTGGCGTGGTTTGCCCGGCGCGGCGTGGCACTCAAGACCGAAGCCGACGGCCGCATGTTCCCCACCACCGACAGCAGCGAAACCATTGCCCGGGCCCTGGAAGAGGCAGCCCGCCAAGCCGGGGTGAAAATCCTTACCCACACCGCTGCCGAAGAAATCGCGCCCCAGGAAGGCGGCGGGTTTCAATTGCAGCTCGCGGGGGCCGGGCGGCCGGCCCCCGCGCTGGCCGTGGCGCGGCTGCTGGTGGCCACCGGTGGCCAGCCCAAAAGCGCCCAATACGATTGGCTGCGCTCCCTGGGCCACGCCGTGGCCGAGCCCGTGCCTTCGCTTTTCACCTTCAACGTGCCCGGTTCGCCCTTGCGCGAGCTGCCCGGCGTAAGCGTGCCCCGCGCCCGCGTGACGCTGGCGGGCGAGAAGCTGCACTACGAGGGCCCCCTGCTCGTCACGCACTGGGGCGTGAGCGGCCCGGCCGTGCTCAAGCTTTCGGCCTGGGGGGCGCGCCGCCTGAGCGAGCTAAACTACACCGGCACGGCGCTAATCAACTGGTTGCCCGACCATACCGACGACACCTTACGGCCCTGGCTGCACCAATTTCGGCAGGAAAACGGCCGCAAGGGCATCGCCGTCAACCCGCAGTTTGGCCTGCCCCAGCGCTTGTGGCGCACCCTGGCCGAGCTGGCTGGCATCGGCCCCGACCTGCGCTGGAGCGACCTCCCCGCCAAAGCCCACAACCGCCTGCTGGAACTGCTCCTGCGCACCCCGCTGGCCGTGCGCGGCAAAACTACTTACAAGGAAGAGTTTGTCACATGCGGCGGTATAATCCTGGATGACATTGA
>JANXOE010000087.1 GCA_025353745.1 Hymenobacter sp.
AGCAGCGGCACGGCCCCGATGAGCAGCAGCAGCCCCGGGTGCTGCCACTGGTAGCCGGCCAGCGTGGCGTAGCGCAAAAACTCGGGAAAGCCGGTCATCGAAGCAAAAGTAAGCCCGCGCTACCCGGGCGCGGGGCCCCGCAGCCGCTCGTCGGTGAAATGCGCGCGGTGCGGCGGACGGGCAAATTTCTCTGCGTTGTAGGCCGCCGAGCGGCAACCTTGCCGGCCGTGTAGGGTTGCGCGTTTATTTTATCCGCAACCCTACACGGCCTGTAGGGTTGCGTGTTTATTTTTATCGCAACCCTACAGGCCGTGTAGGGCGGGGCTACTTCGGCGCCAGCACCTCCTCAAACCGGGCGCGCCAGGACGGCGAGAGGCTCGGCAGGCGCAGCAGCTCCCGCACTTTGGCCGGGTCTTGGGCCACGTGCATGTTGTCCACCATGTCCTGGATGGTGACGGCCCGGGGCCCCGGCTCGATCAACGCGATGGCATCGCCGGCCCGTAACACGCCTTCCGTGATTACCCGGAAGTAGATGCCGCTGCGCCGCGCTTCTTCGAATTGCTGCACCAGGCGCGCGTCGCGCAGCCGGATGCCCAGCTTGAAGCACGGCCGGCGCGGCTGCACGGCCATGAGCACGGCCGTGCCCACCTGATAGCACGCGCCGACGCGCGCGTCGCTTTCCAGCAGCCCCGTGGTGGTCAGGTTTTCGCCAAAGGCGCCCATCACCAGCAATTCGGCGGGCACGTGGCGCCGCCAGAACTCGTAGTGCTCCAGCGGGTAGGCGTACACGGCCTTGTCGGGGCCGCCGTGCACGCGCAGGTCGGCCTGGCCGTCGCCGGCCAGGTGCTCGGCCAGCACCGGCACGGGCCCGGCGGTGGGGCGCTTGAAAATGCTGGTGCGGACCATCCGGCCCTTCCACTCGACCTCCTCCGGCAGGCCGACGTTGACAGAAACAATGTGCATAACCAGTGAATAACCCAGGGTTGGTGAAAAAATGCGGCGCTTTACCCGGCCTGCCGGAGCACGGCGTAGCGGTGCTCGGCAAACACGCGCAGGCGCTGAAACGCCTGCTCAATTTCCGCCTCGTCGTCGTCGGCCAGGGCGTTGCCGTAAATCGCCTGGTCGGTGGTGGCGAGGCCCCGGCGCACGTCGTCGTCGTGGGCAAAATAATCGACAATTTCGCGGGTAGTGAAGGAGTTGAGGGCGTTGTTTTCGAGGCTGGCCAGGTAGTTTTTCCACAAAGCCACGGCGCGCTCCACGTTGGCCGCCGAGCGCGAGAGCGTGAACCGCTCGGCGTGGCGGGCAAACTGGGCCAGGAAGTAGCGGTGGTTCTTGCGGCGCTTGTACGCCGCGTAGCGCTGGCGCAGGCCCCGCCGAAACAAGGCCGCGCCGCCCGCCAGCGTCAGCAATACGGCCCCGGTGCCGGCCAGCCAGTAGGGGTAGTTGAAGAGCGGCGGCACCGGCAGCAACGCCGTGGCCTCGCGCAGGGCCGGCCAGCCGGCCCCCAGCCCGAGCGCGGCGGCGGGGGCCGTGGCCCGCACGCGCACGGCGGCCGGGGCGGGGCGCACGGCCAGGGTGTCGGGGCCGCGCAGCACGGCCACGGGCAGGGCCAGGGCCTGCACGGGGGCCAACGAAAACGTGCGCAGGTGGTACACGGCCCGGTCGAGGCTGCGGCCCCGGCGCGTGACGGTGGGGAAGAAGGTGCGCCCCGCGTACTCGAACGGGGCAAATGCGGCCAGCGAATCCGGGAACACCACTTCTTCGGCGGGGTCGTGCAGGTAGCGCAGCTCGTAGTCGAGGGGCTGGCCGATGCGCGTCGCGGCCCGCGAAAAGCGGCCCTGCGGGCGGTCCTGGGCCGCCGCCGGCCCGGCCCCCAGCGCGGCGGCCAGCGCCAGGGCCCCCAGCCGGCCGGCCCTAGCCACGGCGGCCGGCGCGGTTGCGGTGGCGGATGAGGCCCACCAGTGCCGGCACAAAGTCGGCCTCGGTGCCCAGGGCCAGGAAGCTGGCGCGGTGGCGGCGGCACAGGGCGGCGAGCTGGGCCTCGTGCTGGCGGGCCCCGGCGGCGTAGCGGGCCCGGAAGCCGGGGGCCGACGTGTTCACCCAGCGGGTGGCGCCGGTTTCGGCGTCGCGCAGGGGCACAATGCCCAGCGGCGGCAGCTGCTGCTCGCGGGGGGTGTGCAGCTGCACCACAATCAGGTCGTGGCGGCGGGCCAGCAGGGCAATCTCGTGCTCGTAGTGCTGGTCGAGGAAGTCGGAAATCAGCACCACCAGGCTGCGGTGGCGCAGCAGCCCCAGCGCCTGCCGGATGGCCGCGCCCACCGCCGTGTGCCGGCCCTGGGGCGTGAGCGCAAACAGCCGTTGCAGCAGGGCGTAGGCCCCGCGCAGGCCCTTGGCCGGGGGCAGGTACAGCTCTTTCTGGTCGGAAAAAGCCAGCAGGCCCAGGGGCGTGTTTTGGCGGGCGGCGGCCAGGGCCAGCAGCCCGGCGATGTCGCGGCCCAGGTCGAGCTTGCAGCGGGCGGCGGGGCCGGCGTCGAGCGAGGCGCTCACGTCGAGCAGCACCAGGGCCTGCTGCTCTTTTTCTTCTTTGTAGGTTTTCACGAACGTGCCGTGCCCCTTGCTGCTCACGGCCCAGTCGATGGCCCGCACCTCGTCGCCGTACTGGTAGAGGCGCACGTCGTCGAACTCCAGCCCCGTGCCTTTCAGGATGGAGCGCGCCGTGCCCTGCACCTGCGCCTCAACGGCTTTGCGGATGCGGATTTCGACGTGGCGCAGGCGGCGCACCAGCGCGGTGAGGGCCGGGGGAGCGGCGGCGTTCATGGCCGCGAAGCTACGGCCGGGCCGTAACTTCGGCCGCGTGAACCGTTCCCGCCGCTCCTGGCTGCTGGCCCTGGCCCTGGCCCTGCCCGCCTGCCAGCGCCCCGAAGACCCCCTGCGCCCCCCCGACCTGCTGCCCCGCCCCCAGCTCGTGGCCGTGCTCGTCGACCTGCACCTGCTCGAATCGCGGGTGGAGAACAGCGCCCTGAAGCCCGACTCGGCCCGGGCCCTGTTCGAGGCCCAGCAGAAAAACGTGTTCCGCGGGTACCACGTCAGCGATTCGGCGTTCCAGCACAGCGTGCGCTACTACGGCGTGCACGGCAAAGACCTCGACGACATCTACGGGGCCGTCATCGACTCGCTCGAAAAACGCGTCTACCGCCTCGACCCCAAGCGCCCCCGCAACCCGCACCCGTATTAATTAACGTTAAAGCCCATGGCCCTGCCCGCCGCAGCCCTTGACTGGACGGAATTCCTGCGCGTCGACGTGCGCGTGGGCACCGTCGTGGAAGCCCGGCCGTTTCCCGAAGCGCGCCGCCCGGCCTACCGGCTGCGCATCGACTTCGGCCCCGAAATCGGCTTGAAAAACTCCAGCGCCCAAATCACGCACCACTACGCGCCCGCCGACCTGGTGGGCCGCCAGGTGCTGGCCGTGGTCAACTTCCCGCCCAAGCAAATCGGCAAGTTCTGGTCCGAAGTCCTCGTCACGGGCTTCCCCGACGCCGACGGCCACATTGTGCTGGCCGCCGTGGCCGGCCCCGTGCCGAACGGCAGCCGGCTGGTGTGAACGGTAATTTAGAAAACAAGTCTAACACCTACTGCGCGAAGGCCTGCAAGTCGGCCAGCTGCTGCTGAATCTGCCGGTCCCACAGGGCCTGCTTGGCGGCGTTGAGGCCGTGGGCGGTTTCGCCGTCGTAGCGGTTTTCCTCGCGGGCCCACTCGTTGTAGACGGCGTGCGTGAGGCGGTCGAAGGCGGGTTGCAGCTTCTGGCAGTCGAGGTGGGCGTCGCGCAGCTTCTGGCGCAGGCGGCGGGCGTACACCTCCGTCAGGTCGAAGTGCAGCTGCTCGTGGCGGAGCAGGGCCGGGGTGGCCGCTTTGGCGTTGCGGACCCACGACGCGGCCGGGTTGAAGGTGGGCGCGACGGTGGCCGAAAACACGAAGTCCGTGCACTTGGCCCCCGACAGCAAATCGGCCGAGGTGAGGGCCGCCTCCGGGTCGCCGAGCTGGGGCCGGCCCTTGAAGTCGGCCCACGTCAGCGGCCGGTCGGCCGCCCATGCAATGGCGGCTGGATTGGCGGGCGCGGGGTTGGCCGGGGCCTGGGCTGCGGCGGCCAGCGGCGCGGCCATGGCCATCATCAAAGCAAATCCTGAAAAGGCAGTGCGCATAGCAAAACAGACCATGAGATTGGGGCCGACCCAACAGGAATCGTGCCCGAAAAGCGGAGCGTGCGGCGGCAAAACGGCGGCCATCGAAAAATAACTACACCTCCAGCCAGGCCGCTTCGGGCCGGGGCGCGGCGGGCAGCAGCGGGGCCCCGGGGCGGGTTTCGCGGCGGAAGCGCAGCAGCAGCACGCCGGCCACGATGCTGAGGCCCACCAGCAGGGCCGCCCACAGGCCGGGCGCGCCCAGGTGCAGGCGGAAGCCCAGGAAGTAGCCCAGTGGCAGGGCCACCACCCAGTAGGCCATCAGGGCCACCAGCGAGGGCACCTTCACGTCTTCGAGCCCGCGCAGGGCCCCCAGGCCCACCACCTGCAAGCCGTCGGACACCTGGAAGCCGGCCGCGATGAGCAGCAGCGTGCCCGCCTGGGCCACCACCGCGGGGTCGTGGGTGAAGTAGTGGGGGATGAGGTGGCGGGCAAAAATCAGCAGCACGCCCATGCTGCCCATGAAGGCAAACGCCAGCCAGTAGGCCGCGAAGCCCGCCTGCCGGGCCCCGGCCGCGTCGCCGGCCCCGCGCAGGTTGCCCACCCGGATGGTGGCCGCCGCCGCGATGCCGCTGGCCGCCATGTAGGTCGTGGCGGCCACGGTGATGGCAATCTGGTGGGAGGCCTGCGGCACGACGCCCAGCCAGCCCATCATCAGGGCCGACGCGGCAAAGGCGCCCACCTCGAACATCATCTGCCCGCCAATGGGGGCCCCCAGGGCCAGCACGCGGCGCAGCACCGGCCCGTCGGGCCGCAGCCAGGCGGCCGCAGCGCAGCGGTAGGGGCGCAGGCGCTCGGCGCGCAGCACGTAGCCGGCCATGAGGGCGGCCATCAGCACGCGGGAGATGAGCGTGGCCCAGGCCGAGCCCATCAGGCCCATGCGCGGGGCCCCCCAGTGCCCAAAAATGAAAACGTAGCAGAGCAGCGCGTTCACCACGTTGGCCCCGATGGACAGCCACATGGCCTGCCGCGTGAGCCCCAGCCCTTCGGTAAACTCGCGGAAGCCCTGGAAGACCATCAGCGGCAGCAGCGACCAGCCCACCACCCGCACCCAGGGCGTGGCCAGGGCCAGCACCGCCGGCACCTGCCCCAGGTAGGGCATGAAGCGCGGAATGAGCTCGGTGATGCCCACCAGCGCCAGCCCGGCCAACGTGCAGAGCCACACGGAGCCCACCAGCAGGCGGCGCAGGGCGGGCGCGTCGCGGCGGCCGTCGGCGGCGGCCACCAGCGGCACGGCCCCCATGCTCAGGCCGATGCCCAGCATCAGCAGCACGTTGGTGCTGTTCACGCCCACGCTCACGGCGGCCAGCGGCACGGTGCCGGTCTGGCCCACCATCACCGAGTCGCACACGCTCACCAGGATGTGGCCGAGCTGCGAGAGCACGACGGGGTAAGCCAATAACAGGGTGGGGCGGAAGTGTTGTCTCAAGGGAAAGCCGGGGAACAGGCCCGCGCCCGGCGCGGGGAAACGGCCCGCAAAGGTAGCGCCGCCGGCCGGCAGCCCAGGGCCGGGCGGGGCCGCCGGGCCGCGCGTTGTGTTTACTTATAATCAACACAATCAATTAATTTATTAACGAAAGAGTGACATGGCGACAACCTGTCGCTGCTTTGTAAAAGCCAATTTTACATTCGAAAAGAAACGAAAAGCCGCCCGGCCCCGGCCCCGAGAAACCGGCCGGGCCACTGGCCGGCCGCGGGCCGCGCCGGCGCTTGCCGGCCCCCAAATATTCTGCGTCAATGCCCAACGTCCAACTCGTCAGCGCCGTGGTTGCCCCTGCGGCGGGGGGCGTTTCCCTGCGCCGCTGGCAGCTCCGCACGGGCCTGGGCTTGTTTGTGGGCTACGGCGCTTATTACCTGTGCCGCTCCAACCTGGCCATTGCCGCGCCGCTGCTCATCCGCGAGTTCGGGGGCCGGGGGCTGAACAAGGAAGTGCTGGGCCAAATTGCCTCGGTGGGCGTGCTGTGCTACGCCGCGGGCAAGGTGGTGAACGGCGTGCTCGGCGACTTTTTGGGCGGCAAAAAGATTTTCCTGCTCGGCATGGCGGGGGCCGTGGCGGCCACGGTGGCGTTCGGGCTGGGGCAGGGGGTGGCGGTGTTTTTCGCGGCCTGGGCCGCCAACCGCCTCGTGCAGTCCATGGGCTGGGCCGGGCTGGTGAAAACCACGGCCGACTGGTTTTCCTACCAATCCTACGGCAAAATCATGGGCCTGCTCAGCCTGAGCTACCTGGCCGGCGACGTGGCGGCGAAGCTGCTGCTCGGGCAGCTGCTGGTGCGGGGCCTGGGCTGGCGGGGGCTGTTCATGGCGGCGGCGGGCGTGCTGGCCGCGGTGGCCCTCGCCAACGCCTTCGTGCTGAAAAGCACCCCCGAAAGCGTGGGCCTGCCCGCCCCGCCGGCCCGGCCCGCCGGCCTGTTTGCGGGCCCCGAAGCCGCGCCGCCCGCGTCGCTGGGGGCCCTGCTGGGGCCCTACTTCCGCAGCCCGGCCTTTTTGCTGATGCTGGCCATGTCGTTCGGCCTCACGGCGTTGCGGGAGGCGTTCGGCTTCTGGGTGCCCACCTACCTGGTGGAGGCCGCCCACCTGCCGGAGGGCGCGGCCTCGCAGTACAGCGCCTTGTATTCGGTGTTCGGCATGGCGTCCATCCTGGGCGCCGGCTACCTCTCCGACGCCTGGCTGCGCGGGCAGCGCGGCGTGCTCATCCTGGCGGCTTGCGTGGGGCTGGTGCCCGTGCTGGCGCTCATGGCCCGGCCCACGGCGGGCGGCGCGGGGCCGCTGGTGCTCATTTCGCTGGTGGGCCTGCTGCTGCTGGGGCCCTACTCGTTTCTGGCCGGGGCCATGGCCCTCGACGCCGGCGGGCGGCGGGGCGCGGCCACCGCGGCGGGCCTGATCGACGCCGTGGGCTACGCGGGCGGCACGCTGGCGCTGTGGCTCACGGGGGCCCTGGCCGAGCACCGGGGCTGGGGCGGCGCCTTCCTGGCGCTGGCCGGGGTGGCGGCGGCCACGGCGGGCGCGGCCCTGGTGTTCTACCGCACGCAGGAGCGGCGGCCGGCCCCCGCGCCGGCCGTGGGCTAGCAGGGCCGGAGGGGCTTTTTCGTTTACTTATATGAAAAATCAGATCATAATTAGTTAACGATTTGATGACTCATTGGCGACCATTTCCGGCCCGGGCGGGCGGTCCTTTGCCGACGATTTAGGGCCCTGCCGGTCCGCGCCCGGCGCGGCTGGCCGGCCGTGCGGCGGCCCCAGGCGGGGCCTGGCCCCTGGCGGCCCTGGGCTTTTTACCTCTACCCACCCGATGATTTCCGCCAACCCCAACTTCAACCCGCAAACCACGGTGGACGAGCTCTTTGCCCTCTACGAAATCCACGGCGGCGACGACTACATCGGCGAGCCGGTGTCGCAGCTTGAGCACATGTGGCAGGCCGCCGCGCTGGCCGAAGCCGAAGGCTGCGAAGACGAGGTGGTGCTGGCCGCGTTTTTCCACGACCTCGGCCACCTCTGCGCCCACCAAAACGCGGCCCCGTCGATGGACGGCTTCGGGGCCGTGGACCACGAGCGCCTCGGGGCCGACTACCTGCGGGCCCGGGGCTTTTCGGAGCGCCTGGCCGGGCTGGTCGAGAGCCACGTGCTGGCCAAGCGCTACCTCACCCACAAGTACCCCGCGTACCTGCGCCAGCTTTCGCCCGCCAGCCAAGCCACCCTGGCTTTCCAGGGCGGGGCGATGACGGCCGCCGAAGCCGCCGCCTTCGAACGCCACCCCGACGCGGGCGTCATCGTCCGGCTGCGGCAGTGGGATGACCTGGCCAAGCAGGAAGCCCTGCCGGTGAGCAGCCTGGCCCACCTCAAAAAGATGGCCCTGCTGCACCTGCTGCAAGGCGCGAAGGCGTGAACGAGCGCAGCAATGCACCAGCCCACCGTCGATTTGCTCCGTCGCCTTCGCCCGCTACCGTCTTTTTGCTGATCACTCACTTACGCATTCACCCATTCACCCCCTGAAATATGAGAAGCTTTTACAAGCACTTCAACGCCGGGCTGCTGCTGTTGCTGCTGGCGTTGGCGCCGAAAATTCTGCTGGCCCAGGGCCCCGTCAGCGGCGTGGTGAGCGACGATAAGCAGCAGCCCCTGCCGGGGGTGAGCGTGCTGATCAAGGGCACCGCCAAGGGCACCTCGACCGGTGCCGACGGCCGGTTTGTGCTGACGGCCGCGCCCGCCGACGTGCTGGAATTCCGCTTCGTGGGCACGGTGCCGCAGGAGGTGGCCGTGGGCAGCCAAACGACCTTCGCCATCGCGCTGGCCCCCGACGCCCGGGCCCTCGACGAGGTGGTGGTGACGGCCCTGGGCGTGAAGAAGGAAACCCGCAAAATCGGGTACGCCGTGCAGGAAGTGAACGGCGAAGACCTGGTGCGGGCCCGCGACCCGAACCCGATTTCCGGCCTCACGGGCAAGGTGGCGGGCTTGTCGGTGGGGCCCTCGGCCGAGCTGCTGCGGGCCCCCAACGTGGCCATCCGCGGCAACACGGTGTCGCTGTACGTGGTCGACGGCTTTCCCATCGACACCGACACCTGGAACATCAGCCCCGACGACATCGAAACCTACACCGTGCTGAAGGGCCCGGCCGCCGCCGCCCTCTACGGCAACCGCGCCCAGAACGGCGCCATCCTCATCACCACCAAAAAAGGCAACAAAAACAAGAAGGGCTTCACGGTGGAGCTCAACAGCAGCACCGTGCTCAACAAGGGCTTCCTGGCCTTTCCGCGCCTGCAGGACGCGTACGGGCCGGGCGAAAACACCCAGTACCAGTTCGTGGACGGCAAAGGCGGGGCCCCGGGCGGCGTCGACGGCGACTACGACGTGTGGGGGCCCTACTTCAACGGCCAGCTCCTTCCGCAGTACGACAGCCCCGTGGTGAACGGCGTGCGCCAGGGCACGCCCTGGGTGGCGCGCGGCAAGGACAACCTGAAACACTTCCTGCGCACCGGCTACCAAACCACCAACAACGTGGCCCTGAGCGCCAACGGCGACAGCTACACCACGCGCTTCTCGGTGTCGCAGAGCCACCAGCAGAGCTACATCCCCAACAACGACCTGAACATCGTCAACTTCAACCTCTACGGCGCCTTCAACCCCAGCCCGCGCTTCAAGATTGAAGCCAACGTGAACTACAACCGCCAGTTCACCGACAACTTCCCCGACGCCGACTACGGCCCCAACAGCCTGCTCTACAACGTGGCCGTGTGGACCGGCGCCGACTGGGACGTGAACGCGCCCGACATCCGCGGCATCTGGCAGCCGGGCAAGGCGGGCACCCAATCGGTGTTTGCCGAGTACCAGCGCTACCACAACCCCTGGCTGATGACGGAAAAATGGACCCGCGGCCACTACAAGAACGACACCTACGCCTACCTCACCGGCAACTACAAGATCGACGGCCACCTGAGCGCCACCGTGCGCACCCAGGTCAGCACCTACGACCTGCTGCGCACGGAAAAAATGCCGTACTCGGCCCACCCCTACGGCCGCGAGGGCAACCTGGGCGACTACCGCGAAGACCGCCGCAACCTGTTCGACAACAACGCCGAAGGCTTCCTGAATTTTGACTACAACGTGAAGAGCTTCCTGACCCTGTCGGGCCTGGTGGGCGGCAACGTGCGCAACTTCACCTACAACTCGAACTGGGCCTCGACCGACTACCTGAACGTGCCGGAAGTGTACGCCTTCAGCAACTCGCAGAACCCGGTCCAGGCCACGAGCTTCCGCTCGCAGATGCGGGTGCTGAGCGCCTACTACTCGCTCGACGCCTCCTTCGGCCGCTACGCCACGGTGTCCACCACGGGCCGCATCGACAAGTCGTCGGCCTTCCAGCAGCCCACCACCTACTACTACCCGAGCGTGTCGGTGGCCACGGTGCTCTCCGACTACCTGCCCGTGCCCGCCGCCATTTCCTTCCTGAAGCTGCGCGGCTCCTACGCCAACGTGCGGGCCGACGCCACCTCGCCCACCATCGGGCCGGCGCCGTTCAACTCCATCACCACGTTTAACGGCAACATCTTGGCCAACAGCCCCAAGCTCAACCCGCTGTTCTACAACCCGCTCGGCTACGGCAACACCTACGCCTCGCCCTACAACGGCCCCGACTACTCGCTGCAATCGTTCTATTCGACGAGCAAGCCTTACAACAACCAGACGGCCGGCTACGGCCCCGACAACCTCTTCGCGCAGAACCTGAAAACGACCACCCGCGTGAACTACGAGGAAGGGTTCGACGTCAAATTCCTGCAAAACCGGCTCGGGCTGAGCGCCACCGCCTTCCAGTACCTCGACGGCCCCCGGGTGCTGCCGAATGCGATTTCGACGGCCACCGGCTACACCACGGAGTACATCAACGCCCTGAAAACCAAGAAGACCGGCTACGAGCTTTCGCTGAGCGGCGCGCCGGTGCAAAACCCGAACGGCTTCGGCTGGGACGTGCTCGTGAACTACGCCCGCTTCAAGGAAGTGTACCAGGAGCTGCCCGCGGGCCAGAGCGTGTACCAAACCTTTTTCGCCAAGGGCGACCGCACCGATAAGCTCTACACCACGGCCTTCGTGCGCACGCCCGACGGGCAAATTGTGAACGACGCGGCCGGCAAGCCCCTGCCCAACCCGGTGGCCCAGTACCTGGGCAACCTCAACGCCAACTACAGCTGGAGCGTGTACAACAAGCTGCACTACCAGTCGCTCAGCCTGGGCTTTCAGTTCGACGGCTCGGTGGGCGGCGTGATCACCGACTACATGCACAACAAAACGATGCGCGGGGGCCGCAACATCGAAACGGCCGAAGGGGCCTTCGGCGACGCCCGCTACCAGGACTGGAAAAACTACGGCGCGGCGGGCTACGCCGGCACGTACGTGGGCGAAGGGGTGGTGGTGGCCAACGGCGCCAAAATCAACTTCGACTCCAAAACCGGGGCCATTCTCAACCCCGAAGCCCTGACGTTCAGCAAAAACACGCAGGTGGCGTTCGTGCAGGACTACGTGAGCAAGTTCTACGGCGTGGACGAAGCCAACCTGATGAGCAAAACCTTCGGCAAGCTCCGCGAGGTGACCCTCACCTACGACCTGCCCCGGGCGTGGCTCGAAGGCAGCTTCATCCAGCGGGTGTCGGTGTCGGCCATCGGGCGCAACCTGCTCTACTTCTACAGCGACAAGCGCTTCAAAGACGTGGACCTGGACCAGTACAACTACAGCACCAGCAACAGCGGGCAGCAGACGTCCTTCAGAGCCACCGGCCTGCAATCGCCCACGGTGCGCAGCTACGGCCTGAACCTGAACGCCACCTTTTAACCCCCAACCGCAAACCAAGATGAAAAATATCTTCAAAACGGGCGGGTTGCTGGTCTGCCTGGCCCTGGCCGCCACCGGCTGCAACAAAGATTTCGAGCAGCTGACCGTCAACGAGAACAAGCCCAACAGCGTGCCCGCCTCGCTGCTCTTCAACGGCGTGCTCAACAACGCCTTCGAGGGCCCCAACGGCCAGAACGAAATCTGGGACCAGTACTACCTCTACAACTACGACTACTACGGCAACAACCGCTACGATTTCGGCAGCGGCACCGATTACTACCCCGCCCTCAAAAACGTGGAGCTGATGGCCGCCAAGGCCCAAACCGAGGCGGTGCCGGCCCCCCAGGCCTACGGGGCCCTCGCCAACTTCTTCCGCGCCTACCTCTACACCCGCATGAGCCTGGAAATGGGCGACATTCCGCAAACCGGGGCCTTGCAGGGGCTGGAAGGGCTCACGCCGAAGTACGATTCGCAGAAGGCCATTTTTGTGCAGTCCTTCAAATGGCTCGAATCGGCCAACACCGACCTGGGCGCCCTGGTGGCCGCCGGGGCCCCCAACGTGGCCGGCGACATTTACTTCGGCGGCAGCCTCAAGCAGTGGCAGAAGGCGGTGAACACCCTGCGCGTGCGCCTGCTGCTGGAGCTGGGCAAGAAAAACGGCGAAGCCGACCTCGGCCTCGCCGGGCAGTTTGCGGCCGTCGTGGGCAACCCCGGCAAGTACCCGCTCATGACCAGCGCCGCCGACAACATGCAGTACGTGTACCTGGCGGCCACCAACAACTTTTACCCCAACAACAACCTCGTGTTCGGCCAGGACGGCTCGCGCAAAAACATGTCGGCCACCTACGTGGGCCTGCTCACCCGCCTCCACGACCCGCGCGTGTTTGCCACCTGCGAGCCGGCCCGCTACTACGTCGACGCCCAGAAGCAGGCCCCCACGGATTTCGCCTCCTTCGTCGGGGCCGACGCCGGCCTCGACCTGGGCGAGATGTACAACAACGCCGGCCTCCAGAAATATTCGTTCCTGAACCGCAAGCGTTACTTCTCCACCCTCACCGGCGAGCCCAGCATCCAGATCGGCTACCCCGAGCTGTGCTTCAACCTCGCCGAAGGCATCAACCGCGGCTGGGCCCCCGGCGACGCCGAAGCCTACTACAAGGCCGGCATCCAGGCGTCGATGCAGCTCTACGGCCTCCCGGCCGAGGGCGTGTACCAGGCGTCGTTCTACCGGCCCGGCTCGACGGACGTGGCCATCCCGGCCAACTACGACACCTACGACGTGCCCGTGAGCTTCGGGGCCTACTACGCCCAGCCCGCCGTGCAGTACGCGCCCGGGGCCCCTGGCCTGACCCAGATTTTGCAGCAGAAGTACCTCGCCCTGTTCCGCCACTCGGGCCTGGAAGCCTACTTCACCTACCGCCGCACGGGCGTGCCCACGTTCACCACCGGCCCCGGCACCGGCAACAGCGGCCGCATCGCGCTGCGCTTCCAGTACCCGGCCTCGGAGCGCACCGCCAACACGGCCAACTACCAGGCCGCCCTGCAAAGCCAGTTCGGCGGCAACGACGACATCAACGGCGTGATGTACGGGCTGAAGTAGCCGGCCCGGCCGGCAAGTATTTTCGGCAGATAAACAATACTTACCAGTCAATAGCCAGCCCAGCGTTCGTAAAACCCCGCCACCCCCGCTCCGGGATTTAGCGCCGTTTCGTGCGCCCCGTGACCGGTGGTAGAGACGCGACCCTTCGCGTCTCAATCGTTGCAACTAATCAAAATCGTGCAGCGATGGAGACGCGAAG